>NZ_QUGN01000010.1:0-198641 GCF_003479085.1 Clostridium sp. AF19-22AC | reverse complement strand
TTTAGGTCTGCCCAGACCCATCCTTAACTAACTGACATTGGGAGTGAACAGTAACTTGTATATCACACATATATCTCCTAAAAGTCTTAAAATGTTTTTCCAATTTAAAATTTATGCTATAATGTTCACGTTACCATATACTTCGGAAGGAGGAATTAACCCATGATTGATAAAAAGCTGATCCCCGTCCCGGGTTTGAAAAAGGAGCCCTTCTCCGGCTGTCACAAAGGCATGAGATACTATTTTGAAGCCGCCGCTGATAAAGAGACCTTTCTTGTCACGGTCTATCCCGAGCCCTGGTCCTTTGACAAGACACCAGATGAAAATAAAGAGCATGCATCTTTCCCGATGTCAGATGAGGGAATGGATTCTGCAATCCAGTGGCTCCATGAGATGTATGAGAAGAAGAAAGACTTCTGGCAGGACTCTGTCAGCAACAGTATGCATATTGTATATAAAAAATAAGAAGCTGCTGCAAAATGTTAGTTCTGTACAGGCTTTTCCTGACCCTGACTCTGGTCCGGGCAGTATCCTGACAGTTCTTCACATTTTACGGCAGCCTCTTTTTATTCATTGAATTCCAATATTACACATTTCCCCATGAGGCTGGACTGAATATCCACTACGGTTCCCCGGGTTGTTTTCAGCCTTTCACGGTTCGGATAATTCCCGCTCATGGCAATCGCATGTTCTATCGTGTAGTAATAGGAACTGGGAAGTTTCCCTTCAATCACATTCACCTGATCTCCAATCTTCACTAACCCATCCCTGTCCATCGTAAATTCCATTCTTCTCATAAATCTCCACTCCTGCTGTTTTATCTCGTCATACATAATGCATTCTTCGCCGCAAATATGATAAAAGAATTATACCCCTTTCCCTGTCCGGATTCAATTATCTCTATTCCTCTTTTTCACCTTTTATAAATATCTTATATTAAATTAATAAATATTTCCATTTCTCGTCACAATGCATTCACAATTGGTTGTTATTCTATATACATGAAAAACAGAAGACGATGGCTGCACTTGCAGCGTGCATCTGCGGCCATTGGACTTCGCCTAAAACTTACAATTAACAATTTCAGATAGATTTTCCCTTTTCTCTGGGCTGCTGCATGTATGACATGTCAGCAGTCCTTTCCTTTTCCTGCCCCAGCCTATTTTATCTGAGATAAGTTCCCTGACTGTTTTTCACCCCCCCGCTTATTTAGTACTTTTTCACAATTTCTCTCTTCTTTTTTGGTCATACACTATAATTTTCACAACTAATTTTCAATTTAGGATTGCATTTTTCCGGCAAATAGTGTATGGTAATTATAGGTTCCAAACGAATTTTTAGATAAACTAAATAATTTTTAGGTCGTAAATTTATATATGCCCATAATTGGTTGGGCGTCTCTACCAGCTACCGTAATAGCTGTCTATAAATTTCCCGTATGGATCATGGTGCAGGGAAATATAGACGAGTCCGGTAGTTTTTTTGTATCCAGATATTTCCTATCATCTCATCCATTTAGAATCATCGTACCTGTTCTGCTTCAGGAACAGTTACATACGGCATCAGATACAACAGCAGCCAACAGCCAGAATTCAGGAAAAAGGAGGTGTGTAAAACATAAGTTTCTCTCGAGAAACTCACGCCTGCGTCAGGCGCAGGACGGCATCTGCCATAACAGGCATGCTTTGACTGCTTAGAATATCAACCTAGAAAAAATGATTAGCTCACAGGGAAGATTTCCCGGGGAGTGGAGGTAGGAGGGAATTATGAATTTAGACAAAATATTTCATCTAAAAGAAAATCACACAGACGTTAAAACAGAGATTCTGGCGGGTATTACGACATTTATGACAATGGCTTACATCCTGGCCGTCAACCCTAACATTCTGGCTGAATCGGGAATGGACCGGGGGGCTGTATTTACGGCAACCGCCCTGGCAGCCTTTATCGCGACCTGCCTGATGGCCATCCTGTCCAATTACCCATTTGTTCTGGCTCCCGGTATGGGACTGAATGCTTACTTTACATACACGGTAGTCATGGGTATGGGATATAAGTGGCAGATGGCACTGAGTGCAGTATTCATTGAAGGTATTATTTTTATCGTTCTGTCACTGACAAATGTCCGCGAAGCAATCTTTAATGCGATTCCTATGAATCTGAAGCACGCTGTTTCTGTAGGTATTGGATTATTTATCGCATTCATCGGACTTCAGAATGCCAAGATCGTTGTAGATTCCTCTACACTGGTTGGCGTATTCTCCTTTAAGAGTTCCATCGAGAACGGAACATTCAACACAGAAGGGATTACGGTGCTGCTGGCACTTGTCGGGCTTCTGATCACTGCCATCCTTCTTGTAAAGAAGGTAAAAGGCAATATCCTGTGGGGAATCCTGATCACCTGGCTGCTCGGCATCGTCTGTCAGCTCGTCGGAATATACAAACCGACACCAGAGGCCGGATGGTTCAGCCTGCTCCCTGATTTTTCAGCAGGTATTTCTGTCCCGAGTCTTGCGCCGACATTCATGCACATGGATTTCTCAAAGGTATTTACACTGGACTTCGTAATCATCATGTTTGCATTCCTGTTTGTAGATATGTTCGATACGCTTGGAACCCTCATTGGTGTTGCATCCAAGGCTGATATGCTTGACAAAGACGGGAAGCTCCCGAGGATCAAGGGCGCCCTTATGGCAGACGCTGTCGGAACATCTGTTGGTGCCGCACTCGGAACATCTACGACAACTACATTTGTGGAAAGTGCATCCGGAGTATCTGAAGGCGGACGTACAGGACTGACAAGTATCACTGCTGCACTGCTCTTTGGACTGTCCCTGTTCCTGTCACCGATCTTCCTTGCAATCCCGTCGTTCGCAACTGCACCGGCGCTGATTATCGTAGGATTCCTGATGCTGACATCCATCGTTAAGATTGACTTTGAAGATTACACAGAGACCATCCCGGCATTCATCTGTATCATTGCAATGCCGTTTATGTACAGCATTTCCGAAGGCATCTCATTCGGAGTTATCTCTTATGTAGTCATCAATCTTGTAACAGGAAAGGCAAAAGAGAAAAAGATTAGTTTACTTATGTATATACTGGCCATATTGTTCGTTTTGAAATATGTACTGATTTAAAAACGCAAAAAAGACGGGAAATGTTTTGGCTGACATTTCCCGTCTTTTTTTGTCCGTTTATCTGATATATCCGTTCTGATATGCCATTGCACGATTAAATGAATATAATTCCGCAAATGTGGCCTGACGGTATGGTTCTGCATAGAAGACACCGACAATCCCGCCTGTCATGACTGTGAGGATGCCCCAGCCGATGAAGGACAAATCCAGTACAAATGCCTCCCACTTCTGCCCCATCATCATCTTATTACTGATGAGGAAGGCTTCTTCTCTCGGCATTCCCGGATTCTCCGCAATGATGTATGGCACCATGAGATATTCATAGTGTTTTATGATACCCGGTACTATGAATAAGAGCGACCACAGGGCGGTAAACAAGTCTCTGAGGAACATAATCAGAACGATATTACCATAATTTCCCGACTTGAATCCGTAAGCAAGGGTTCCTGCCGTAACCGGTTCGGTCTGGTTCAGTACAAAGAAGCGGCAGCCTCCTGCAATCAGTACATTTCCGACAAATACATCAAATACAACCATCCCCGCTCCGAGAACCCCTGCCGTAGCTATGACTGTGGCATAGATCAGAGAAGATTCAGAGAAATAGCCTCCCCCGTAAAAGGAATGGCGTCCGCGAGCGCCATTGGAACCTGATGCATAAAATATTGTTGTTATGATTGACATGACCAGCGCTACGGCAACAGCTGACCAGTAATTTCTCCGGAACGCCTGTTTGGCCCTCATTTTTAGGCTCATTCGATTCCACATAATAATATCACCCTCCTGTATAATGAGCATTCTTAACTTAAGTCTTTTTCATTATACTCTGCGCGGAGATTAAAATCCACCAAAATATTCTTATTATATTTCGTAACTATATGATCCACTTCCAATTTCATGAATCGTTCCATCCGGCAATTCAACCGAAGCGGTTGTATTCACTGGAATTTCAAAGTTAAACACATATCCTTTTTCCGTTTTCTTCCACTTGGAAAGAATCATACCATATGGACTATCAAATTCTGCTTTTGCAAAAGTAAGTGTTCCACCAGGAATCGGTTTAATTTCAAAATGTTTGTATCCCGGTGTTTTAAGTAATGGCTGTACTCCACATGTCACTCCGAATAAGAAGTCACATACTGCTCCATAGCTATAATGATTGTATGAATTAATATGATTATCGAGTCCTGCCCATTCTTCCAGAATAGTAGTCGCTCCTAATGTTACTGCATGCAGCCAGCTTGGATTCTTTGTTTGTTCAAGAACCTGGTATGCTTCCTCTGTGTAGCCATTCTCCACTAACTGGTATAATAAGAATGGTGTTGACAAAAAGCCCGTGTTTAAACACATACCATTATCCTTTACTGCCTGAATTAATTTATCCGCAACTTTTTTCTTATTCTCTTCGTTACATAATCCAAATTGAAGAGCACGTACATAGGATGCTTGTTTGTTCTCTATAATCGTTCCATCTTCCTGTATATAGTATTTGTTATATACGCGTTTAATTTGTTTTGCTTTTTCCTCGTAATATGTCTTATCTTCTTCCTTTCCAAGTATCTCTGCCATCTGTGCAACCAATGTTGATGAATAGTACATGTATGCGGTTGCCACTATTGCATCATTGGGTTTTGTTGCAGAAGACATATCCTGATTGGCCGGATCTCCCGACTCCTCTGACAATGGTTCTAACCACTCGCCAAAGTGAAATTTTGTATCAAAAATATAATCTGCGTCTCTGACACCATCACAAAATGTATGATATTCAGGACGATCTAATCTTTCAGGATTTTCATCTTTTGCAGATGTCAGCATATAATCCACCCATTTTTTTGAACTTTCATACTGATTCTCTAATACCTGAACATCTCCATAGCACAGGTACATCATAAACGGCACGATTGTCGCTGCATCCCCCCATCCAGAAGAACCGTCAAACATCCCCGGCTTTCCGTCCGGCCCCGCAATACCCGGGATAATAAATCCACATTTATCTTCACGTATCAGTCTCTCAACCTCTTCAGCAAAATGCATGGACGTTGTAGCCGGAACAGAGTTTGCAACCATGCCATTACGATACTGTTCTGTTTTCACATCTTTTAGCCATTTCTCAAAGAATGCATACACGTCCATAAAGCGGGATGCTGTCTTCGCGTAGACCTGTGCGTCTCCTGTCCACGGACTTCGCTCACGGGTCGGACAATCTGTCGGAACATCAAGGAAATTACCTTTTTGACTCCAGCGGCTGTTTTTCACAAGTTGATTAATTAGATCGTTTGAACATATGAAATCACCTGTTTGTTCCATATCTGAATAAACTGCAATTGCCTCAAATTCTGGCTGGTTTTTTTCAAAATCAACCCCTTCCACTTTGACATAACGGAATCCTGAGATTGAAAACGACGATTTATAGCTTTCTTCGGCATCTCCTCTTGCAATATAATCAATCTGCTGATAATGCGTATTATCCTGAAGCGCGGTACACACATTTCCTAAATAGAAAGCACCATCTTTCAAACCTTCTGTATGTGTAATCGTAACTTTCTGACCACGTTTTAAATTCTTGAATTTCATGTCTACATAACCAACAAGATTCTGCCCAAAATCAAGAACGGTATCCCCTTGTGTATCTGTAAAAATAACTGGTTTAAAATGTTCTTTTTCTTTACTTGCCAGTCCTGTCTGAGAAATAAGAACACTTTTTTCTAAATGTTCCCCTTCTGCTTTTCTGACCTGCATCCATGAAGAATCATCGAATCCCGGTTTCTTCCAGTTTTCAGGCTCCATAGCTGCATCAAAGATCTCACCAAACTTCATATCACTCATTCGAAGGCCTAACTGTGCCCATTTAAATGATTCATCTGTTCCGATAATTTCTCTTGATCCGTCTTCATAATCAAGTATAATCTGACCTAAAAACTGCAATGTGTAGCCAAATGTATTGCGGTATAACCCGCCGCACATACCGCGCCACCACCCGTCGGCAACAGTAACTGCCCATGCATTGCGGCCCTCTGCCAGCAGGTTTGTAATGTCGTATATCTGATACTGCATGCGGTGATAATAACTTGTAAAACCAGGCTTGAATACTTCATCTGTTCCCAGTGCCCCATTAATCCAGAATTCATAGAGGCCATGAGCCGTCTGACAAATCTGGGCCTGACGTAATCCTTTTTTCACTGAAAATTCTTTTCTTAGATTTGAAGCAGGCTGCATTTTCTCAATATCTTCATCTGGCATAGATACATCAATCCAATCTGCCTGCCATTCATCCTCAGAAAGCATTGCCATTTTAAATTCTGCCATTTCACTTTCAGCCGAGTCACCTGCAGCCTCCACTTTCACTTTCCAGTATAATTTCTGCAGACTTTTCAACTCTTCCCCGGCATATCTGACATTTTGTGAAGCATCTGACCTTACTTCACAACTGTCCCAAATCACATGTTCAAAGCATTCATCAGCAGCTACCTGAATACGATATGTCTCCTGTTTCACATTTTGTTTGCTGCTTTTTAATTTCCATGAAAATCTTGGTTTCTGTGAATCAATCCCTGTAGGATTTATTCGATGTTCTACTCTTAAATCATATACTTCTAAACTCATTTATTACGTCTCCTCCTCGATCCAGCCAAATGGCAGGTTCTTTCTATAATTTTTCTATATGTCCTGTAAAAACAAACAAAATATAAGTCTTGTTATCCACATTAAAAAGGGTTATGATAAAATCGAAAACTAAAAAATAAATTTTTCCCGATTTGGAGTATCCCTTATCATGTACGAAAATTTTTATCAGCTTGATTCTTTGGAAATCGAATACAAAAAATTTTACGAAGCCAGCGGCAAACAGTATTTTATAAAGCCTATGACTTATAGCGAATTCGAGCAGCTTGATCCTCACATAAAAGAAACTTATAAAATAATGGTGCAGCATCACCGCCACGCGGGGAACAATCTGGACGATTCTACTGCGTACAATGTTTTTCATGCACCAGACGATCGTGTAGAGATTATTCGTCACAGTCGTTATAGTTTCCCGATTCTCCACAACCACGAATTTGTAGAGCTCATTTATGTATATAAAGGAGTATGTACTCATTTTATCGAAGATCAGGAACTTAAAATGGTGACAGGTGACCTTTGTATTCTGGCGCCAAATGCCATTCATGCGGTTTCAGCTACAGACGATGACACAATTGTTATTAATATACTAATGAGTCAGAAGTTGTTTGACCAATCTTTTATGCAGCTGATGAACCGTTTTCCAACACTTTTGCAGTTTTTCGAAAGTATTTTATACACGCATTCCGTGACACCGTATATCCTCTATCCTACCGGATCTGACCGGTGGATGCATGAACTGATGTATCAAATCTATCTGGAACGCAGTGATAAGGATTATTTATATAACGAATGTGTTGCCCTCATTGTCCGGCAGATTTTTATTCATATCCTTAGAAACTTTGAATTAATGGCCGTTGTTGCCGATCCATACAATGACAAGCCAAATGATTTGATTATTTCACTGATCGGATATATTACTGTTAATGCCAAAAATATTTCGCTTCAGACAACTGCTGATTTTTTTGGCTATAACAAATCTTATTTAAGCCGTCTGCTAAATAAATACACTGGAAAATCATTTGTGAACTTTGTAAATGAAATCACCATGAAACAAGCTGCTTCCCTTCTCTTAGAAAGCGAGATGAGTGTTACAGAAATAGCACAGGAATACGGTTGTTTTGATGCAAGCCACTTTAATCGCAAATTTACTAAAATTTTTCATATGTCACCGAATGAATATCGGAAGTTAAATCAGAAGAAAGAGGAGAAAACTTGATTATTCCATATATTTCTTCGTTTTCTCCTTTTTAATCTTCCAAAGCACAAGTCTCTATTATTCGGCTTCTTTTCCTGCGTGTTTTGCTGTAAGAATTTCCTGATTTCTCGCTGCTTTTTCTCTACTCATGGTGATAAAGAAATAGGGAATAGTTGCTAATAAAAGCAATAACGCTGGTACAAGATTAATTACAGCATTCATAGCCATTTTTGTTTCTGGTGACTGTACGGCATTTGCTACATATCCTACAGCACCTAAAAGAAGAACTCCTACGGTGCCTGCTAATGCATTTCCTACTTTAACAGAGAATGAAGTGACTGATAATACAACAGCGTCTGCCCGTTTTCCAGTACGTACTTCCATATCATCCACGATTTCTGCAATTAATCCATACGAGAATGTTCCAACAGCCCCTCCGCATCCGTGGAATACGGCTGTTCCAATGAGAATAAGCGGCAGGCTCATCATATTTCCTCCAAGGAATAAGACTCCGCCACCTACTGCGCCCAGAGCTAAGCAGGCCATCATCAATTTCTTCTTTTCAAATTTCTTTGCAAGGAATGGTGCTATAAAGTTCGGTACTGCCATCGCAGCCGTCATCACAACACCTGCTGTCGCAAGCCACATTGGTTTTTCAACTACATATAAGAAGAAATAGACCATAACTCCAATTCTGAAGAAGATACCACACATATAAAGAAGGTATCCGATTAAAAGTTTACGAATATTGCTGTCACTAAAAGCAAGCTTCAAACTATCAAGCATTGGAACTTTGGGAGCATCCACTTCCGGAACAATCACTTCCTTTGTACCGGCGAATGTAATCCAGTAACAAATCGTACCTAAAATAGCATAAATGACAACTGCGCTGAAATATCCTCTTGCACTTGATGCATCTCCATTACCAAAGAATAAAATCAGAGGCATAGTTGCCGCACTTGTAATTAAATTAGCAATTTGCGAAATCACACCTCTGAATGAAATCAGAACCATTCTTTCCTGATTATTTCGAGTAAGTACATTTGCAAGAGCCGTTCCTGCAACTCCTGTTGCCGTATAGCACATACCACAAAGGATATATGTCATTGCACTATAAAAGATCTGTGCCGGTCCTGTCCACCCGGGACAAGTAAAGGTTAATACTGTTAATAATCCAAGAATTGGAGCTCCAAATAACAAATATGGTCTGTATTTTCCCCACCTTGTACGGGTTTTCTCAGCAATCATCCCCATCATTGGATCATTGATGCCATCCCAGATACGGGCAACCAGCATGATAATACTGATTACCGCAGGTGTAAGACCTACAACATCTGTGTAAAATACGGTTAGGTAAGAGCTCACCATAGTAAACGAAAATCCTCCGCCTGCATCTACAAAACCGTAGCAAATTCGACGTCCTACTGAAAGTCTCCCGTCTTCTTGTTTTGAATTGTTACCCACAATCATTTCCTCCTTTTGTTAACCATTGCTGCTCCTTTTCAATAGCCGGAACAACATTTGTTGTTTCTGATATAGAGTATAATTGTATTTTTACGCAAGGACATGTATTTTTGAGATATGTTTATTGTACAAAATAAACTTTATACGGCTTCAAATAGTATAAATGGTTTTCAATCCATCAAAGTTTTATTATGTACTGTTGTGGTGAAACTCCATAACGTTTTTTAAATATTCGGCTAAAATAATAAGGGTCTGTATATCCACATTGAAAAGCAATCTCCTTAATTGGAATTCTGTCCTTAAATTGGCGAAAGAGGTCCCCGGCATGATCGAGGCGTCTTCTAGTAATAAATTCATTTGGAGTCAAGCCAGTTTCATCACGAAACATTTTTCGAAAATGATTCATGGTATATCCCGTCATTGTAATTACATTTCTCACATCATAATCAGCATTAGTATAATTTTTATTTATATCATTAATCACTTCAAATACTTCTGCGTTAATTTTACGCAGGCGGCTGCCGACAGCAACCAGTGCAGTAAACATAAGCTGATTGATTAATTCATTTATATTCTCATAAAATGGAAGAGTAATATCATGATTTTCAAGACCAAGATCGTAAAGCTTATGTATTAGTGCGGTATCTTTAGCCGGAAAAACATAAGGTGTTAGTATCGCCGACTCAAAATTTTTCAGCTCTATCAGGCCAAATAATAAGCTATTTTGTGGATCACAACTGAAAGCAGCTTCTACATTTATTGGAATTAATGCGAGATCATGCTGTGAGAGTTCAAATGTCTTATTTTCTATATGGTAAAAACCTTTCCCTTTTAAAAGCAGCAGATAACGGAAATAATCTACTGGCGAAAGAACTTCATTATCCGAAATAATTACTGCTGAAAAATCCATCTTCATACGTTAAATCCTCCATCTAATAAAGTGAATAACCATTAATATAATTATTTTATACTAAAAAATAATTTAATAATTGTACTATTCGAACTCATGTAATGAAAATTAAAGTATATAATTATCCATTTTTTATAATTACTTACTCCATTTCACAAATAGACAAATCACCTTATACTTATTGCATATTGATATAACTATTTATATCGTATTTATTAAAATCGAAAATAAGGAGGGTAAAATGAAAACAACCTTCAGAATCAGGCAGCCTTATTCAGACATATTTATGCAATGTGCGGATAAGTTTGCAAATCAAAGCCCTGTAAAACCGGAACGATTTATCCAAAAGATGAAGACGAATACTGGTATGGCTGGTAGTCTATTTGGTTTTACAGATGATGACGGACTGGAGCGTAAAAATCCAGTAATTGTAGCACTTGGTGATTCTGTCACAGCGGGACATTTTGAAAGTATCATGACCCAAGAAATTCAGCAACAGATGGAATCACTATTCACAAGACTTGAGTCTTGTGTGGACCTCGAAGAAATAAGAATGGAAATTGAGCACATGGGAGGATTGCCTGTAGTCGAAATCTATGATGCCAGAGAAAGCTATATTGAGAAATTCAGGCAAAAATTAATTGATCAATATGAACTTACGTCTGTCTCTATTATCAATGCCGGCATCGCTGGAGACAACATGCTGTCAATGATGAACCGATTAGACAGAGATGTGGTCCGCTATAGTCCAGATTTAGTTTTAATTAACGGTTCATTAAATTGGGATGATGATAAGTTTGGTAATGCCGAAGTTTATAAGACTTTATTACGCAAAATGGTACAAAAACTAAAGAGAAAAACAAACGCAGACATTATTCTGCTTACACCTAATGGTGATCTTCCTAATAAACTACTTTCAGATTCATCTGCGACAGTATGTAATCCGACGACAGAGCAGAGAGCTCAGAAAATACGGGAGACTGCGCAGGAAGAACAAGTATGCTTAGCTGATGTAAGAGCTGTTTGGAACGCTGCAAAGGGCGCCGGCTGCCCTTGGGAAGAACTTCTTGCCAATAGAATTAATCACCCATCTGTCGAGGGACATGAAGTATATGCAAAAGTACTAATGAAACTATTTGAAGACTAACGCACAACAGACACCACCTGTAAAACTAGCAATGAATGCAGTTATAAACATACTCCCTAGTGTACTGTTCCTATTAGCTATTATTCCATTTTTAATGATTAAAATGGATAACAAAAAGGCTGCTAAAAATACTAAAATTTTACTGGAACGTAATCAGGAAAAGATGTAGAAAAGAACCGTACAAATTTTGAAGAGTAACAATAATATTGCTCAGCTATATTTATTATAAATAATTTTAGGATGGTAAAAAATGGATAAAGAAAGACAAAAAGCAATTTCAGTCGTAAAGAAAATGCAGCCAGCTGTAATGGAACAACTTAAATCAGAAAAAGCTGATTGGACATATTATGGTAAACATATAACATTCTCTGTAAATGGACAAGAACGAACCATTTATCACTTCTCTTCCGGCAAAGAAGCAGCTCCGGTATATTTCGATATTCATGGCGGCGGATTTGCATGGGGAACAATAGAAGATGGTAATTTCTATTGTCATGAATTGGCCAAAACACTGAAGATGAATGTATATTCATTGGATTATCCACTCAGTCCGGATAATGTATATCCAAGCCAGTTAGATTATCTAATAGAAACCATTAACTATATGGTAACACATCCTGAAAAATTTGGGATTGATCCTCAAAAAATCTTCGTTGGCGGTAGAAGTGCCGGTGGCAATCTTGCAGCTGCACTGTGTTTAAGAACTATAAATCAGAAAAATTGGAGTTTTCGTGCGCAAGTGCTGGATCACCCGTGGCTGGATTTAAAAGAACTCATCCCAGATGAAGAACGTTTTATACCAGAAGGGATTAATATGATGGATAATCTACGATGCCTGGGAAGAGCTTACGCGAGCGCCAAACAGAGAGAAACTGCAGATTGTTCCCCCATCGCAGCAAATAAAGATATGATCACTCTTCTTCCACCAGCTGTAATACAAACTTGTGAAATGGACAGCTTACGTAATGACGGAGACATGTATGCCAAAATACTAAAAGAGGCAGGAGTACAAGTCATCCACCGAGTAGCCCCAAAGGTTGGTCACGGTTTTACAGAACATAACACCCCAAGTGCAGAAGAAGGTAGAAAATGGCTGATTAAATCACTAATTTCTTTTCTATGAAATTGACTTTGAATATGATTCATTACTAATTGAAAAAGCTGCCGCATCAACTGATAAGTATATCATGATTGAATACTCGTGAAGCGACAGCTTTCTTAGTAGAATACAGGTCAGTTAAATCCATAAACTTCCAGAATTTGTTATAATATACCTTAAGAGGAAATCCCCCTCATATACAGGTCCATCGACTCTGCCACTGTCTTGGAGTGGGCGACCGCCTCAACGACAGTACGTGCCCCGTTTACAACATCCCCGCTTGCAAAAATCTCCGGCCTTGAGGTCCGGCCTTTTTCATCGGCCAGCAGTAAACCGCGAGGGTTTGCTTCCAGGCCTTTAGTCGTGTTCACCAGCTGGTTCCGTGGTCCCTGGCTGATTGAGATGATGACACTGTCAGCGTGGTACAATCTTTCTGTACCGGGAATCTGTTCTACCGTACCGTCCTCATTTTCTCTCGCATCGGCAAAAATGACCCCTTCATCGGTGATTTCGAGCGGAATTTTCAGGTATATGAATTCGACGCCCTCTAATACCGCATAATCGAATTCATGCCGGCTTGCTGCCGCCGTGGATTCCCGTGAAAAACACTGAAGCTCCCTGACTCCTTTCCTCAGCGCTGTTCTGGCTACGTCCATCGCCGCATTTCCTGCCCCGATTACGATAACCTTCTCACCAAGGTGAAAACTGTCCGGATTGTTCAGGTAGTTGATGCCGTAGTGCACGTGGCCCAGCGTCTCGCCTTTGATATGCAGGGCATTCGGACGCCACACACCGGTACCGATGAAGATGGAACGGTAGCCGTCTCTTAAAAGGTCGTCAATCGTGATGGCACCTCCGATCGTTGTATTCGGCCTGACTTTAATTCCCTTCAGAAGCAGGTGCCGGTACTCAAAGTCATCCAGTATACTTTTCGGCAGGCGGAACTCCGGTATTCCGTAACGGAGCACCCCGCCGATTTTATCTTTGCTTTCGAATATGGTTACCTGATAGCCTTTTCTGGCAAGGAGTACGGCTATGGTAAGCCCTGCCGGGCCAGAGCCGATAATGGCTGTACGCATCCCGTTGGACGGTGCCGGGCCTTTTACCATTTTAGAACTGTACGTGCCGGAGATATAGTTTTCAATTGTAGAAAAATGTACCGGTGCACCTTTCCTTGCGAGTACGCAGTGTCCCTCGCATTGTTTCTCATGATTACAGATCAGACTGCATACCGTGGTCAGAGGGTTGTTCTCAAACAGCTTCCAGCCCGCTTCATCCAGATGGCCGTCCAGCATCAGCCGGATGACTTCCGGTATCGGAGTGCCGATGGGACATCCCTTCTGGCACTGCGGATTTTTGCAGTTCAGGCAGCGGTTCGCCTCATCAAGTACATGTGCCGCCATAGTATATTTCCTCCTTCACTTTTGATATCTCTACCATACTAAATTTTCCGTGAAAGCATTATAAAAATTTTTATTGATTCTAGTACAATTTTATGCCTGATTCTTTCCCTCTCTCTTTGCCCTGAGGAATTCTACGTTGGCTTCTACCTTCTTCTTTGTCAGCGGATATACAAAGATCAGCATTAAGGCAACACAGATAAACAGGATTCCCGGGACAATCGTTGCCAGCTTATAAAGGCCGCTTAATACTTCTGCCGTCTGGGTTTTTGCGGCAGATGCATAACCAATGATGCCAAGCGCATACCCGCCGAGTCCCCCTGCGAGTGCCTGCCCTACTTTTCTTGCAAAAGAATAGACTGCATAGACCGTTCCATCCTCTCTTTTACCGCTTTTTACTTCCACATCATCGATGACGTCAATAATGTTTGCCCAGATAATCAGGTTAAAGTAGTTGACCCCGAGGTAGCCAACTGCTGCCGCAATAGCAAATACCCATACGTTTTTTACATTCAGGAAGCCAAGTGCAAGGAAAACCGCCCCTGTAAAAATGGTTGCAACGGCCGCTGATTCTTTTTTCCCGTATTTCTTAACAACGACTCCTGTAATTGTCGCCATGAGCAAGGAGCATACCATCGTGATCATATTGTAAACAGAAAGTGCCTTTATGTTACTAAAATAATCCGCATAGAGATAGGTGTTGACGCTGGAAAGCATCAGCGAACTCAGCAGAAGGAAAATGGCTGCGCCTATAATCCCAAGCAGCGCCCTGTTGGAGAAAATCGCTCCAAACGTCTTTGCCAGGGAGATTTTCTCCGCATTCGGGTCCGGCTGGATCTTGATACGCTCTGTCGTACACTTGTAGCAGATGATGTAGCAGATAATCGCGCATACTGAGAAGATTCCTGCAACTACCGGGAAAATTTTCCCGTCATTCCGGATAACCTGGTTGCCGGCTGCATCGGTCATATAGATGATCATCGGACCGCCCACACCGATAACAAGCTGTGCCAGTGTTGCACCGATACTTCTGAATGTAGAAAGTGCGGTACGCTCTTCCGGGACATCTGTGATCGCAGATGCCATAGAACCATATGGTATATTGATCCCGGTATAGCAGATACTGCCCCACAGGATGTATGTAGCATACATATAGATCATCTTTACAGTCATGGAAGCGTCTGCCAGAGATGACTGGTACATCAGGAAGCTGGCAATTGCCACCGGACCTGCCATGATCCGGATCCAGCGCCTGAATTTCCCGTCTTTTCCCGGCTTGCATGTATCCACGATTCTGCCCATTGTTACATCCGTGAATGCATCCACAAACCTAGCCACAAGGAATAGTGTCCCCACGGCCGCCCCGCTGATACCCAGCACCTTCATGTAAAATACCATGAGAAAAGTACTGGAAAATATAAATGTGAAATCATTTCCGAAATCACCGAACATATAGCCGATTTTATCTTTCAGCCCAAATGGCTTTACTGCTTTTTCATTCATCTTCTTTCCCTCCTGAAATGATCCTTGTATTAGAATCTTGTCTCCCATCTTCCACAGAATACATTTTCATTGTACCGTCCCTTAAACTCGCTTCTGCCCATCATCTTCTCCAGTGTTGCCGCGAAGCTCTCGTGATGGTCCATATAAGAATTGATGTAACATCTTGCCATCGGCACATCAATCAGGTTGTTTGTATTGCTTAAGGATACCACGAATGTCGGGAGTTCTGACATATACCACGGCTGTTTTGCAGGCTCATCCCATTTCACGCGCATGGTATTGTACTGGGCGAATCCCTGTACATTGAGAATCAGGAGTACACAGTCATAGTTCTTTTTAAACTCCTCTATTTTACCTTTCTTTGCCGGGACCTCAGAGTCCACCTCGAATCCTGCTTCTTCAAGCTGGGAAACGATATCCGCGATGATGTTCTTATCATTGGACTCGAACTTCATACCCGCGATCACGGTAGCCTCCGAACCGATATACATCAGTTTTATTCTTTTATATTTTTCCGGTGTCATCGGCAGGTAGTGCAGACGGTCTTTCACCAGTGTCACATACTTATCAGCGAATTCCTTTGACGCCCTGTGGTGTTCCTCACACCCGACCACTGAGAGGTTCTCCTTCGGTGCTGTCAGAGCGCCTTCCTTCTGAAGTGTGTGAAGGTTCAGTGCCGCTTTCACACCGAGGATCCTGTGAAGTGCATCATGCAGGCGTTCCTCCGTAATCGTTCCGTTTTTGTAGCCTTCCATCATGTAACCGAAATCTTCCTCCCTGTCATTGAAAAACAGATACATGTCGCAGCCTGCCGCTATTGCCTGCGGAACCTGGCGGCTTCTTGGTATTGTCGCACCGAACATTCCGATCATGTGGGAAGCATCTGTTACAACAAGGCCGTTGAATCCCAGCTGCCCCTTTAAAAGACCGGTAATCAGTTCTGGTGCCAGTGTTGCCGGAAGGATATCCTCATCCTTGATGCCGGGGCACAGCTTCTTAGAATATGCGGGAAGTGCGATATGTCCGGCCATGATTGTCATGACTCCTTCCTCAATCAGTTCCCTGTAAACCTTACCGTATGTCTGGTCCCATTTCTCACAGTCGAACTCATTGATTCCCATAATCAGATGCTGGTCATTTTCCTCTGTTCCGTCTCCCGGGAAATGCTTCATACAGGTAGCCATATTCTGCGTCTTCATTCCCTTAAAAAATGACTTTGCATAACGGATGACATCGTCCGGATTATCATTGAATGCCCGCAGCTGCACAATTGTATTTCTCCAGTTGTAGGTCAGGTCTACAATCGGTGCAAAGTTCCAGTTGCATCCTACCGCAGCTGCTTCCCGTGCGGATATTTCCGCCATCTTAAATACTGCTTCCTCTGAATCGATCGCTGCCATAGCCGCCCCGTTTGCAATCGGCGTCCCCCCCTGTGTTCCGCCATTTCCGCCTGCTTCACAATTCGATGCAATCAGAAGTGGGATTTTTGTCGTCCTCTGCAGGCAGTCTGCCATCTCCCACAGTTCTTCCTTCGGCGCATTGTGGTAACGGATTGCCCCCGGATGGTAGGTATCCAGAATCTTTTTGATGTTCTCCGGTTTTCTTTCTTCCTCGTTTGATACCATGTTGACAAAAAGCTGCCCGATTTTTTCCTCCGTGGTCATCCCCGCAATCGTGTTTTCCACCCACTGGATCTGTTCCTCGTTCAGATAATAAGGTTTTTCTTTTAAATTTACCATGTTGGTTCCTCCTGCTCTTTCAAGAATATTTTCTATCTGTTTCTTTCTTCTTAATTTGTTATAGCCTCGTCTTTGTTATGGCTTCGTCAGGTTATCCACAAACTGCCGTATCAGTCCCGCCTGATATTCACCCTGGAATGTATTGTTTTTCACCTTTTCCACCGCTGCCTCAAGCTGTTCCCAGCTTTCGGACTCATGGGATACGAGAATCGGATAATACAGGACACCGTTTGATTGTGCCGCATCCATGTCTCCCGGTGCATCTCCAGTCATCAGGACATGTTCCTTCGCATATCCATAAGTCAGCAGCCTTTCGATACAGCTTTTCTTGGACCCCGCATTCTGCGCCAGAAGAACATCCACATATGTGAGAAGTCCGAATCTCGTCCATTCTTCCTTCACAGCCTCATAATTGGCCGAGGATACAATGGCTATATCACATGTTTCATGAAGCCTCCTGATGACATCCTGAACATGTTCAAATGGCCTGATATCCTCTTTCGGCAGTTCCGTAATTGCCTTATTTACTTCCCGTGACCAGTTCAGTGCCTTTTTCATACAAATACTGCCCGTTTCGTCAATCGCCTGTTGAAGCGCTGCATTAGACAGCTCATCGGAATCCTCCGTCCATTTTACAAATGTCTGTACATCTTCGATCTTTGCATATAGCCGGTCCGCTTCCTCAAGAGCCGCCGCAAGGCCCTTGAAACGGTTGATCCCTCTTGTCATAGAATAGAGGTTTACCTGATTCCAGCGCTTCAGGATTTCCTCCCTGTGGGCATCCAGCCCCCATTCTGTTATCATACACGGCCCAAAACAGCGGATATGTTTGATATCCATGCTGTCTATGGCACATCCGTCCGAATCAATGCAGACAAGATATTCTTTCTTTTTACTAAAATCTGAAAAGGGATTACTCATTGTTCCATGTCCTCTCTTTCTCTTCTGATATAGTTAGCATACCCGTTTTTCCTCTATAAAAGAATAATAATATCCATTGTTTTTAGCACAATATTATGCTATTTTATAAATACAAACTATTTTGTCATATTTTGACGAATTATATATTTCCTTTACGAGGTGGCAAACTATGGAACATAAACAACTGGAACTATTTTGTCAGGCTGTCACTGCCTGTAATGTAGGCTGCTGTGTAATCTTTAAAGATAACTCGAATCTCTCCCAGACTGACAACGGACTGCGTCTTCGTCTATATGAGGACTATAATTACCAGACTCTTCAGGTTTTTCTGGAACAATACATAACACCCGGCAGGCTCGTCCGATATGAAGATGCTTTCGGGATGTTCCACATGCTCCTGCATATCCCTTCCCAGTATTTGTATGATTACGAATCTCCTCATTTTGTGATCGGCCCTTATCTTGAAAGCAGGCCGCCAGAGGAACAGGTACAGCAGGTTATGGAGCGGATGCACATCCCGGACCAGCTGTATCAGGACATCCGGCTCTTTTATGACTCCACGCCGGTACTCCCCGATATGGAGAGTTTTGAGTCTCTCGTTCTAAACCTGTCACAGGGACTGTTCCACACGGAATATACAGTCTCGCACCTGCCAGACAAGAATGAACTTTATATGGAAAACTCCCCCATGATTTTAAAGCTGCGAGAGAGGCCGCAGATTTCTGTCAGTACAATTGAGGAGCGCTACGAGGTGGAGAACCAGATGCTGGCTGCCGTATCCGCAGGTGATGACAAGAGCGCTCATGAATTATACCAGAAGTTCCAGACCTTCCAGCTTCGGCCCAGATCAGACAACGCCCTGCAGAATAAAAGGCATGGGGTCATTATCCTGAATACACTCTTTCGCAAGGCCGTGGAATCCGGAGGGGTGCCCCCGCTTTATATCGACGACCTTTCCGGGAAATTTGCCATCCTGATCAATGAAGCCCGGACAGAAAGGGCGCTGGACCACCTTTCTACAGATATGGTACACAAATACTGCCTGATGGTGAAAAATCATTCTATGTCCGGCTACTCCAAGGTCGTGAAGGAAGTCATTTCCTATATCGACTTTCACTATGCAGAAGATTTAAGTCTCGCATTTTTCGCGGAGATGTTCAGTATGAGTAAAAACTACCTCTCCGGGCTCTTTAAAAAAGAAACCGGGACCACCCTGACTGATTATATTCATCAGGTACGTATACGAAGGGCGGTCACACTGATTAATTCCTCTTCCCTGTCAATCACGACCGTTGCCGCTTCCTGCGGATACAACGATATCAATTATTTTATACGGATCTTCCGGCGTTCCCTCGGAATGTCGCCGAAGCAGTACCAGAAGTCCATCCTGCACCCGGAGTAGAGTAGATGGGATTGTGTATATAGATAAAATCAATAAAAGCGCCTGATATATGTGAATAAATTATCATGAAATCCATCCTGTGTCTTGAAACCGGATGCTGAATTGGATATACTGAAAGGACATGGATAAAAAATGTGTCGAATCCTGACACATAAGGAGGGCTTTATGAAAAAGAAACTGTTAAGTGTGCTTCTGTGCACAGCCTTAATCGGAACGCTTGCGGGAGGATGCAGTTCGAAAAAAGGTGCAGAGGCATCACCAAAAGAAGATTCAAAAACTGAGGGAAAAGAAATCACGGTTATGGTCCCGGAATGGGCCGTGCCGAGTGATGACATGCTAGATGCATTCACAGAGGACAGCGGAATCAACGTGGTTATGAATGTGGTCAGCTGGGATGATATCCGTGATAAGGTTGCAATCGCAGCTTCAGGCGGCACAGCCGCTGCTGATGTAATAGAGGTCGACTGGTCATGGGTCGGTGAGATGAACAGCGCCGGATGGCTCGAAGAGATTGAGATGACCGACGAAGACAAGGCAGATATGCCAACACTTGAGACATTTTCCATTGACGGGAAGGTACTGGCAGTGCCTTATGCCAATGACTACAGAATTGCCTACTATAACAAAGAACATTTCAAGGCGGCCGGAATCGAGAAGGCCCCCCAGACATGGGATGAAGTATATGATGCACTGAAGAAGATCAAAGATGCCGGAATCGTGGAGTATCCTTATACGATGCCGATGAATGCGGATGAATCCGCTACAACCTCCATGATGTGGATGGCATTTTCCAGAAGCGGGCAGGTCTTCAATGATGACGGAACATTGAATAAAGATGCCGTCAGTGATGCCCTTGAATTTGAAAAGAAACTGGTCGACGAAGGATTCACAGACCCGGCCTCCAAGACTGCATCCGGCATGGATGCCTACCGCAAGCTTACGGCGGGTGAGGCAAGTTTTATGGTAGGGCCTACAAAGTTTGTCGGCATCAGCAACAACGAAGAGGAATGCAGCGTGGTAGGACAGATCGAAGCGATCCTCCTGCCGGGCAAAGACGAGACTTCCCCGCAGACGATGCCTCTTCCGGAAGCAGTCGGCATTACGAAGTTTTCCGAGAACAAGGATGCAGCTAAAGAATTCGTGAAATGGTATACTTCGGCAGAGACACAGAAAGAGCTGTATCAGGCAAACAGTTCCATTCCTACAAGAAACGCTGTGCTCAGTGACCTGATCGATGACGGAACGATCCAGAATGCGGGAGCCATGCTCGAAGAGGCAAAGCTGATTAAATCCCCGTTCCCGAACGGAATCCCGTCCTATTACTCTGAGATGAGCAATGCTATCTACAACAATGTTAACAAGATGGTGCTCGGAGAGATTTCCGCACAGGAAGCGTTCGACGCGATGGATAAGAAGGTAACCGAATTAGCCGGCAATGAAGAATAACAAGGCAAAAGAAGCGGAGAATCGAATACATGAAGAGAAAAACCAAAGGAGCGCTGGGCATTGCGCTCCTTTTGCCGATTATTATTATCATGGCAGTACTTGTGTACTACCCGATCATTAAGACATTTTCATACAGTATGCAGAAGATGAAGCTGACTGCCCCGCAGGATACCGGTTTTGTAGGCTGGGCGAATTATCAGGCCGTACTGAAATCTGATTCGTTCTGGTACAGTCTTCAAAATACGCTCTTTTTACTCGTTGTGGTCGTTCTGATCACAACTGTTTTTGGTATCTGTGTGGCACTCATGCTGAATGTGGATACGAAGATTTCCGGTGTCCTGATGGCCGCGGCCGTCCTTCCCTGGGCGCTGCCGCCTGTTGTGAATGGGATTATCTGGCGTTTTATCTTCTATCCGGGTTACGGTTTTATGAATAAGCTGCTAATTGGCATTGGCGTAATCGACAGCCCAATCGAATGGATGTCCCGCCGTTTCCTCCTGCTCTTTGTCGTGGCACTCGTCGTCGCATGGCGCAGTATCCCGTTTACGGCTATTGTATGTCTCGCGGGCCTGCGTGCCATCCCGCACGACCTTTATGAGGCCGCAAGGATCGACGGTGCAGGAAGATGGTCCGCATTCCGCCATATTACAGGACCGCTCATGGTCCCCTTTGTCGGGATCGGGATCACATCCGCATCCATCACGGCAATCAACATCTTCGATGAGATCGTGGCCCTTGCCGGATACAGCGACCTCGGAAAGAACCTTCTGATCGAGAGCTACCTCACCACGTTCTCGTTCCTTGATTTCGGAAAAGGCAGTGCCCTGACCTATATTATCATGCTGATCTCTGCAGTGCTCGGATTCTTCTATCTTAAGAACCTGACGAGGGAGGTGGAATACTAATGAAAACAAAAAGCGGAAAAGTATTGTATGTCATCGTTGTGGCATTTTTTCTGGTATTCACAATTGGCCCCTTTGTCTGGGCTTTCTTAATCTCGGTGACGCCTGAATTTGAGATGTTCAAGAACACAATGAAGATGCTGCCAAGCAAGGTGAACTGGGAGAATTATATCACCCTGTTCACGACCTCCTCACGGCAGAGTAAGATTCTGTTTCAGGGAATGTCAAACTCCCTCAAGGCGGTCGGCATCACCCTCCTGATCGGCCTCCCGGTCGCTATGATGTCCGCCTACGCGCTTGCCAGACTGGAATTTAGGGGAAAGAAATTGATTAAAAATGCAGTCCTCATCACAATGGTAATCCCTGTATTTGCCACGGTTATCCCCCTTTACAGGATCTTTGTGTCCTACCATCTGCTGGATAAGATCTTCTGGCTCAGCCTCGTGTATGCAAGTTCCTTTTTGCCCATGAGTGTCTGGCTGATGCTTAATTACTTCAGCACAATACCCGTGGAAATAGAAGAAGCCGCCCGTGTGGACGGCTGCGGCAGGATTCGGACCTTCTTCGAGATTCTGCTCCCGGTTGCCTACCCGGTCGTGATATCCAGTGCACTCATCATGTTCCTGAGCGCCTGGAACCAGTTCCAGATTCCGCTGATCCTTGCCTCTTCTTTCCAGACGAAACCAGTGTCCATCGTCACCAGCGAGTTCATGGTGAAGGACTCCATACAATACGGGATCACGGCCGCAGCCGGGCTGCTCGCAATCGTACCACCTGCGGCCACGGCACTCATCCTCCGGAAATACCTCGTGTCCGGAATGACGCGGGGGACTGGGAAGTAAATTTACTTCTTATAGATATACCGGACGCCTGCCGGGGAATGGAAATGTACCCGCATGGATACGGGTTTGCACGATAAATGCCCCTAAATCAAAACGGAAACCGGCACGATGAACATCGCCGACAAACGCGAGAATGCTGATGCATTCTTGCTAAGTCGGCTGAACGGCAGGACTGGTGGTCCTGCCGTTCGTTCATGTGCCGGTTTCTGTTTTGATGAAGGGGCATTAATGGTGCAAAGACGCATCCTTGCGGGTACATTTCCATTCCCCGGCAGGCTGGTTCATCCAATTGGAAGATGAAATTTCGTTCCCAGTTATTGCCCCGACAGAATTAAGCAAGTACTTGATAATTGCTGATATGCTGTCTTTTATTATTTATTTTTCCCCTTTTTTTCGTATGGAGTCCCTGTAAGGGGGAGGGTGGTTTGGAATTGTTTGTTCCATTTGTAGTAGGCTGCGGCTATGGCGGGGGCGGTGGGGATGGAGGTGATTTCTCCGATTCCGATGGCTCCGTATCCGACGTCTACTCCGGGTTTTTCTACTATGATGGATTCAAGCTCAGGTACTTTGTCGGCTTTGAACAGGCCCAGTGTGCCAAACCGGGATACCGGATATCCGTCTTTGATCTCATACTGCTCTGTGAGGGCATATCCCATTCCCATGACGACTCCGCCTTCTATCTGGCCTTCTACGCTGACGGGGTTGACTGCCTTGCCTACGTCGTGTGCAGCTACCATTTTCTTTATGGTGCCGTCTTCGTTTAGGACGCACATCTGTGTCGCATAACCATATGCCACGTGGGATACCGGGTTTGGCACGTCACTTCCCATTTTATCGGTTTTTGCCAGATATTCTCCAAGGAATTCACTGCCTTCCAGTTCCTCCATTGTCTCTGTCTTCAAAGCTTCCAACAGTTTTTCGGAGGCTCTTTTTGCCGCTTCCCCCGTGATCAGAGTCTGGCGGGAACCGGATGTCGTACCGGAATCTGGTGAATCCGCCGTATTCGGACGGCAGTATTTGATTTTGTCAACCGGTAGATTCAGTGTCTCTGAAACGACCTGGGTCAGCACGGTTCCGAGTCCCTGACCGATGCAGGACGCCCCGGCATGTATCTCTACGATTCCGTCCCTGATCAGCAGACGGCAGCGTCCCCAGTCGGGAAGTCCTACTCCTACTCCTGCATTCTTCATGGCACAGGCGATGCCTGCATATGGCTCGCTCTCATAAATTTCTTTTACTGCTTCAAGTGTCTCTGCCACACCGGTAGATTCATCGGCGATCTGTCCATTCGGAAGCACCTGTCCCGGGCGGACTGCATTGCGGTAGCGGATCTCCCACGGTGAGATGCCCACCATCTCAGCCAGCAGGTCCAGATTGCGCTCTGAGCCGAAACAGGTCTGTGTTACCCCGAACCCGCGGAATGCCCCCGCCGGCGGATTGTTTGTATAGACTGCTTTTCCATCAATATCCACGACCTGGAAGTTATAAGGCCCTGCGGCATGGGTACAGGCTCTCTGCAGGACCGGTCCCCCCAGTGATGCGTACGCCCCTGTATCCGAGACAACGACTGCCTTCATTGCCGTGAGGTAACCGTTCTCGTCACAAGCCGTAGTAATGTCCATCCACATCGGGTGGCGCTTCGGATGTACTACAATGCTCTCCTGTCTGGACAGCTTTACTTTTACGATCCGCTTCGTCAGATAGGCCAGCAGTGCCGCATGATGCTGTACACTGACATCTTCTTTTCCGCCGAATCCACCGCCGACTAATTTGTTTTCCACAATCACTTTTTCTGGTGGAAGGCCCAGCATGATACAGCACTCATGCTGTGTATCATAGGTTCCCTGATCCGTGGAATAGATGAACACACCGTCATCAAACGGCATGGCAACCGCACATTCAGGTTCAAGAAATGCATGTTCTGTCCACGGCGTCTCGTAATGCCTTGTGACCTGATATTTCGATCCGGCAATGACTTCATCCGCATTTCCCCTCACGAGGTGTTCATGTGCGAGGACGTTGCCTGACTCATGCACGAGCGGCGCACCTTCCTTCATGGCGTCAAACGGGTCCAGAACGGGATCGAGTACTTCGTAATCGACCTTTACCAGACTCTTCGCCCTCTCAAGTATATCCTGATTCTCGGCAGCCACAAGGCAGATAGCGTCGCCTAGGTAATGTGTGACTTTACCTACCGGGATCATCGTATCCCAGTCCTGCTTCAGATGTCCGACCTTGACATTTCCCGGAATATCCTCCGCGGTAAATACCCCGATCACACCTTCCAGTGCTTCTGCTTCTTCTTTATGTATCGCAAGCACCCTTGCCCTCGGGTATTCCGACCTTACTGCACTTCCGTAGATCATCTCGTCCAGATAGATGTCATCAGGGTATTCCCCGGTTCCAAGCACCTTTTCCGAAGCATCGATCCTGCGGATGGCGTCCCCTACAAGCACCACGCCTTCATCATCCGTGGCGGGCAGATTTTCGCGGAACATTTTTGCACTTAAAAGGATACCGTCAATGATTTTCTTATATCCCGTACAGCGGCATATATTATTGCGTATCGCAGCGATGACTTCCAGACGGGTCGGGTCCGGATTCACATCGATCAGGCCTTTTGCACACATCACCATCCCGGGGATACAGAAACCGCACTGCACCGCACCTGCCCGGCCAAATGCATATGCATAGACCTCCTGCTCCCGCTTTGATAATCCCTCGACTGTTACAATTTTCTTCCCCTCTAACTTAGAAAGCATCGGGATACATGCGCGTGTCGCCTTCCCGTCCACCAGAACCGTACAGGTGCCACATGCGCCCTGACTGCATCCGTCCTTGACAGATGTCAGCCTTAAATCGTCCCTTAAGAAACGCATCAATTTTTTATCCTGTCCGGCCTGATAATCCTTTCCGTTTACATGAACAGTAATCATGATATTACCTTCCTTTCTTTCATAGAGTTTCGCAAGCGAAACCCGCGCCTGCGGCGGCCGTCCGTCGGTCCCGGACCTTATTCCTGCAAATCATTTTTTTGATCGATATCTTTTAATTCCTCTGGCTGCGCCTCTACATATCTGACTTTTTCCTGTAGTCCTGACATGATCTGTCTTCCTCCGTTATCGCCTGTCAGGTTACGCAGGTCGTCAAAAAATGCACGGTCCCACAGTACCGGGTTTCCCGGCCTGCCCGGATTTCCCGCGCAGATGATCCGACCTTTATGCACGCCTGCCATATTCAAAATTTTCTGTATTGTGGCCGTCTTTAAATTTGGCTGGTCACAGACCGAGAACAGAACTCCCTCGATATCCGGATTCTGCCTCAGGCATTCTTCAAGGCCAAGCAGGATAGAACGGGAGATGCCGAGCTCCGGCTCTTTGTTGATTACAGTCCTGATCCCCTGTCTTTCTGCCTCCTCTGCTATTGCCTCATACCCCGTCACCAGATACTGCGGATAATCCTGGAATGCACGCATCCGTTCCAGCGTATGCCGGTACAGCGGCTTTCCGGAAACGACCGCCAGCAGTTTGTTTTCTCCGAACCGTACACTTCTTCCCGCGGCAAGTATGATGACCGCGTATTTCCTGCGCATATGTTCAAACCTTGTCACGGCTTCCAGCACGCCTCCTCCGACAGACCTTGCCTTGTCGGAAATGGTGAAGCAGTGGAATGTTTCGCACCGCGCATCGATATCTCCGATCTTCAGATTTTCCCATACCCGGACCCCGGGCTGGAGCATGCCCCTGACAATACCATCCATCTTCGCACAAACTTCTTTTCCGCCAGTCAGTGCCACGGCCTGCCCTTTTTTCACGACATCGCCGATTGACACAAGAGGTTCGATTACGCCCTCAGCACTTGCACGGATCAGGCGTTCTGTCGTGTATCCCCCGACATTTCCCGGTACACCTGTATTGGGAATGGCACTGCCTTCGTAAATCGTATCGCCCAGCGTATGCCCCCGCTTTGTCTCAACGACACAGTGGCAGTCTTCCCCCGCCGTAAAGCCGGGGCCGACACCGATAACTAACGGTGCGTCTGTAATTTTTGTCCCTAAATTTTTCTTTGCAAGAATCGCGTCTATGATTACATCGGGCTGATATCCATCCGCTGTCCGGGCACACGGGTCTACAATGACCGGGATATCCCCCGCCTCCATGATGGTGAGTGCCTCTTTCATTGAGGATACAAGAACACCTCTCATATCTTCAACGACTGCCTCCCCTTCATAAACGGCTCTGGACAGTGAAACCATCCTGCGTACAGTCAGAGGGACCTCTATCTCCGTCATAATGATCTGATGCCCGCTGCGGTACAGGCGGGAGGCTATCCCTGTTGCCAGATCACCTGCCCCCTTGATTAGTATTTTCATTTCCTGCTACCTTCCTCTTGTTTTAATGACTTTATTGGTTACTGTTCCCCCGGGCCAGTACCGTGATTCCTGTATGCCCCTGTGCTTCTGCCAGACGGCAGATCCGGTATGCTGTCTGTTCCCTTTTTGTATTGTCTGCTTTATTCAGGATGACCCGGTATTCCATATATGGCAGGACGCCTTTCCTGCCGCCTCTGGAATCAAAAGCTAGTTTTGCAAGATCACGTTCCTTAACCGGGTCAGTTATCTTCATATCCAGGATTTCCGCCGCGGTACCTGTCCTGAAACATACCTCCGAAAGAGGCCTTCCGACCGCATCCAGACCATATACACAGAGTACATGGGTTGTTTCTGGCAGGATCACCGGTTCATGGTCAGCCGGCACCTTCATCGGAAGTCTTTTCGCGCCGTCTGCTTCGATCAGTACCGGATACCCAAGTGTCAGCAGACGGTCTAAAAACTTCTCAGGCAGTGTCTTTATTTTCCCGTGTTCTGCCGGCAGACCGGCCCACACCATTCCTTCTGCTTTCAAAATCTGTACCGCCTTCTCTTCAGACGGCTCCGTAAGAAACCACGGCCTGTCTTCTGCCAGCATATGGGTCGAAGTCGTTACTATGACAGGTATCTTCCTTTTCCTGTATTCCTCCGCCATTGCTTTGATCAGCGTTGTTTTACCACCGGCCCCCGTGACAGAAATAACCGGGTTTTTACTGTTTATATGCAGGGCTTCTGACAGAGAGTCCTGTTCTGTCAGAAGCCCTTCCTCATAATTCTTTACCATAAACGATATCCTTAATCTTCTTTCAACGATCTGGACAACCATCAGGAGTCCCTGGTGAGTCACATCCGCGGCCTATGAAATACCGCGCGGCACGTACCGGCCGGTTTTCTCTGCTATAATTTCTCCATTCTCAGCGGCCAGCTGCCCCCTCAGGAAAACCTTTTCGGCACGTCCTTTGATCTTCGTGCCTTCCATTGGGCAGTAGTCGATATTCGTCTGTTGGTGTTCTTTCGAAATCGTCCACTCCGTCTCTGGATTCCACACCACAATGTCCGCATCGCTTCCCGGTGAAAGTGTACCCTTCTGCGGATACATACGATACAGTTTTGCCGGATTCTCTGAAAGATATTTACACATCTGTTCCAGCGTAATCCGCCCTTCATTTACCCCGAACTGGTAAATCAGTGCAGGACGTTCTTCCCCTCCCGGCATTCCGCACGGTGTTTTGGAAAAGTCTTCCGCTCCCATGTTCTTCTGTGCGGTATCGAAGCTGCAGTGGTCGGTACAGATCGTCTGTATCCGCCCTTCCGAGAGCGCCTCCCATAAAACCTGCTGGTTCTTCTTTTTACGAAGCGGCGGGGCAATCATGTATTTACGCCCCTCCCCGTCGGGAAGGAAATACTTACTTTCATCCATCAGCAGGTACTGCGGACATGTTTCTACATATACCGTCTTCCCGTCTTCCCTTGCATGCTGGATCTCACGGTAGCCCTCCGCAGAGCTTAAATGTACGACTATGACCGGTGTATCTACGCATTTTGCAATTTTCAGCAGACGGTTGATTGCTTCTGCTTCTGCTGCAGGCGGCCTTGTGCCCGGATAGTCCGCCGTGTCGAGACGGTTCCCTTTTTCCTGAAGGACCTCATTGAGTCTCGCGGCTATGATACCATTGTTTTCACAGTGTACGCCTGCGATTCCCCCCAGTTCTTTCAGACGGGTCAGGATCTCATACATCGTCTTATCATCTACAATCATGTTGTCGTATGTCATATATAATTTGAAAGAAGGAATGCCGTCAGCCACAACCCGGGCGAGCTCCTCGCTCACCTTTTCATTCCAGTCGGAAATTGCCAGATGAAATGCATAGTCACAGGAGGACTCACCGTCCGCCTTTTTATGCCAGTTATCGAGAGCCTCTTTCAGAGACTCTCCTTTATTCTGGGTTGCAAAATCTACGATGCATGTCGTACCGCCTGCGATCTCGGCCTTTGTCCCCGTGTCAAATTTGTCCGCGGTTATGGTGCCGCTGACTTCCAGCGCCATATGGGTATGTGCGTCGATAAAGCCGGGGAACAGATACTTTCCTCTGACGTCCTCTATCTCGGCATCCCGAAATTCCAGATCTTCTCCTACTGCCAGAATTTTTTCCCCTTTTACGAGGATATCCAGCTGTTTCATTCCTTCTCCGCTTACAATTGTGCCGCCTTTAAACAAACGTTTCATAACCATTCCTTCTTTCTGTCTTTGCACTTTTGTTTCCTGTTGATTATGCCGTATACCGTCCCTGCTTATTTTTATACAAGCAGGTAGGGGTATTCACGAATGACTGTTTCGATCAGATTCTGAAGTCCTTCCGGTAGCTTTGTCTCCTCTCCCTTTGTCCAGGTGAAGGTTTCTCCAAGATATCTGACTTTACAGCTTACCTTTTCTTCATCCAATACAGTGAAGCCCTGATTTTTGCTGTCTTCCATGTCTTTTTCTGATGCAAATAATGTAAATTTATCCAGATATGGTGCGCTGTCATATGGACAGAAACTTCTGCAGTTGCCGCATTCGTTGCACATGTAATCTACATGGATAATCTGGTGTTTTTCCATTCCCGGAACCCGTATGGAGAGGTTCGCACGGTTTGGACAGACTTCTGCACAATTCTCACAGATGCTGGAGCATCCAAGGCAGCGCCCGGTCTCTTTTGTGCCTTCCTCTGTTTCCTTGAGGACACCTCTTCTTGCATAAACCTTTGCCTCATCTGCCTGTTTATCAAAGTCTCTTGTAAGTGTCTTTCCGATGATGGCTTCGGCTGCTTTCTTTCCGTCCCGGATTCCTTCCACAACTGTAGCCGGCCCGCCTAACGCGTCTCCCGCAATATAGACATCTGCCTGGTTCGTCTCACATGTTTCCTCATTTACAAGGGCTTTCCCACGCTCATTTACATGAATTCCATTTGCCTGATAGAAGTCTGAAGGTACTTTTTCACCGACTGCAACGATCACTGTGTCCGCCGGTACCTCGCGGATTTCTTCGGTCTCCACGACACCACGTCTTCCCGATGCATCGAAATCACCGAGTTTCATCACTTTGCATGTCAGCATTCCGTCTGATAGTTTCACCGGTGCAAGCAGTTCCTTGAAATCCACACCGTCTTCCACTGCCATCAGTAATTCTTCCTCATCGGCCGGCATGTAGCGTTTTGTCCTTCTGTATACAAGGGAAACATTTTCTACGCCCTTCGTGCGTTTCGCCGCCCTTGCAGTATCCATTGCCGTATTTCCGCCGCCGATAACAACTACATTTTTCCCGATATCGAGGCGTCCGTTTGTGTCTTTAAATTGTGCAAGGAATTCGAGCGCATTAACGGTCTCTCCCTCTTCCAGCTTCAGGGTTCCCGGTACAGACGCGCCGACTGCCAGCACTACGGCTGTATAGCCCTTTTCCTTTAATTCCTGTACACTTTCGATTCTGACATTATAGCGGATTTCCACACCTGCTGCTTCCAGAATCGCAGCATCTTTATCGATTGCCACGCCGGCAATCCTGAACTCGGGTATTACATGGCGTACGACTCCGCCCAGGGAATCGGTCTGTTCAAATAAGGTCACTTCCATGCCGCCGCGTCTTAAGAAATAAGCTGCTGCCATTCCTGCCGGACCGCCGCCGACGACTGCTGCTTTCCCTTTTTCCGTCACGTTCACAGGAGTCACTGTTCTCAGCCAGTCTGCATAGCCGTTTTCAGCAGCCTCCAGTTTCATTGCGCGGATATGTACGGGTTCCTCATAGAAATTACGGGTGCATTTGCTCATACAATTGTGTGCACAGATTGTTCCTGTAATAAACGGAAGCGGGTTTTTCTCTGTGATGACACGCATTGCTTCTTCATATTCACCTGCACTGACTAACTGCAGATATGTTGTGATATCCTGATGGATCGGGCATCCTTCCTTGCAAGGTGCTACAAAACAGTCCAGAAGAGGTACCTGCTGTTTCATTTTGCGGGACGGCAGCGGTTTTACGGCTTTCAGGTGGTGGGAGCTTACTTTTGCCTCCTCTGCGAGGATTTTTGCCGCTTTAGCGCTGACGCCTGTAAATACGTCGTTTTCTTTCTCCAGTATCTGTGCGATCTGGGACATTCTCTGGTATCCACCCGGTTTCAGCAGTGTTGTTGCCACGGTTACCGGCCAGATTCCCGCATCTACGATTCCCCTGATATTATAGAAGTCCGCACCGCCGGAATAGGAAATTCTCAGTTTTCCGTCAAATTCCTCTGCCAGCCTGGCCGCCAGTGAGATGGACAGTGGGTACAAGGATTTACCGGACATATACATCTCTTCACTTGGAAGTTCGTTCTGCTTTACATCAACCGGGAACGTATTCGTGATCTTCACTCCAAATTCCAGACCGCGCTCTGCACAGACATCCATCAGGCGGGTGAGCATCGGCACTGCATCTTCGTACTGAAGGTCATCTTTGAAATGGAAGTCGCCGAACGCGATGTAATCGTATCCCATCTCATCCATCGTCTTTCTTGCGAATTCGTATCCTAATAATGTAGGGTTACATTTGATAAAGGTGTGGAACCCTTTTTCCGTAATCAGGTACATGGCGATCTTCTCGATCTCCTGCGGCGGACAGCCGTGGAGCGTGGAGATGGTCACGGAATTACAGATTTCTGACTGGATTGACTCAATGTCTTCCTTCGTCACTTTTTTAAACCGGTCTGCATGGTCCAGCAGATACTGCCTGCATGACTGGAATACTTCGGAATCCTTCGCATCCTTCATCGTATTCAGGAACTGGTCGATCTTCGGAGACTGAATCCCCTGCAGGTCGTAACCCACACTGATATTAAACTGGAATCCGTCCATACTTCCCAGATCATATTCCTTTGCCATAACTTTCAGAAGGAACCATGCCTTGATATACTCTTCCATTGCCTGCGGGACATACAGCTCTGTTGACCACTCGCAGTTATAGCACTCATCATCCGCTTTGATACATGGTTTGCTTACACATGCAGAAAGCTCCGCGCCGTCCATAATCTGCACGGTCTTCAGTTCAAAGAAACGGCTGCCCGTATAATAAGCGGCCACAATATTCTGAGTCAGCTGGGTATGCGGTCCCGCCGCCGGTCCCACCGGTGTCTCCAGCGGACGTCCAAAAATGGTCCTGTTAAACTTCGCATCCGCCTTATACGCATCATGCTCTCCGAATACAGTGCCGTATTTTTCATGCTCTGTCATAATCCAATCCAATAACTGCCCGAAAGACATCGGGGTCATAATATCACTCATCTGTAAAAACCTCCTATATAATCTGAATATTCTGAAAATGGGAGTGCAAAGGGGTCAGACCCCTTTGAAAAACTACCCATTAATTCGTTTCCAAAGGGCTCCTGACGCTTCTTGGCAGTCAGCCATTACTTTTTCTTCATCGATCCCCTGCAGTTCACGGTCCTTCATCAGGACTTTTCCGTTTGCAACTGTTGTAACAACTTTGCTTCCGTTCATCCCGAACAGGATGTGTCCGTTTGCGTTATCTGCCCCGAGTGGTGTCAGCGGGTTGTAATCTACAATGATGACATCCCCGGCTGCGCCTTCTTTCAGAACGCCGAGCTCCTGTTTGAAGTAGCGGTTTGCGATCTTCGCATTATTGTAAAAAAGCATCTGCGGTACTTCTCCCCATGCTGCATTCGCGTCACAGAGGTGGTGCTTGTGCAGGACATTGGCAACTTTGAAGGATTCTGTCATATCGTGGGTGTATCCGTCGGTTCCGAGTCCTGTCAGTATCCCGCGGTGCACCAGTTCCATTGTCGGAGGGCATCCGCAGGCGTTGCCCATATTGGATTCCGGATTATGTACCACCATTGTATTTGTGTCCCTGATCAGGTCCATCTCATGTCCGTTGATATAGATACAGTGGCCGAGCAGTGTCTTCTCCCCAAGAATATCCCAGTCCATCAGACGGTCTACGATTCTCTTTCCGTAATGTTTCAGGCAGTGGTGCAGGTCCTCGATTCCTTCCGCTACATGGATGTGATAGCCTGCCCCGTCCGGTTTGTTTGCCGCCGCCAGTTCCATCGTCTCGTCGGAGATGGTAAACTGTGCATGCATTCCCATCATACCGGCTATCATGCCGCTGTCATCCTTCTGTGCATATCTGATGAATTCTGCATTCTCCATGACGGAATCTCTTGCCTTATCCTTCCCGTCCCTGTCCGAAATCTCATAGCACAGGCAGGAGCGCACGCCCGTCTCCTTCGCCGCCTTTTCAATATGAAAGAGCGAATCCCTGATGGAACCGAAACTCGCATGGTGGTCGAATATCGTCGTGACACCATTCCTGATACAGTCAATATACGTTGCCATAGCACTTAAATATGTGTCCTGAAGTGTAAGGTTCCGGTCAATTGTCCACCACATGCCGTCCAGAATGTCAAGAAATCCTTTCGGATCATATCCCTTTACAGAAAGACCTCTCGCAAATGCGCTGTAGATATGTTCATGCGCATTGATAAATGCAGGCATGATCACCTTTCCCCCTGCATCAATAAAGTCCGCATCCGGATACGCTGCCCTGACTTCTTCAAGGCCCCCCACTTTCTGAATTGTGGTTCCCTCGATCGCCACGGCACCTTTCTCCAGAAACGGATTCTCCCCGTCTCGTGTGATTACCCTTCCATTTCCTAAAATCAGCATACTTTCTTCTCCTTTTCTTCTTTCATGAATTCTGTTGAAGCTGTCCAGGTATACAAATTCTACAAGGGTGTTACTTTCCTTGCACGTCGCACTATATTTTGTATATTTGTAAAAACAGCCCTTTCTTTTTCGAACAGATATTTTGGACTGCTTTTGTTGTCTATAGAATACCATTAATATAAGATAATTGCAATACAAATCCTAAATAATTTTTAGGCAACCTAAAAAATTTTTAGAAAAAGTATTGATTTATATTTTTTTTATGCTATGATGGGTTTAAGGGCGAGGTAATTCCTCAACCAGGAAGCAGCAAAATACGCGAAAGGAATGATGACTTTGAGCCAGAAATTAGAACTACTGAAACAGATCGCACACGGCCTGGCCGTACAGTTTGGCAGCTCCTGCGAGATTGTCATACACGATCTGAGAAAGAAAGAACTGGAAAGTTCCATCGTCTACATTGAGAACGGACACATTTCCAACAGAAAGTTAGGTGACGGTCCTTCCAGCGTCGTTTTGGAGACTCTGAGCCGGGACCCCTCACAGATCCAGGACCGTCTCTCTTATCTTACGAAAACGGATGACGGGCGTATTCTTAAATCAAGCACCATGTATATCAGGGACGAGGACAACACGATCGCATACATATTTTCCCTGAATTACGACATCACCGCACTGCTCACTATCGAAACTGCCATCCAGTCATTAATCAGCACCGACACAGAAAAAGAACAGGAAAATGAAAATAACCAGCCGCAAAAAATCACCCATAACGTGAATGAACTGCTCGACACGCTGATCGAACAGGCACTTTCACTCGTCGGCAAACCTGTTGCTTTGATGAACAAGGATGACAAAGTCGCAGTGGTGCAGTACCTCAACAATGCAGGTGCTTTCCTGATCACCAAATCCGGAGACAAGATTGCTTCTCTTTTAGGAATTTCAAAATTTACACTTTACAGCTATATGGATGCGGGCAAATAATCCTGCCACATCCCCGCACCAGAAGGCGGGAAACGGAACAGTTAACAGTTATTTATGAAGGAGGTTTTTCAAACATGGAAACAATCAAATGGGCAGTGAACCATATGCCTAAGACAGACGATGCACAGCTTAAGGTTATGGCACTTTCCGAGGTAGAAAAGGCGAGGGCTTTCCACGAAAGCTTTCCGCAGTACAGCATCACACCGCTTGCAAAGCTTGACAAGATGGCCGGAAGACTTGGCCTGAAAGAGGTTTATGTCAAAGACGAGTCCTACAGATTCGGACTGAATGCATTCAAAGTGCTGGGCGGCTCTTTCGCAATGGCACGCTACATAGCACAGCAGGTCGGTAAAGATGTCTCAGAACTTCCCTATCAGGTACTGACTTCTGAAGAATTGAAAAAAGAGTTCGGCCAGGCAACCTTCTTCACGGCAACAGACGGCAACCACGGACGCGGTGTCGCATGGGCCGCAAATAAACTGGGACAGAAATCCGTTGTCCTGATGCCGAAGGGCACGACACAGACCCGCCTGAATAACATTCTTGCAGAAGGTGCACAGGCTACGATCGAAGAGTATAACTATGATGAATGTGTCCGTATGGCTGCCGCTATGGCTGCGAAAACGGAAAACGGGATCATGGTACAGGATACCGCATGGGACGGATACGAAGAGATCCCGGCATGGATCATGCAGGGATACGGGACAATGGCAATGGAGGCCAACGAACAGCTGCAGGAATATGGCTGTGAAAGACCGACACACGTGTTTATCCAGGCAGGCGTAGGTTCCCTCGCCGGAGCCGTTCAGGGATATTTTGCAAACCGTTATCCTGAGAACCCGCCGAAAGTGATCGTCGTGGAAGCCGAGGCTGCTGCCTGCCTCTATAAAGGAGCCGCATTAGGAGACGGAAGCATCCAGATCGTGGACGGTGATATGGTAACCATCATGGCCGGCCTTGCCTGCGGAGAACCGAACACAATCTCCTGGGATATTCTGAAGAACCACGTAGATACATTCATCGCTTCACCTGACTGGGTAGCTGCAAGGGGAATGCGTATGCTGGCAGCTCCTGTCAAAGGAGATACCCCTGTCACTTCAGGAGAATCGGGAGCAGCACCGTTCGGCACACTGGCATGCATCATGTGTATGGATGAATATAAAGAGTTAAGAGAACATCTCGGACTGGATGAGAATTCAAGAGTCCTCCTCTTCTCAACAGAGGGCGACACAGACCCTGAAAGATATGAATCTATTGTCTGGGGCGGAAACAACCGCTAAATAATAAGTTTAAACAATAAATCAATTATTTCTATAAATAAAAAAGGAGCGTATAAAAATGGATTTTAACAAGATCAAAGAAGCTGCACAAAACTATCAGGCGGACATGACAAAATTCTTACGGGACATCGTAAGAAACCCGGGCGAGAGCTGTGATGAGAAGGCTCACATCGAACGCATCGCCGAAGAGATGAGAAAACTCGAATTTGACAAAGTTATCATCGACCCGCAGGGCAACGTTCTCGGATACATGGGAACAGGCGAAAAGATTATCGGATTCGATGCCCACATCGACACCGTGGGAATCGGAAATATTGACAACTGGACTTTCGATCCATATGAAGGATACGAAAATGATGAAGAAATTGGCGGACGCGGCGTTTCTGACCAGTGTGGCGGTATTGTTTCTGCAGTATATGGTGCAAAGATCATGAAAGACCTTGGCCTGTTAAGTGACAAATACACCGTACTCGTAACAGGAACTGTTCAGGAAGAAGACTGTGACGGCCTCTGCTGGCAGTACATCATCAACGAAGACAAAGTACGCCCTGAATTCGTCGTTTCCACAGAGCCTACAGACGGCGGCATTTACCGCGGACAGCGCGGACGTATGGAAATCCGTGTCGATGTCAAAGGTGTTTCCTGCCACGGTTCCGCACCAGAACGTGGTGACAATGCAATCTACAAGATGGCTGACATCCTCCAGGATGTACGTGCATTGAATGAGAATGATGCAGAAGACGGAACCGAAGTCAAAGGCCTCGTAAAGATGCTGGATGAAAAATACAATCCGCAGTGGAAAGAAGCACGCTTCCTTGGAAGAGGAACCGTCACAACATCCGAGATCTTCTTTACTTCCCCGAGCCGCTGTGCTGTTGCCGACTCCTGCTCCGTTTCACTCGACCGCCGCATGACAGCAGGCGAGACATGGGAAAGCTGTCTGGATGAGATCCGCGCACTCCCAAGTGTAAAGAAATACGGCGACGATGTCATCGTTTCCATGTATAACTATGACCGTCCTTCCTACACAGGATGCGTATATCCGATCGAGTGCTACTTCCCGACATGGGTAATCCCGGAAGACCATGCAGTAACAAAGGCACTGGAAGACGCTTATAAGAACCTCTACGGAGAGAGCAGAATTGGAAACGCCGAGACAGAGGCAATGAGAAAAGCACGACCTCTGACAGACAAATGGACATTCTCCACAAACGGCGTATCCATCATGGGAAGAAACGGCATTCCATGTATCGGTTTCGGACCTGGTGCAGAAGCACAGGCACATGCACCGAATGAGAAGACATGGAAACAGGATTTAGTTGTATGCGCTGCTGTATACGCTGCACTTCCGACACTTTACTGCAAATAATTTCAAAGGGGTCAGACCCTTTTGCCCATCAAATTCAGAATATTCTTAAAATTTAGGAGGATTTACTACTATGAAAACTTTACAGGATTATATCGACAAATTGAACGCGCTTAACTTCAAGGAAATGTACAACGGTGACTTTTTCCTCACATGGGAAAAGACAGATGACGAGCTCGAGGCTGTCTTCACAATCGCTGATGCACTTCGTTTTATGAGAGAGAACAATATCTCTACAAAAGTATTCGAGAGCGGGCTTGGAATCTCTTTATTCCGTGATAATTCTACACGTACACGCTTCTCTTTCGCTTCTGCCTGCAACCTGCTTGGTCTGGAGGTACAGGATTTAGACGAGGGAAAATCACAGGTAGCTCACGGTGAGACGGTCCGTGAGACTGCAAACATGATCTCCTTCATGGCTGATGTCATCGGTATCCGTGATGATATGTACATCGGCAAGGGAAATGCATATATGCATGAAGTTGTTGATTCTGTAACACAGGGAAATAAGGATGGCATTCTCGAGCAGAAGCCTACCCTCGTTAACCTGCAGTGCGATATTGACCACCCGACACAGGCTATGGCCGACATGCTCCACATCATCCATGAATTCGGCGGTGTCGAGAACCTGAAAGGTAAGAAGCTTGCCATGACATGGGCATACTCTCCTTCTTATGGTAAACCGCTCTCTGTACCGCAGGGAATCATCGGCCTGATGACACGTTTCGGTATGGACGTTGTCCTTGCACATCCGGAAGGATATGAGGTATTCCCGGAAGTAGAAGCAGTTGCTGCAGACAATGCAAAGAAATCCGGCGGTACATTTACAAAGACAAACGACATGGCTGAGGCATTCAAGGACGCCGATATCGTTTATCCTAAGAGCTGGGCTCCATTCGCAGCTATGGAAAAACGTACAGAGCTTTACGGAAACGGTGATTTCGAAGGAATCGATAAACTGGAAAAAGAACTGCTTGCACAGAATGCAGAGCACAAAGACTGGGCATGTACAGAAGAACTGATGTCCACGACAAAAGACGGAAAAGCACTCTACATGCACTGCCTGCCCGCAGACATCACAGGCGTAAGCTGTGAGACCGGTGAGGTAGATGCAAGCGTATTTGACCGCTACAGAACCCCTCTTTATAAAGAAGCAAGCTTCAAACCATACATCATCGCTGCCATGATCTTCCTCGCAAAATTCGCTGATCCGGCTGAAGTATTAAAAAAACTGGAAGAAAAAAGCACCCCAAGAGTCTTTGAATAAGCCGTAAGCATTGTATTTATGGTATGATAAGAAAGAAAAAAAATTTAGGAGGTATTTGACATGTTAAATTATGTTGAAACAAAAAACGCACCAGCAGCAATCGGACCATATTCCCAGGGTATCGTAGTAAATGATATCGCATTCTTTTCCGGACAGATTCCGCTTTCTCCTGAAACCGGGAATGTCGTAGGCACAACGATTCAGGAGCAGACAGAGCAGGTTATGAAAAATATAGCCGCTTTACTGGAAAGCCAGAACGCTGAATTCAAAGATGTCGTAAAGACTACTTGTTTCCTCGCTGATATGGCAGACTTCGCAGCCTTCAACGAAATCTATGCAAAATATTTTGTCGGAAAACCGGCACGTTCCTGTGTCGCAGTAAAAGACCTGCCAAAGGGCGTTTTATGCGAAGTAGAGACAATCGCCTATATAGGAAAATAATTCTTTTTACATCATAGGTCGATGAAAAAATCGGAGGAAAAGAAAATGGCAAAAAAGAAACGGATTGTCATCGCCCTGGGGGGGAATGCACTCGGCAATACCCTCCCCGAGCAGATGGCTGCGGTAAAGATTACCGCACGTGCCATTGTAGACCTGATCGAAGAGGGCTGTGAAGTCGTGGTTGCCCACGGCAACGGCCCCCAGGTCGGAATGGTAAACAACGCAATGCTGGCACTGACCCACGAAGACCCGCAGCAGCCGAACACACCGCTGTCTGTCTGTGTGGCAATGAGTCAGGCATACATAGGATACGATCTGCAGAATGCCCTGCGCGAAGAGCTTCTGAACCGCAATATCGATAACATCCCTGTGGCAACAATGATCACACAGGTACGCGTGGATGAAGACGATCCGGCATTTGAAAATCCATCCAAGCCGATCGGACGTTTCTTATCAAAAGAACAGGCTGACAGCATGGCTGAAAAATATGACTACATCATGAAGGAAGATTCCGGACGCGGATACCGCCGTGTGGTAGCTTCCCCAAGACCTCAGGAAATCATCGAGATCGGGACGATCCGTACAATGGTAGAATCCGGTGACCTTGTCATCGCATGCGGAGGAGGCGGTATTCCTGTGACACGCCAGGGAAACCACCTGAAAGGCGCCAGCGCGGTTATCGATAAAGACTTTGCAAGCAGCCTTCTCGCACGCGAACTGGATGCAGATTTCCTCATTATACTGACAGCGGTAGAAAAAGTTGCTGTAAACTTCGGAAAGCCTGAAGTAAAATGGCTGGATCATATAACTGTAGATGAAGCAAAACAATATATGACTGAAGGCCATTTCGCACCCGGTTCTATGCTGCCAAAAGTACAGGCTGCCGTAGAATTCGCAGAATCAAAACCGGGCCGCCAGGCTCTGATCACCTTACTGGAAAAAGCCAAAGACGGAATCCAGGGCACAACAGGTACCAGAATCAGTCAGGCTTAAAGGGGGATTATAGCGTGAAAAAAGAAGTGACCCGCTCAACTATATTTGAACTAAACGGTGTGCCGAGCTTTAAACAGGCGTTTCCACTTGCCCTCCAGCATGTTGTCGCCATGATTGTAGGCTGTGTTACCCCGGCCATACTTGTTGCCGGGGTAGGCGGCCTCTCCGAGAAAGAATCCGTCATCCTCATACAGGCAGCTTTGATTGTATCGGCACTGTCCACACTGCTCCAGCTGTTCCCGATCTTCCGGACAAAATGGCTCGCCATCGGTTCCGGACTTCCAGTCATCATGGGCGTCAGTTTCGCATATCTGCCAAGCATGCAGTCCATTGCCTCGGATTTTGACATCCCGACCATATTAGGAGCACAGATCGTCGGCGGATGTGTGGCAATCCTTGTAGGAATTTTCATAAAGAAAATCCGCCGCTTTTTCCCGCCTCTGATCGCAGGAACTGTCGTTTTTACAATCGGCCTTTCCCTTTATCCGACTGCCATCAACTACATGGCCGGAGGAACCGGAAGCCCTGACTACGGCTCCTGGCAGAACTGGCTTGTAGCAATTATTACATTAATCATCGTAACCGTTTTAAACCACTATGGAAAAGGAATCTGGAAACTGGCATCCATCCTGATCGGTATCATCGGAGGATATATCGTCGCGCTGTTCTTTGGTATGGTAGACTTCACCGCCATCTCACAGGCATCTGCATTCCAGCTCCCAATGCCCCTGCACTTTGGGGTAAAGTTTGAAGTTTCCTCCTGCGTGGCAATAGGCCTGCTGTTTGCGATCAACTCCATTCAGGCAATCGGAGACTTCTCCGCAACAACAAGCGGCGGACTCAACCGTATGCCTTCAGACAATGAACTTCAGGGCGGTATCGTCGGCTATGGTATAACAAATATCCTCGGCGCCCTTTTAGGCGGGCTTCCGACTGCAACCTACAGCCAGAACGTAGGTATCGTGGCAACAACTAAGGTTGTCAACCGCTGTGTACTCGGCCTTGCAGCAGTCATTCTGCTTGTAGCCGGACTGATTCCGAAGTTCTCATCTGTCCTGACCACGATTCCATACTGCGTGCTCGGCGGAGCGACCGTATCCGTATTCGCATCCATCGCCATGACTGGTATGAAACTGATCACCTCAGAGAATATGTCCTACCGGAATACTTCCATCGTTGGACTAGCAGCCGCACTGGGAATGGGAATCTCTCAGGCGAACGGTGCACTCGCAACCTTCCCGGACTGGTTCGTTATGATCTTCGGAAAGTCACCGGTTGTTATCGCAACACTGCTGGCAGTACTGCTTAATATCATTCTTCCGAAGGATAAAGAAACACCACTGGAACCTGCACCGGCAGATGACAAATAATATCTCTCATGTTAAACAGCCCGCGGGCATAAAGAAACAGCCGAAAAAGGATGAAAAATTCCTTTTTCGGCTGCTTTTTTTTAAATCAGTGTCCCTCTAACCGTTTGTGCATCGTCTTTTCTACCGCATTGAGGATATTTTCATATCCTGTACATCTGCACAGGTGTCCGGACAGCAGTTTGCGCAGTTCATCTCTTGTATACTCTTTCCCGGATTCCAGTATCTCCACAGCGCTCATGATTACGCCGGGCGTACAGAATCCGCACTGTACAGCTGTCTCGTCGATGAATGCCTGCTGGATATCTGAAAGTTCCCCGTCCGGCCCCATAAGGCTTTCCAGTGTCCGGATTTCTTTTCCGTCTGCCCAGACTGCCAGGTAGATACAGGAGTTAAAACATTCTCCGTCTATGATCACATTACAGGCCCCGCACTCTCCTACCTCGCAGCCTTTTTTGACACTGGTCAGGCGGTAGTCATTCCGCAGCATATCTGTCAGGGACGCCCTGACGTCCACCATTGTTTCTCGTTTTTCACCGTTGATCGTGCATCTTACCAGCTTATACTGTATCTCACTCATGAATCACACCTCCCGCCAGTCTGACCGACTCTTTCAAGGCACGTTTGCATAAAACCTTTGCGATATGTTCCCGGAAGGCCTTACTTGCCCTCCAGCTGTCACGCGGGGTAACATCTTCGAGGACCGTATCCCCGATCTTCTCGATCGAATCTGCACTGACTAAAACTCCTCTTCCGGCCTCTTCTGCATGGACTGCACGCATTGGAACCGGTCCTGCAACGCCATATGCAATCCTGACGTCCTCCAGTATGCTCCTGTCATCCGAGAGTTTCACATTAACAGAGCATCCCAGTGTTGCAATATCCATTGCATTACGCATTGCATACTTGATATAGTGTCCGTAATATCCTTCATAAGATGCCTTTGGTATGAGAATCCCTGTCTGGATCTCTGCCGGCGCCAGTGCAACTTTACCTGCTTTGATGTAGAACTCGCGGATCGGCATTGTGCGGATTCCTTCCGGACCTGTCAGTTCTACGACGGCATCCCACGCAAACAGTGTAGCCGCTGAATCTGCGGAGGTCACCCCGTTGCATGTGTTTCCTCCGATTGTACCGATATTCCTGATCTGGGGCCCTCCTGCCTTGTCTACTGCTTCCCCGAGCACATTGATATATTTCTGGATAACCGGGTCCTTCGTAATATGGGAAAAACTGGTCAGGGACCCGATCCGGATCGTCCCGTCTTCTTCCATTTTTACACCGCGCAGTTCATCCAGTCCATATATGCTGACCAGTTCCGCACCGGCACGCTTTCCTTCTCTCATCTGCACCAGGACATCACTTCCGCCGGCAATAATCTGGGCTTCTGGGTGTTCTTTAAGCAGCTGTATGGCATGAGGCACGCTTTCGGCCTCGTATAATGCTTTCATATCATACATGTTTTCTTTCCTCCCTTCCGGGGCATTCCAGTGCATCACACTGGCTGCCCCTTTCTATACTAAGCCCTCTTCTTTGAATCGTTTAAACAATATGTGCGGTGTCAGCGGTATCTCGTCTACTGCTACACCAGTCGCCTGCAGAACGGCATTGCGGATGGCCGGGGCAACAGAACATACCGGAGGCTCTCCCAGAGCTTTTGTGCCGTATGCACTGGTCGGCTCATAGTTTTCCACAAACTGCCCTTCCAGATGCGGGTGATCCATGAAGGTCGACAGCTTATAATCCAGAAGGTTATTATTCAGCGGTTTCCCGGTTTTCTCATCAAAGATCAGTCTCTCGGTCAAACCATACCCGATACCCATGCTCATGCCGCCATGTACCTGAGCCAGCGCCAGTGACGGGTTAATCAGCTGCCCGCAGTCGTGTACATTGATGATATTCGTAAGCTCTGCCCTGCATGCCGGAATATCGACTTCTACCTCGGCAAACGTGCATCCGAAGGAATAAGCATTGGTTTTCGCCTGATAAGTACTCTCCGCCGTCAGATGACCGTTGTTCGTCAGACTGTACAGCTTCTCCATCGCCAGATCGGCAAGGCTCATCAGAACCTCTCCGTCCCCTCTGCGTATGATTTTACCATTGATAATATCCAGACTTTCCTTTGTATGTCTCGTCAGCTCCTGTGCGGTATCCAGAATATGGCTCTTTAACAGGGCCGCTGTCTGATTGATGGAAAATCCCGCCATGTACGTCTGTCTGGAAGCATATGCCCCGGTGCCGAACGGCGTAATGTCCGTATCCTGTACCGTCATCACATGGACCTGGTCCACGGGAATACCGAGTGTCTCGGCCGCCATCTGTGCAAATGCGGTGTCAGCCCCCTGGCCGATCTCGGTCTCACCTACCTGCACCTGAATAGAACCGTCCTGATTCAGTACCATACGGCAGGAAGAAGTCTCCAGTGAAATTGGCCATACACCAGTGTTGTACCAGAATGCAGCCACACCGATTCCTTTTCGGACTTCCCCGGTCTGGTTCTCATATTCTTTTACTTTCCTGTCGTAATCTATGTAAGCCTTTCCCTTTTCCATACATTGATGGAAGGTATCATAATAATTAACGTTCTTTGAAAATCCATCCGTATACCCCACCGGCATCAGATATTTCCAGCGGAATTCATATGGTGACATGCCCACGGCCTTTGCCACATCATCCGTGTGGCTTTCCAGTGCAAACATTGCCTGCGGGATACCGTACCCCCTCATGGCCCCGGATACCGGCTTGTTTGTAAATACCGTATAGGCGTCTCCGTCCACATTCGGGCATGGATACAGCTGTGGAAATGCTCCCAGCCCCTTTGCGGCGATACTATGCCCGTGGGACGCGTATGCCCCCTGGTCGGAAAAGCATTCAATCTTCCTTGCCGCAAAACTCCCGTCCGGCCTCACATAAGAAATGATATGCGTACGGACAGCATGGCGTACCCTGTTGGATACAAATGTCTCTTCCCTTGAGACATCCAGCTTCACCAGTCTCCCTCCCACTACTGTGCTTAAATATGCACAGAGAGGTTCGTACAGAATATCCTGCTTGTTTCCAAATCCACCGCCGATATAAGGCTTGATCACCCTGACTTTGCCCCAGAGGATGCCAAGCGCCTGCCCGACAACTCTCCGGCAGATATGGGGAATCTGCGTGGATGATACGACAACAATCCGGCCCTGTTCCATATAAGCATAACAGATAAAATTCTCAATATGGCAGTGCTGTACGGTTGGCGTGTCATACCATCCCTCGACCTTGATCAGGCCCGGCTCTTTTCTTGCCTCTTCATAGCTGCCGTTCCGGATCGTCGTATGTTTTAGGATATTATTCGGATATTCCTCGTGAATCTGGGGTGCGGTATCCTCCATTGCCTTCTGTACATCAAGCACAAAGGGCAGTTCCTCGTATTCCACCTTCATCGCACGCACAGCCTGTGCAGCTGCCACTTCATTCTCAGCGACAACAGCCGCGACATCGTCACCATAAAATTTCACATGTTCCTGAAGAAGCAGCCTGTCAGCCACATCCTGATGTGCCGGCTCTGTAGACCAGGGATGCCCTGCCGTCGGGAAGTAATTCTTCGGCACGTCAAAACAAGTCACGACCTTCACAACTCCGGGGATCTTTTCCGCCTCCGAGGTATCCACCGACTTCACAATCCCGTGTGCCACCGTAGAATGCAGGATTCTGACTACATAGGCGCTCTTATCACACAGGTCATCGGTATACTTCGCGCGTCCGGTCACCTTTTCAAAGGCATCCACACGCTTCACACTTTTACCTACTGCATGTTCCCTTTCTTCCATTTTCCCATCTCCTCTTATTTATAAAATCTGTACACCTGCCACATATTTTGCACGGATTTCTCTGTCATCTGAAAAATAGATCATTCTTTCGAGCCTTTTTTTCACATCAAGATCCTGCGGGTGTCTCAGACGCGTATCATCCAGAACGACTGCGTCCAGCTCATATCCCGGCTCAAAACTGCCGACTTTACCGAAGAATTCCCCACCGCCTTTCGTTGCCATGAAAAAGGCTTCTTCAACTGTCAGAGGCTTTAACGATTCATCCTGTAACCTCCAGCGCAGCTTCGATGCCTGAATGGCATGTGCCATTGCCGTGAAAATACTCTCCGTGGAACCTCCTGCCACGTCACTTCCCATTCCTACATGGACGCCTTCATCCAGAAACTTCCTGACCGGGGCTACACCGGATGCAATATTCATATTGGATTCCGGACAATGGGCAACGAAAACACCGTTTTCCTTCATCCTTGCAATCTCCCTGTCGTCGGAATAAACACAGTGGGCCATCACCGTCGGGCAGTCCGCACCGAATAATCCGAACTTATCATATGCATCACCATAGAATTCAGACCACGGGCACAACTCCTTTACCCATGATATCTCACCCGGGTTTTCTGACAAATGTGACTGTAACGGCAGACTATAGCGCATCTGTATCATCTTCAGTTTCTCCATCAGCTCATCCGTACAGCTCGGTGTAAAGCGCGGTGTCAGGATTGGTTTTGTATGCTTATACTTCTTATGCAGAACATCCTTGATCCATTCCACCGTTTCCGCCGCAGATTCCTCTGCCGATGCCTCCCTCAGATAATCCGGGCTGTTCCTGTCCATATTCACTTTTCCAACCATTGTGTCGAGTCCCGCTTCTTCGAGCATATCCATCAGAAGCAGCGTGGCCTGCCTGTGTATCGTCGCAAAAATACAGGCCCTCGTAGTTGCACTCTTCTTTAAATTCTCAACAAAGATCCCGTAAGCTTTGCGTGCGTACTCCATATCACAAAACTTGGATTCCTCCGGAAATGTATTCGTCTCCAGCCATTCCAGAAGCTCCATATCCATCCCCAGTCCGCGGAATGAATACTGCGGCGCATGCACGTGCAGGTCCACCAGTCCCGGGATAATCAGCCGGTCCCCGTAATCCTCGACCGGGTATCCTCCGTATTCGAACGGCAGTGTCTTATAAATCCCCCTTACCACGCCATCCTCACACACGAGATAACTGTTCTCACATACCTCAAGTTCTTTCGCGCTCTTACTGTAGATCAAGTTTCCTTTCAAAATAAAAATAGATTCATTCATCTGCTGACGCCTCCTTCCTTACATCCCTGTGCCCACAAGTAACTACAGAGATGCCTCTGCAGATACTTATAGTCAACTATTCCGGTAGTTGGTAGAAACGTTCACCCGATTATGAACCTATATAAGTATTAGTAAAATTTGATATATTTTTTGTTAATTTTATCCTAACATTTATTAAAATTGATGTCAACCAAATTTATTTTTAAAACCGCAAGAAAGATTAAACATATCCCCCTAATTGCGGCTATAATAATAGTCTGGAAGGAGGGAATATGTATGCCAGTCCAAAATATTCAGAATATTATTTCAACAATTGATTATCTGGAGGCGCATCTAACTGATTGTCCGAATCTTGATATGGCCGCGGAAGCGCTCCACTATTCCAAATATCATCTACACCGGATGTTTACGGATACTGTGGGCCTTACTATCCACGAATATGTTTTGCGCAGGAGGCTTACGGAAGCCGCAAAGCTGCTTGTTTTTTCTGATAAACCGGTTCTTGATGTGGCGATGGCGGCAGGTTACGGCAGCCAGCAGGCATTTACTAAGATTTTTACGGCCATGTACAAGCTTCCACCAAATAAATACCGGGAAAATGAGAAGTTTTATCCCTTGCAGCTTAAATATAAATTAGAGGGGAGTTATCATATGCTGGACAACCGGGAGTTTACAGAACAGGATATTGCATTTGCTAAAGAAAAGGACATTCCCTGCTGGATGGAGCTGGTACGGCTTGTGGTCGATGGTTTTCCGAATCTGGATGAAGAAGAATATATCCATGTCCTGAGAGAAATGATCCGAAAAAGGCAGGCCCTGATTTTAAAGGATGGGGACACTGCCATCGGGATTATGATTTTTTCTGAAAACAGCGGCAGTATTGATTTCATGGGTACCCACCCTCTTTATCGGAAAAAGGGGATTCCAAAGGCATTTCTTGATAAGGTCATGGGGGAACTGCTGAAGGGGAAGGAAATCAGCATCACAACCTACCGCGAAGGCGACCGGGCAGATACAGGGCACCGCAGTGAGATTAAAGAACTCGGCTTTGCAGAGGCGGAGATGCTTGTGGAGTATGGTTATCCAACCCAGCGTTTTGTCCTGAAATGAAGCAAAACATATGTGCCACCGTAGATTTACCGAAACCTACTTGAACTTAAAAATCAAAGACAGCAAGGAGCACTACTATGAATGAGCAACAGCAACCATCAAAAGACAAAGAGATAGCAAAAGACCCGGTCCCCTTTCCTGATGAAGTCATTCATCTGGAAGAGACCATGCAGAAACTGGATACCGCGCTTAAAAGAGCCGAAGAGGATGTCAGCCGGATTGACACGGAATACAGGGATTCAAAAAGGTATATGGCGGAATACAGAGGGGAAATCGACCCTCATGAAATGTTTCAAAACGAACTGCTTCTCAGGCAGACAGACCGTACAGGTGCCTTTGCCGTGAGTGTCCGGGACAGGCTGGCAAAGTTGAAGAAATCCCCTTATTTTGCAAGGATCGATTTTCAGGAGGAATCAAAAGAAGCCGACCGGTTATATATCGGACGTTTTACATTCAGATTTGAAGAGGAAATGCTAGTCATTGACTGGCGCGCGCCCGCTGCCGGCATGTTTTATGATTATGAACCGGGACCGGCGGGTTATGACGCACCAACGGGCAGGATTGACGGGAAACTTATCCGGAAAAGGCAGTTTAAAATCAAGGACGGCATTATGGAATACGCGCTGGAAAGTGCCTCCCATATACAGGATGACATTTTACAGCGGGAGCTTTCCCATACTTCGGATGAAAGAATGAAGTCCATCATCTCGACCATTCAGAAGGAGCAAAACCAGATTATCCGCAGTGAAAATACAGGAACAATGATTATACAGGGAGCGGCGGGTTCCGGAAAGACTTCTGTCGCCCTGCACCGGATTGCCTTCCTGCTCTATCGGTTCAGGAACCAGCTGAATTCCCAAAATGTCGCCATCATCTCCCCAAATAAAGTATTCGGAGACTATATCTCCGGCGTCATCCCTGAACTTGGGGAGGAACCGGTCTATGAGCTAAGTTTCCCGGATATTGCGGAAATCCAGCTTCAAAATACACTCCGTTTCGAGCCGGATAAGGACCCGCTGGAATCGGAAGACAGGGCGTGGGCACAGCGGGTACTGTTCAAATCTACTGCCGGTTTTGTCCGGTTGATGAATACATTTATGGAGACACTGCCCGAGAGGATATTTTCGCCTGCGGATTACACATTTGGCAGGTTTAACGCGGACAAAAGCTGGATACAGAAGCGTTTTCTGGCATACAAAGCATACCCGGTTAAACAGAGACTTGCAATGACGGCAGAGGATATCCGCAGCCATTTTGAATCCGGCAACATCATGGGAGACCCCCTGCCCGGAAAAAGACAGATTCTGAAAGCACTCACTTCCATGCTCACAGTTAAAACACCGATTACTCTATATCAATATTTTTATAAAAGCATAGGGAAACCCGAACTCCTGTGCCTGCCGGCAAAAAAGACGCTGGAATGGGCCGATGTCTTCCCGTTCCTGTATCTGAACTCAGAATTTGAAGGGTTAAAAGAAAGTCGGAGCACAAAGCATCTGGTTATCGATGAAATGCAGGACTACACCCCCATACAGTATGCCGTGATCAACAAAATCTTTCCATGCCGGAAAACCATTCTCGGGGACTTCGGCCAGCTTCTGAATCCAAACCACTCTCACACTCTAAATGACCTGTTGGACCTTTATACAGATGCCCGGTTTACAGAGCTGAAAAAAAGCTATCGTTCTACATACGAGATTATCACTTTTGCAAAGCGCATCCTAAACACGGACTCACCTGAACCGATTGGACGTTACGGAGATGCACCGGACGTTATTTACTGCGGCAGTAAAGAGGAAGAGCTTAGGGAAATTTCAAAGGCCATTCAGGATTTTTACCACAGCGGACATACATCAATGGGTATCATACTGAAAACGAACAGAGATGCCAGAGAGCTTTTTGATATGCTGCCGCCGAAACCGGAAGTTCACCTGATCACGCCGGAAAGCAGCTGTTTTCAGAACGGTGTGTCCGTCATATCTGTTCAGATGTCGAAGGGGCTGGAATTCGACGAGGTAATCATTCCTGATACAGACCAGTCCCGCTATTTCACGGACTGTGACAGGAATCTCCTTTATATAGCCTGTACCCGGGCGATGCACCGGCTGACACTGCTGTACACAAAAGAACTCTCAGCTCTGATTCCCGACAAAACCGCATAACCTGAAACACGGCAGGCGGCGCTTAAGCTCACAGAAAAGTCTGTAAACTGTAACGCCGCCTGTTTCACTGTTACTGTTTTCCGCCTTGGTTTACGCAGTAACTGCCTCTGTCTGCTCATGTTGTCCTTCTGTGTTTCTTATGCTTCTTATATTCCTTCAGCTCATTACGCAGCATTTTCCGAAGCTCTTTTTTGCTCATCCCCTGTGCAGCCTTTGCATAAATCCGAAACTGTTCCTCCCCATTTTCCAGATCTGACACGATCTTTCCTGCGCTTATTCCCAGTTCCATATGGTACTTCTCAAACATATACTTCGAATAGACGTTGCTGACTTCATACCCGCGTACCTCAAGGTCTTCTACGGCACAGCGGATCGCCGTAAGCTCCCGGTTCCCTCCCGTGACAGCCAGAAAGTACTGCCCCTTCTTATTCATGATGATCCGCCATATAATGTGTCTGACAGCATAGGGTACATTATCCTTATCGCTCTCAAAAACAAATCCCACCGCGGAATTCTCCTCATAAATCAGAGGGTACCCAATATATTCAGAAGCCGGTTTGCATAAGATTCCCTCATACTGTCCAAACAGCTTTGCATATTCCCTGCAGCTGCTCTTCGTGTCATCATAATAGACCGTGCACCAGTTCATAAATCCTCTCCCTTCATTACTCCTTTTATAATATATGAGAAGAAATATCCGCACATTCTAATATAATCACAGTTCTGTGAATAAAATATCAAGCATAACCAACGTTGAAATCTGTAATGAACCCGCATAATTATAACCGATGCAATCTATTGTTGGAAGTTCTATTATTTCAGAACACAAGTTTTTATAATTTCCAGTATTACCTCCGGTAAATAGTACAGTCTTTGCCTTTTTATAGTTTGCCTCTTGAAGCAATCTAAACACATCTTGATCGTTCCCCTCAAAATCAAATGCAATTACCATAGCCGTTTTATCTAAGCGGGCTATTTGCGTTTTAATCATATCTGTACCTGTAAGCATAACCACATTAAACCCTTCCTGCATGAAACGCAGGGCGGTTTCCTTTACAGAAAACTCAGAGCTCTCTTTTCCACAAACTAAGACTCTTTCAGAACATTTGATCTTTTTTAGAATTTGCCCCAATTTTTTATTATCAATATTACTGCATATCTCGATTAATAATTCTTGGTATACACGGCAAATTTTGTAGGTATTCTGGTTCGCAGTTTCTCCATAATTTCTAAAAGCTGCTTCATATTGATATCTTAATTCCTTATATCCATGATAGCCACACTTTTGTGCAAATCTAGAAAGTGATGCTTTTGATACATACAATTTGTTTGACACAGCTTTGGAGGAAAAATCTATTTTTTCCTGGTTATAAAGAAAGAAATCACCTATTTTTTCTTCTACTGATGTAAAGTTTTCATAATGTTCCTTAATATTCGACAGAACAGAGCTATAATAATATTCCATTTTATCACTCTTTCTATAAATATCTCATTAAAATTTCCTTGCTTTTAACCAGCTCATCATACGTACTATGATACAACTCCATCATACAAATCCCCTGATAGTTAACATCCTTTAATGCCTTACAAAAACTCCTCCAGTCAATCGTTCCGGCCCCTACTGCAAGATGTTCATCTTTTGAACCATGATTGTCATGAAGATGGAGATGTCTTAACCATTTATTGCACTTTAAAATTTCATCTGACACATTATGACTTGTGAGATGTCCATGCCCGGTATCATATACAATATAAAGATTTTTCTCATCTACATCCCTGATATAACGTTGTAATTGTTCTGCATTTTGTATTAACATATTATCCGTTAAATTTTCTGTGTAGACTAAAATATTATACTTTGCTGCAATTTGACATGCTTTTTTCATTGTCTCCACCGAAAGTTTCCACATTTTTTCATATACTTCTCTGTGTGTCTGCCTTGATCCATCCTTATGCCTTATAGAAATATGCATCAACTTTCTGCTTCCACAATGCATTATTATTTCATGTCCGTTGAATGCTTTAATATATTTACAGCAATTTTCAAACTCATCCAAAATAGCATTTTGCAATATTATATTTTCTTCCGACAGATTAAAATCAGAAATATGTACCAGTACTTTGGTTTTATACATATCAACTAATTCGAAGATTGCCTGATTATATGAAGTAGTATCAATATGCCGCATATGCTCTGAGTATGTCACCTCAATAGCCTGAAATTCATTCGTTTTAAGCAGCAGCTTTCCCAACTCCAGAATTTCATTTCTGCTATGACGCATGCTTATATTAAAACCATAATTCATTCCAAATTCAGCTCCTTAAACAATTCTGTTTTTACTGTAATAATATTGGTAAATACAATCCCTTTCATCCCAAGTTGAATTCCTTTGTCGATATTCTCTTTTTTATCGTCTATAAAGATACCTTCTCCGGGATCTAAATGATATTTTTCAAAAAGAGCTAAATATATCTTTGAATCAGGTTTATTGGAGTGAACCTCATAAGAAAATACACTGCCGTCAATAAGTTCGAAATCTTTAAACTTATCAAATATTTGTTCTTTCCATTCCCTCCCCATCGTAGATAGAATATATACTGGAATTTTATATTCTTTCAATTCTTTAAGCATCTCCCAGCTTTCATCCATATAAGTGGTAAGTTCCTCCCAATGATTGACTGTTCTTTTAATTTCCTTTATATGGCTTGGGAATCGCTTACCATATATATCAATCAATTCTTCATTGGTGTACATCCCTTTTTCATACTCTGCAAACTCTGGCTGATGGAATACTTCACTAACGAGTTGTTCCGCAGTATCTTTCTCATAAATCTGTTGTAAATACTCTCTGTGTGTCGCTTTTAAAAGAACATTTCCAATATCAAATACAACATACTTTGTTTGTGAATTATTATTCATCGTCCCCATTCTGTCGTTCCGCTTTTCCGCTCCTTATTCCATCAATCCCGGCTTTTTTTACAGTTTCTGCAAGGCTTAATAAATCCATTGTTCCTTTTGACATAAGCGCTTCTACCAGCATGGGCAGGTTTAGACCTGTTACGATTTCTGCTGCATGACTTTTCTGTGCTATCATGAACGAGGCATTAAAAGGCGTGCCTCCGAACAAGTCAACCAAAAATAAAACACCATCCTCCGAATTCAGTTCTCCAACTGCTTCTTCAAGTTTTATCTTTAGCATCTGTCCGTCCTCATTCTCAAAAAATGGCACCGCCTTAACGTTTTCTTGTTTTCCAAAGATCATTTCTACAGAATCAAGTAATGACTGGGCTGCCTCCTTATGTGTAACTGCTATAACTCCTATACTCATTCGATTGCTCCTTCATCTAACATTTCCTACTTCCAATCCGACGTAAAGTACCCATTTTCCTGAATTTTTTCTAGGCTTTCCCAGAACATAATAGAATTTTTTATTCCCACGACCCGGTCTACATAAGGCCATCTAAAGAATTCATACGTTGCTGTCCCTTGATAACCAATGTCCTTTAAAGCCCTGATGATACTAATCCATTCTAAATTGCCGAAGCCTATAGGCAAATGTTGATCTTCCTTTCCATTATTGTCATGTAAATGTACTTCAAATAGTTTACTACCCATTCTCCTGATGGTCTCCGGTATATCCACATGATCAAGATTGGCATGCCCACTGTCCAAGCAATATCCGACATTGTCTAAGGCAACTCCTTCAACCAGGCCAATTAATTCTTCTACATTGCTATAAAAACGACCCTGAAATAAATTTTCAACAGCTATTTTTATATCATATTTGGCTGCTAATTTTCCAAAATGGCGAAGATTCTCAATTAGCATGGCATGAGTTTTTTCTCTCCCCCATTTATCAACAGCTTTTTGATGAGCTATTTTGTTACATTTAAAGCCCCCTTCACCATATGTTCCCGGATGAACCACAATACTGCCTGGTTTACAATCCGCAAAAATCTTCAGTGTTCTTTCCATATAAAATCTTACTTTATTTTGTGATTCGTCATAACAATCCAGTACTGATCCGACAAAATGAAACGATGACATTTTGATATCCATTTCTTTCATTCGCCGCGATAATATTTTTGCAAATAGGATATCGTCTTCATCAGACTGGGGATAAACGTCGTCATTGCACCAAGTATTAAAATATTTAATTCCAAGTGATTTCATTAATGTAAATGCTTCTAATGCCCGTTTTTCAGAAAACATTTTATTTCCATTTACTTCTTCTTTAAAATCAAAATGTAATGAGATATCAAATTGTGTTTTCATAGGGCCACCTACAATAGATCTTTAATTTTTTTCGCTTTATCTTCAGGCGCCATCTGCACAGTTATATCTACCCCTCTGCTTAACAATTCTTTAAAAATTTCTTCTTCCTCCTGTGTAATACTAATAGAAGAGGTTATTACCCTTGTATTATCACGCGTAGCCATGTTACCAACATTAATTGCCTTAATATCAATACCATTATCCATAAGGTATTTTAAGTAATACGGCGTTTTAATTAACAGGAGGACCCTCTGATTTGCATATTTGCCCGTTTTGATATTTTCAAGTGCTTTCTCCTTGGCTAACAATGATGTAGCTACTCCGGCCGGTGCCACCATGCGGAGCAGCTCTTTCTGCATATCATCAACAGCAACCTCATCATCTATCACCATGATTCTGGATGCCTGTAAATAGCCTGTCCAGAATCCCGCAACCTGTCCGTGAATAAGTCTTGTATCAATTCTAATGTGCACAAAACCTTTTAACTCCATTCTTTTATCCCTCTCTTTTTTGGTATATTCTGTTTTCTATGAAATCTGCTTATTTTGAAAGCTATCCCATAATGTTTAATGCATTCAAAATCACGCATAGGGCCATAACAATGAAAATAACACGTGTAGAATTCATATTTTTACGCCCCAGCAGCCAATAAACAAAACAGACAATACCAACAGGAATGATGTTCGGCATCATTGGATCAAATATTTGTTCTTGAATATTAATAACATTTTCTCCAATCTGGGGCTGCAAAGTAACTGTTGCTTTTATTACTGAGGGGACTAATGCTCCAACTACAGTTATCCCCAGAATAGTAGCTGCATTTGTGATTTTCTTTAACGCTCCGCTAACTGTAGATACTGCTTTCTTTCCCTGCGCATATGCTAAATGTGTAAACCATCTTGCAAACCCTAATTTTACAAATCCAGCCAACAGCCACAGAATAACCCCGATGGGGTTTCCTTCCAAAGCCATGTATGTAGCAATGGAACCAAGAATTGTATTAATAGTGACAGAAAAAAATGTGTCTCCGATACCCGCCAAAGGACCCATGAGTCCCGTTTTTAGTGCCGGAATCATATCCTTGGCTTTGTATCCCTGCTCTGCTTCAACTGCCATGTCAGCACCAATAACAAAACCTCCGGTCGTAACGTTCGTGTTGTAGTACTGTGAATGCAGCTTAACCATTTCTTTTAATTCAGCAGGATCCTTGTAATTTTTCTTTAAGAATGGCAGCATTGTACAGCAATATCCCAATCCCTGCATTGTCTCATAGTTCCATCCTGCCTGTGATCTCGTTATCCATCGAAACCAGGCTCTGTCAATATCCTTTTTTGTGATTTCAATTTCTTCCTGAGGCCGATTATTATCATTTGTATTATTCATCTTCATTACCTCCTGCATTCGCCTGAACTACTGCCGGCTCCCTTTCTGAATCCCTCTGATAAGTAACTACTGCTATTACAATTCCGATCAAAGCTACCCCCAACATTGGCATGTTTACATAAGAGAACAATACAAATCCCAAAATTAAATATGGAAAATATTTCTTCACTGGCATAAATTTAAGCAGCATCGATATACCTACTGCCGGTAAAACTACTCCTGCAAATTTAAGTCCGGAGAGCAGCCAGTCCGGCGATACATCCAAAATGGCCTGTACAAATGAAGAGCCAAAGGTAAGGGCCAGAAAAACAGGAAGCCCACGGGATGCCCCCCAGCCGATCATACCACAAAAATTGTATCTGTCTAATAGATGATATTGCTCTTTCTCTATCGCTGCCTGAGCTTTCTTATTCCAGAAGATATTTACAGTCCTAGCTATGATATCCAGCTGTGTCAGCAAAAGCCCAATAGGAACTCCCAGGCCAATTGCAAAGTCAACATCTTTTCCAGCCACAATCGCCAGTGGAGTGGCAATAAGTGCTGCTGAAGTATAATCAGGAATCGTGGCCCCGCCAAAATTACTGACACCTAAAATCATCAATTGGAGTGTGGCCCCAATAATCAGCCCTGTTGCAAGATCCCCCATGACAAGGCCTGCAAAAGCGCCTGCCATCATAGGTTTATTCAATTCAAATTTCGTATTCAGTCCATCATATATACCAATGATAGAATACAAAGTTAATAATATAATTTGCCAAACCTGAATATGCATAAATTCCTCCTACTCTTCCTTTTTGAATCCTTCATAATTTGAATTATTCAATTTTTAAACGACATTTTTATCCGCCCCTGCATACGAAACTCTGCATATGAAAACTTGACAAATGTATCAAAAAGTGCTACATTTTGCTCTATAGCTATAAGTAAATAGTGTTTCCTGCTTATTGAGTCTTATAGCTGTACAGTTGGGCGGATCTGTTCCCAAACCTTTTCTTATCGGAAATAAAGATGTTATCTCTAAGGTGTTCATCCATGGGCCAACATGGTACTACAATTTTTAGAATAGTATAAGTGATTAATCTACATCTTTTATAATGGTTACCAGAGGGCTTAAGAATCCGCCCAGTCTTTCATTTTTTATCCAATAGAAGTGTAAACATCCCTTATCATTTTCAAACGATGCTTTAAATCTTTCTTGATTATTCCTAAAAATAAGATATCAACAATTGAGAAAAATGCTATTCTGGAACTCATTGCCGCGGTTCTGAATATAGTTTCATTAGAGATTATCTCCAGCGTTAAACCAGCAAGCTTTCCCATCGTACTTTTTACATTTTTAGTTACTAGAATTATTTTTGCATTATTTTTTTTAGCATTCTGTAATATCCTGACTATTTCCTTGGTTTCCCCGCTAAAAGAAAACACAATGAATAGTGCTTGTTTGTCTGCTGACAAGGATGCTGCTTCTACCGACTCCAAATCTTGATACCATAATACAGGTAATCCCAGCTTCATCAGTTTACTAGATAAATCTTGTGCAGGCAGGGTTGATGAACCTTTTCCACAAATATAAATTCTTGGTGAACTGTCTATCCATTCGATTGCCTGATTAAACGAGTCTAAATCCATGATGTCGAAAGATTTTGTCAAGGCAGATATAGATTCGGATACAATTGCTTTTGCCACATCCTCCAGTGGTGCCTCCAATGATATATCATCGTGGGTTAACGGAAGAATATTTTCATCTCTTACAAAAGATTGGCTCAACTGAATTTTGAAATCCATAAATCCGTTGAATCCGCATTTCTTAACAAATTTTATAATCGTAGATTGACCAACACCCAATTCTTCTGCTACTTCTGTCGAACTCATCTGAGAGAAATTGTGCCCCTTATTCAAAATATATGTTGCAATTTTCTTCTCTGTCTGAGTAAATTCTGAGTCTTTTCTTGATAATTCTTTTCTGATATCAATACCCATCTTTTTTTCCTTCCTAATGCTTGTTTAGAATATAATATCCTTCTTTCTTTTAATTTGGAATATTTTATTCTTCCGTTGTTTAAAGAATAGCACATGTTATACAAATTGTAAATAAATAATTTTATATTTTCTTGTATCCTAATGTTAATTTTTTAAATAAATACAGCCCTATTTCACTTTATATGCAAAATAGGGCTGTATAGCTTGTATTTACTTTAATAAATATTTCTTAATATTGAATTTCAAAACGTCCATTTTACTAATACAATACATTAATCGAATTCAAATACTCGGCAATTCGATCTTCATTAATGTTAATTATCAATTCCTCTGGAAATTTTATATCCTCGAGCATTGCAAAGGCATTATCGCATGATCCCACATCGTATTGGGAATGTGCGTCTGAATTCACCATGATTCTGAACCCATATTTTTTACACAATTTAGCTATTGTAATGCAATTGCTAATTGATTTTTTTCTGCATTTAAATGTATGGTCATTAATTTCAAAAACCTTTTTTGCTTCTCCTAATACGGGGACCACCTTTTCATAATCAAATGCAAAATTTTCAGTTCCGGCATGGCCAATAATATTAATGTAAGGGTTTTTGGCTAATTGCAGATACGACTCTGTATGCTGCTGTACAGTTCCGGGCCTGGTACATGATGTATGATAGGATGCAATAACTATATCTAGTTTTTTTAACGTTTCTACAGGCATGTCTACTTCGCCTTTGAAATTCATTATATTTGCTTCAACTCCTGTTAAGACTCTAATCCCGTCCACAACTTTAGGCAGTGAAGGTAAATTTTCAAAATAGCTAAGACTGGGGGAATCCTCAGTCCCAATTGCATGGTCAGTGATTGCCAGGGCCTTTAGCCCTTTCACTTTTGCTGCCTTAATATTTTCACCAATGGTACTATATGCATGAACAGATGCTAAACTATGGCAATGAAAATCTCCAACTAACGTGTGTATTTTTTTGATGTATGACATATTTTTCCCTCTCTTTTTCTGATACTATTTATATTGATTTTAAGTATATGTGCTTAAAAGATTATTTCAATAGTATTCTCCGAGACTGGTTCCTGTTTCACAAAAACCTTCAAAGGGTAATATATATCTTTCAAAATACTAAAAAAATGAAACTCGTTTCAGTATACACAAGCCTCACGCCAAAATATGCCGTGGAACCATCCACGGCATTCGTAAATTTTAATATTTTGACTATGTATAGTATATCCTCTTCCTTTCTTCCAGACGTCGCTTAGCCTTTCCCAAACCCACAGTTGGGATATGTACAGGTCTCGCAGTTCAGGCACAGACCGCCCTGTCCCAGTACGGTAAAGTCCCCGATCCCCAGACGTTCTCCTGCCACGATTCTTGGCAGGACCAGATCGAATATCGTCCGTCTTGCGTACATGACACAGCCCGGCAGTCCCATCACCGGGACTTCTCCCGCGTATGCCAGCATGAACATCGCCCCCGGCAGGACCGGTGCGCCATATGTAATCACTTCGTCGGCTGCATTGCGTATGGAAAGAGGCGTCCTGTCATCCGGGTCAACGCTCATCCCACCTGTACAGACTACCATATCCACGTCCTGTTCCAGCCAGTTTTTAATCGCTCCTGTCACCATATCCGAGTCATCATTACATACAGTATTCCCAAGCACCTCCACGCCGCATTCTTCCAGTTTTTCAACCACGACCGGTGTAAAACTGTCCTGAATCCGTCCGTGATATACTTCACTTCCGGTTGTTACAATTCCCGCCTTCATCTTCTTGAAAGGCAGGATCTGGAATACCGGTGTTTCACCGCAGGATTCTTTCACCCGGTTCATCTTTTCTTCTTCGATGACCAGAGGAACAACCCGCATCCCTGCGATCTTATCGCCCTTCTTAACCGCAAAATTCCCGTGGCGGGAGGCAATCACGATCTGGCCCATTGCATTGAGCATATTTAATTTTTCCCGGTCTACCTTCAGCAGCCCGTCACAGGCAGCCTTCAGGTCAATCTTCCCTTCTTTTGCCTCGGAAGGTTCCATATAATCGCCCTGACACACCTGGCGCAGTACCTCCGCCGCGTCGTTTTCGTGGAGCATCCCTTCCTGCTTTTCCCATACATAAAGATTTTCTTTTCCCACAGAAAGCAGGACTGGGATATCTTCCTTCGTTACAACATGTCCTTTTCTGAATACCGCATCTTTTGTCACACCGCGGATGATCTGCGTGATGTCATGACACAGCACGCAGCCTTCCGCTTCTTCCGTTCTGATCAGCTTCATAAGATAAGTCTCCTTCTATTTTCAATCTGCCAGTGCTATTTGCTCCAGATCATTCAGCCAGACTGCCGCACACGCGTCACTCGGCATTCTCCAGTCCCCCCTCGGTGAGAGTGCAACCGTACCTACTTTCGGGCCGTCAGGCAGGCAGGAACGCTTGAACTGCTGTGAGAAAAATCTTCTGCAGAAGATCTCCAGCCACTTTAATATGGTTGCCTTATCATAGCTGCCCTCAAAAGTCTCCTCCGCCAGTCTGAATATCTTACTCGGCTCATAGCCGAATCGTACCATGTAGTAAAGGAAGAAGTCATGAAGCTCATAAGGTCCCACCAGATCCTCCGTCTTCTGTGCAATATTGCCGTCCTTAGGGGGCAGAAGTTCGGGGCTGACCGGGGTATCCAGCACATCATAGAGCACTGCTTTCAGCTGCTCGTCCGGCGTCACATCGGCTGCATACTTTACAAGATGCCGCACAAGCGTCTTCGGAACCGATACATTGACTCCGTACATGGACATATGGTCTCCATTGTAAGTCGCCCATCCCAAAGCAAGCTCAGACATATCGCCCGTACCAATGACCATACCGCCCCTCTCATTTGCAATATCCATTAATACCTGTGTCCTTTCTCTTGCCTGAGAATTTTCATAGGTCACACTATGGTCCCCAGGGTCATGCCCGATGTCTCTGAAATGTACGCTGACCGCATCTGCAATCCGCACCTCCATGAGTTCTGCCCCGAGCTGTACCGCCATTTTGCACGCGTTCTGATAGGTCCTGTCTGTTGTCCCGAAACATGGCATCGTAACGGCAGTAATGTCTTTCTTGTCACGTCCAAGCATTTCGAACGCACGCGCCGTCACAATCAGCGCAAGCGTAGAATCCAGCCCCCCTGAAATACCGACTACCGCACTCTTGGCGTGGGTATGGGCAATCCTCTTCTTCAGTCCCATTGCCTGAATCGTCAGGATTTCCTCACACCTCCTTGCTCTCTCTTCCTCATTTGCCGGAACGAACGGCTGCTTTGGGAAATGTCTTGTCAGCACAGTTTTTTCCCGCTCAATATAAAACGGAACGCGGATTAACTTTCTATCCTCTGACGTTTTAAATGTCGTATTTTTGCGCCTTTCGCCTAGCAGACGATATATATCAATTTCGGAGTAAATAATATCGTTTCTGAAGCGCTTTGCCTCACTCAGTACAGCGCCGTTTTCCGTAATCAGGTTATGCCCGCCGAAAACAAGGTCAGTTGTAGATTCGCCTTCCCCTGCGTTGGCATATACATATCCTGCAATGAGCCGCGCAGACTGTCCCGCAATCAGCTCACGGCGGTACCTGTCTTTTCCGATCGTTTCGTCGCTCGCAGAACAGTTGACAATCACAGTTGCCCCTTCCATCGCCGCCTGAATACTCGGCGGAATCGGTGACCAGACATCCTCACAGATTTCAGCGGAAACGATCAGTTCTTCCATTGAAGATGCCTGAAACAAAATCTGGGGACCGAACGGGACCCGTTTTCCTTCAAATAAAATCTCACGGGCCTTTTCCGGGCCGGGCGTGAACTGGCGCATCTCATAGAATTCCGCATAATTTGGCAGGAATGTCTTTGTCGTCAGTCCCAGAATCTCCCCGCGGTTCAGCGCCGCCGCCACATTATAGAGTTCACCGTCAACAGAAAGCGGAACCCCGACAAACGCCAGAATATCCTTATCCGCTGTGAAATCCGCTATTTTCAGAAGAGCGGCCCTTGCATCGCGCAGCAGCACATCCTGCGTAAACAAATCCCCGCATGTGTACCCTGTGACACACAATTCCGGGAACACCACGATCTTCGCCTTTTCCCCTGCGGCTGCTTCGATTGCCTCACAGATTTTCTCCGTATTATATTTGACATCCGCTACCCGGATATCCGGTGTCGCTGCCGCTGCTTTTACAAATCCCTGATTCATTTCCTACCTCCTGGTTCAATAACCTCTATCTGCTCTTTTTCAAAAGTTCTTTCAGCTCATCCACTGTATAATTGTAGGCAGTATTGCAAAAATGACATTTCACTTCAATGTCCTCGCCGTCATCAATCATAGACTGGATATCCTTCTTCCCAATACTGATGATCGCCTTTTCAATCCGTTCCTTTGAACAATTACAGGAAAACTGTGCAGGCAGTGTATCCACAACCTCAACATTCAGCCCTTCCAGCACCTGTTCAAGCATCTCCTCCGGAGTATGCCCGTTGTCGAGCATTGCCGTCACAGACTGGATATTCTGGATATTTTTCTCCAGCCTGTCCAGTACCTCATCCTCTATAAACGGCATGACCTGAACGATGAATCCGCCCGCACATCTCACCGTATTATCCTTTTCCATCAGTACACCGAGTCCTACTGAAGACGGGACCTGCTCGGATGTTGCAAAATAATAAGTCAGGTCTTCTGCGATTTCCCCTGTCTGGAGGATCGTCTGTCCGGAGTAAGGCTCCTTTAATCCCATGTCTTTAATAACATTCAAAAAACCTGGCCCCAGCGCGCCTCCCACATCCAGCTTGCCGTTCTTTGCAGGAAGCATCACATCGGGATTATTTACATATCCCTTGACACTTCCCTGACTGTCAGCAGTGACCGTCAGCCCCCCGATCGGTCCGCCGCACTGCACCTGAAGTGTCAGTACATCAGTCGGGTTTTTCATCATGCTTCCCATCATCACACCGCCTGTCAAAAGACGTCCCAATGCCGCCGTCGCTACCGGGCTTGTATTATGGTGCCGCCTTGCCTGCTCCACCAGCTCCGTCGTCGATGCTGCAAATGCACGGATCTGTGTATTCGCAGCGGTTGCCCTTACAATATAGTCTGCCATTATTCTTCTCCTTTTCCTGCAATAATATAGATTCTTTCACTTGTTTCAGATGGTGCTTCTCTGGTAAATGCATCATATGCAGCCAGAAAACGCAGGCCTGCTGCTGACAGCAGTTCTTTCATCTCTTCCAGTGTATAGCTTCTCTGATAATGAGTTTCCTGATAACGCCGGTAAATCTCACTGCCGCCTTTTGACAGCTCCTCATCCCGGATAAACAGGCTCAGTTCATACTCATTGATGCGCTCCTCTTCATAATAATAGTTGTCCCAGATAAAACTGCATTCTTCCCTGCTTTCCGCGATTGTCTGGTCCCCAAGGATCTCTCTGTATTTATATTCTGTGTTAAAATCAAAAATAAAAACCCCGTCCGGATCAAGATAATTATCCGCCCAGTGAAAAACCTGCTTTAGTTCCTCAGGTTCTGTTATATAATTCAGCGAATCGCAGATGCTCACAATCGCACGCACAGTCCCGTACAATTCAAATTCACGCATATCCTGCTCAAGATACAGAATATCATGCCCGGATTCCACTCTTTTTTCCATCGCAATCTCGAGCATGTCCTCAGAATTGTCCACCCCGATCATATCATATCCGCGACCGGCAAGATATTCCGTCATCGTCCCCGTACCGCACCCCAAGTCCAGCACAAGTCCGTCACATATGCCATATTCTTTCAACAGTCCATACAGATAGTCACCCCATTCATCATATGGCACGTTGTCCATAAACGTATCATAAACAGCGGCAAAACTGCTGTATGCACTGGATTCATTCGTATTTTCCATTCTTCACCACACCTCTTTCCACGGCTTATTCAGTATATCACATACCATGCAGATAAAACAACACCTGAGCAAAAGCTTTAGAGCTGTGAACACGGCAGAACTGCTTTATGGTACATCATCATTTTTTTCTTGACACATCCCGCTCTTTGCTCTACAATGAGTACGAATAGAATCATTTCGGTAGGTGAGGCTACCACAGGGATTGGGATTTTCCTTAAGATTGCTGCCGCGAGATTGTGGAGACACAACAAGTTGGTTAGCAGGCTATGTCGTGAAGGCATAACCTAATGCAATTGATATGCCCTGTGATGCTAAAGCTTGAACGGTGAGTAATTTTTTTGGAGTGCATATTTAGCTCCGTCATTGTTCAGGCAGTGACGGAGCTTTTTTAACTCTTTTTTTAATCAGTAGAAAGGTGGTGAGGTTATGGACGCTGGCGCCAGTTATCATTCGCAGAAACTAATAGAATTGAATACAGATTGGAGATGTAATAATGATGGACAAAAATATTTTTGTAGAACTCCTTATCCAGCACCAGTTCAAGGCTGTGAGGAGTATTTTGGATGTCATGAACGAAGTGGACATAGCCTCCCTTCTTTCAGAATTAGATGACAAAGAGCTGGCACTCGCATTCCGCCTGATTTCCAAAGATAAGGCAGCGGAAGTTTTCGCTAACATGAATAATTCCATGCAGACTTATCTTGTGGAAATGTTTACAGAAAAGGAACTGCGGGAGCTGCTGGACGATTTATATATGGATGATACCGTGGACCTGCTGGAGGAACTCCCGGCAAATCTGGTTACCCGTATTCTGGATACGGTCAGCCAGTCAGAGAGAAATATGATCAACCTTCTCTTAAATTACCCGGACGACAGCGCAGGAAGTATCATGACAACAGAATACGTGGGGCTGAGACAGTCAATGACTGTTGATGAATCGATGGCCCATATTAAGAGAACCGGGATCCACAAGGAAACCATTTATACCTGTTATGTAACAGATAAAAGAAAACTGATCGGAATCGTCACTGCAAAAGAACTGATGACCTCCGATGACAATGCCGTGATCAGCGACCTGATGGAAACAGAGATCATTTCCGTCAGCACGCATACAGATAAGGAAGAAGTTGCACAGCTTTTCAGAAAGTATGACCTGCTGGCAATTCCCGTTCTGGATGCAGAGGGATTGATGGTCGGAATCGTTACCTTCGACGATGCAATGGACGTTATGGTAGAAGAGGCAACTGAAGATATCACAAAGATGGCCGCTATGAGCCCGAGTGAGCAGAGTTACTTTGAGACATCCGTGTTCAGCCACGCAAAACACCGTATTGCATGGCTGCTTGTCCTGATGTTCTCCGCGACACTCACAGGAACCATCATCACGAAGTATGAGGATGCGTTCGCCGCGATTCCCCTGCTTGTATCATTTATCCCCATGCTGATGGACACCGGCGGTAACTGTGGTTCCCAGAGTTCAACACTTATTATCCGCGGTATCGCGCTGAACGAAATCCAGTTCCGGGATATTTTCCGCGTCATGTTTAAGGAATTCCGCGTCTCGATTATAGTCGGAGTCGTACTGGCGCTGGCTAACGGAGTGCGTATCCTGATTATGTACCACGATGTGTCACTGGCACTGGTCATTGGATTGTCCCTTTCTGTGACAATCGTTATATCAAAACTGATCGGCTGCATGCTGCCGCTCCTTGCAAAAAAGGTAAATCTGGACCCGGCCATCATGGCAGCACCGCTGATTACTACGATGGTAGATACTTGTTCTATACTTGTATACTTTAACATTGCGACACATGTATTTGCTTTATGAATGTATTCAGCCCTGTAAAATGCTCCTGAATAATATTGATCCGAACAGAATCATTATTATTCAGGAGCATTTCTTATTTATATCTGATCCTTAAGCTCCCAAGGGTGTACTCTGGGAATCCGCTTCTCAACAGGCAGTAACTTATGAAATGGGGCATGCGGCTCCGTCTGATACCAATATGCAGTGCTGCTGTAATCATTAGACAGCTTATTAGCATGCCCATGCTCTATGCTGAATATCAGAGACTTTTCAAATGAAATCGGATCGTGCACGTGATATCGGTACATGCTGTTCTTCCCGCCATACTTGAATCCCGCTTTCTCTCCGCTGTAAACAGTAATACCGCTGTACAAAGTACAGTACTCTTCGGCCGGTCCGAAAGCTGTACTGAAGTAGTCTTCCGTACCGGTTCCATGCAGGGACGGGGGCCACGGCTCTCCATCAATAAAAAACATATCATCCCCTTCCCCGTACCATTCGTTAGCCTGCGGCGTGAAAACATCAATGTTTAAATTACATCCCACATATTTTCCTTTTCCCACGGCTTCCAGCACAATATAATTATCTTTTCCTGTTGTATTCTTCTTAAGCCATGCCTTTGGAAACCATGCAGGTTCCTCTTCCACATTTGCCTTTTCTCTGTCAAGCAGTCCCGGCTCTTTAGGCGCCCACCCCCTGGTGTCAGCCTCTCTTCTCCACTGTGCATGAAAGTAGCCGAGGTCTCCCTTATCCGTATCAGGCTCCCATTCTTCGTAATCAACATAAAAATAAAAATTTGTATGGCTGATGCAGTTACTCTCTATTGTCATTTTAGCCCTTTTTAAAAATGGCATAGGAAAGTAGCAATTCATTCCCCTTCCGTCAGCTGGATTCATAGAAAGGACTGCACTGCTATAGTTCCTGTGCATCCCGAAACCGATTCCAAAGAAGTCCCCCAAAGGTACTTCTACACTTGGTTCTGTTTCTTCATCCCAATATATTCTCAGCACCAGACGGCGCAGGGCATAAGCTTCCTCTTTCCCGTCTTCCCCGGCGGTCCAGTTTGTACACCAGATATGCCGTATAACACCGGCTCCACTGATGTCCGCAAAGGTCCGGCATTCTCCTGCTTCCAGATCCATCCAGTCATGATTGCCTCCACTCCTGTCATAGCTGGAAATTCTTTTACTCTTTACGCTGTTTAATTCATACAGACCGTCAATTCCATGACCTCTATTCATATCTTTCATCATTCACCCACACCCCTTCCTTGGTTACCTTTACAAAATATTCTTTTCCCCTGAAAAAAAGCGGGAAGCTGATTTTTTCCCAATGCTTTGGTAAGGCTGGGGAAAACCGGGGACCGTCACATTCATAAGCCCAGCGAAGACCTGCAAATCCAAATATAACTGCCTGCCAGATACCTCCGCAGTTCGCGATATGGATTCCCTCCGCAGCACCTTTTAATTCTTCATCCGTATCGATCCGGACCGCTGACCCAAAAAACCTGTATGCTTCATCCAGATCTTTGGTTTTACAGCAAAGGATTGCATGAATGATACTGGACAGAGAGGAATCATGTGTCGTATAGGGGAGGTAGTACTCATAATTTTTCTTCAGGGAGTCGCCTTGTAATCCTTTTTCAAATAGATAAAACAGCATTAATACATCAGCCTGTTTAAGTGCTTTCGTCCTATAGTTTCTCTCTTGGGAAATAAACCGGCCAAATGGTTTTCCGGGATCCTTCCAGACAGATGCAAAGTCCGGTTCCTCAAGTTCTTCAAAGTGTCTGCATTGGAGTATTATCCCCTCTTTATTCCTACATATGATAATCTTTTCAGCCGTCTCTTTCACTTCCCGGATAAATGAACTGTCCACATTCAGTTCCATACCGATTTCCGGATACACCTGCTCTAATATTTCCAGAATCCGGCCTGTGTTTTTCAGTGACAGTGCCACCATATAATTGGTGTATGCATTATCATCACAAATACAGACATATTCATCTGGTCCCATAACTCCGTTAATATGAACGCCTCCATCCCTGTCCCTGTACATCCGCTTCATCCAGTAGCGTGCAGTCTCCGTAAAAACCGGTGCAGCAGCTTTTAAGAAACGGATATCCCCTGTATTCTCATAATAATGCCAAAGCCCGAATGTCACGTCGGCTGTAACATGGACCTCATGATCCGCATACTGCCAGTTTGGGCACTGCTCCAATCCGGTTACTCCCGATTCCCAGGGATAACGTGCTCCCGGATACCCATATTCACTGGCATTCGTCATGGCCCCCCTAAGTGTACGAACCCGAAACTCTTCCAGCTTTTTAGCCAGCTCCGGTTGAGTATATAGAAAAAACGGGAGCATATAAATCTCTGTATCCCAGAAAAAATGTCCAAAGTATGCCTCCCCGGCAAATCCTTTCGCACAGATAGCGGCTCTGCTGTCTTTCCCACTTTCACAGCGCAAAAGGTGGTAAATAGAAAAATTCACAGCCCTCTGCACCGGCTCATCACCCGTAATCTCTACCCCCGATTTCGTCCAGAGCCGTTCCCATTCACGGGTATGCTCATTAAACAGTTTTGGTTCTGCTTTCAGATACTCCTCCGCCATCTCCCCCAGTTCCTCCGAAGTCCTAAGCCCCTCAGGATCACGGGAAGTAGAAACAACGGTCATCTTCTGTATTTCAAGAGATTCTCCCTCTGGAAGAACCAATGTTTTAACAGCTCTGTTTTCTTCTTTATCAAACAGACTGCCCTGTATGGCCGCTTTGCTCAGCATCCTTATGCAGTCTTTGTTATCTGTCATGGTTTCAACAAAACAACCTCCGTTTACCGCCTGCTTCTTTATGCTTGTAAAATGCTGGTATCCGTTTGTCCTTACATTTTCATCAATATCATTTACCATACTCAGGGTAATGTCCCCCCGCTCAGCCGTATAAGAAATCTTTTGGACAATGAGGTGATCCTCTGTTCTGGATACATACCGTCTGTAACAGCACTTCAAGCTTTTACCATGTGGGATATCCCATACGAATTTCCTCTCCAGAATTCCATTTTTCAGATTTAGTCTGCGGACATACTGTCTGATCCGGCACTGATCCATATCCAGAAAAGTGCCGTCTGCTTCGACTGTAAAGGCTAACGGATTTGGAAGATTTACAATCTCTTCCTTTAACAGTGGGTGATTTCCTGTTATTCCCGGAATATAGGTTCCACATTTTGACCTTGCATGTCTTGGTGTTTCAAGCGTTACATTGGCCGGAAGACGCATATATTCCTCATCCTGCCTTACACCTGAGATGCCTTCCTCAAATGTTCCTCGGATCTGTAGGTATCCCGACCCCTGGGCAAATACCCCTTCATAATGTTTCGTCAGGCCGGAATCCAGTTTCTCTTCAATTATATAGTCTGTCTGTTTTTTCTGCATCATATCTTATCCCCGCTGTTCTTTTGTTGATCGGTATTTGTTACTGTTTAAGTCTCCGTCGTGTCAAAAGAGAATATTTGAAATGAATGCGGTGCAAGTACAGCCTTATGTATACATTCTTTCCCGCCTGTCCGGCACTTTATTTCCTCTCTTACTTCTACCGGGTGCAGATTCAAAATGATATATTCACCATTCTTTTTAGGGATTACCCGCAGCCGGGCTGCATATTCCATTAAGGGAATAATGTTCATCCCGCCAAGCAGATTTTTAACTGCTTCTGAGAGTCCTATAAAGTTCACCTCGAGTGCAAACGGCAGAACCAATACTTCCCCCGCCCCTAGTTTCCCCGCCAGCACTGCCGCCTTTCCATCTTTATCTACTGCAAGTGTACGCATAGAAACACTCTCAAACTTCTGTATATTCTTACCGATAAAATATTCTTTTTCTTCCAGAACAATCCGCTGCTGACATTCATCCTGAAACGGCGTTCGGTATACCCGCATCCCCAGAGCTTCCGCCAAAATCATGCATGGTTCTCCCTCTTCCGTCCGGTCCGGTATACGGCCATTTAAAATCAGCCTGCCTCCGTTTCTTACATATTCCTCCAGATTCATCTGGACCTTTCCATCCATATACTCATCTGATACTACCCACAAAGCAGAGTACTCCGCCAGTTTTGCCGCTGTCATGCTTTCGAAATCACAGATAAGCGGTGTGAATCCGGCCTCCTTCAGTGCAAAGTAGGCTTCATTACCGGCCTTGGCAACCGGTTTCCAGATCAAACCCGGACTATGTTTAATTCCCAGACCGATGTCATGCTGAGTTTCCTCCAAAAATACGTTCTGATATTTCCGGATGTCAGAAATTGATCTGCAGATATACTCATAGTTTTCCCCTGGAATCCCCCGGAAATCAACCGGTGCCTGCCAGTTATGTTCTGTCCCGTAGAAACCCATTCCCGGCCTGTTTATTCCTCCTGCAAACATATACATATTCATTCCCTGATACCCACATGCCATCGTCCAGATATTCCATATATATAGTTCCGGGCCATAGACCACAGGATAATCCTGCCAGTACCCGCTCTCCTGTTCAATCACCCAGGGCGTATTATGCAGAAACTGTTTCAAATACCCGGCCCCGAATTCACAGTAGTAGGACGCATCCTTCATCCCCAGTCTGCCGTTCAGAGAATAATAGCAGTCCGTACCAACCAGAAGCCACGGATTCTGTTGTTTATTCTGATAATGAAGAGATACGGCTCTTGGATTATAAGCATTATGAGTCAGTTGTACATGGATTCCATTTCCTCTGGCTATCTCATAAAGGCGCCTGAAGTAGACAGGAAAGTATGTTTCGTAATAATAACGGAGATGCTCCTGCGCGTATCTGCCGGCATCCGCCGCTCTAAGCATATAAGGCTCTATGAATTCCCAGTTCTTAAAATCAGCATGATACGCTTCATTCAAGTGTTCCAGATTTTCATACGTTTCTCTTAAATAAGACGGCCACAGGCCGTCAGGGCTTCCAATGCCCAGGGTAACCGGATTTTCATCGTCGTGGTCATCTCCCGGAATCTCGTTACAGAGCTGAAACATGACAATATTACCTGCCGGAGCCTGATACTTCCTTATCTCTGCACATACAGCTTCATACCAGCGTTCTACGGCATGCAGAAAGTCCGGATGATTATGTGCCGCACTGTTGGCAAAACAGGTTTCTTCATAAACGCCGTTTCGATAACGTTTTACACGGGCATCCGGATACTTTTCTGTAAACCACTTTGGAATTCCAAGATCGGCAGTCTCTGCATATACATACGGTCCCGGACGAAAGTATGCCAGAAGCCCCCGTTCCATCGTCATATGAATCCAGGCATGCAGATCATTTTCAGGACATATCTCTCCGCGGAAATCAAACTTCCCTTCTTCATATTCATGTACAAACCAGGGAACATAATATGCAACGGCGTTGCATCCAGACTCTTTAAGACGGTCCAGTACTTCCCCCCAGTATTGTCTGGGGACCCTAAAATAATGAATCTCCCCACATAAAAAAGGAGACCATTTCCCGTCTATATAAAACCTTTCTTTATATATTCTAAAATCCCACTCCTTATTCATCTGCACCTCCTGTCAGAAGCCAGTCACATACTTTATCCAATAAGTATCTGCCAAATCTGTTGTTTTCAAGGAACATGGGCTGTTTTCCCATCCCCCCTTCCAGACGCAGTGTTGTCGCAATGATTCTGCCCTTCCCGCACCCTAATTCCATCAGGTAATCATCTGCCCGCCATTCACGGCAGTCATACCGGCGCAGAATCGGCCTGCGTGTATGAAATCTTGTATCTGCTATATCGGAAAATGCCGTATCTGTTGCACAGGAAAAATATCTGAGATCCTCCATCCAGTTTCCTTCCTCCAATTCTTTAAACAAGGGATGTGGAAATCTTCGTATCATCCCCTCTCTCCAGAATGCAATATGGGAAACCGGAATACTCCCCTCCCCGCGCTGGACGTAAAAAACCGCCCCTCCGTTTTCTGCATACCGGATTATCTCAGGTGTAAGCATGGAGCAAAGAAAGAGTTCATAGTGTTCAAGATTGTTTCTTCCGTCAGTTTTCTCTATGCCTTCATAAATGTTTTCTATGGTATCAAATACATGTACAGGGTCAAACACACCCATCCTCCGGTTCCTTTTTGCAGGCTTCGGATACAAAAAAACAGGCCATTCATTCCTGAAAATTTCTCCGCCGCACTCCAGAACAACCGATAAAATATAATTATCCGCCTTTTCAGCCGGCGGCAGGTGAAAGTTCATATAGCATGTCTGGACAACCTTTCCTTTTTCTGCTGTTTCCCCTGATATAGTCCCCTGCCTGACGGTCTTTTTCCCGTTCTTCTTCAGTTCATAAGTAATGACCGGTTCCCTCAAGTCATTTGCTCCATAATTTGATACAAGAAGGTGAAGCCCGTATCGCTCCCCGCTAAAGAATCCATAACGTTCTACAGACATTACCCGGTCAGAGTTAAGCCAGATTCTGGTCAAATCCCAGGCCGGCAGAAGCATAACTTCATTATTGAATGTCCTAAATGTCTGCGGGTCAAACTTATTCCTCATAAAATCATCAAACAGTCCGCTTGTCGCAATCGGCACATCTCGGATTGATGTGATATTATAACCGCCAATCTCCGGGAATGCCCTGATTTGTTCCAGTGTTGTTTTCCTGTGGACCATAGAATGATGATAGGACAGGTTTTTAAGCTCCGGATACGCCTCTCTGATTCCGCTTTTGACCATTCTTTCATCATGACTTCCCAGAAAGAAATCCGGCTTAAGTAAACTTACAGGGTTTATGACTTCATCCTGCTTTTCCCAATCGAAACATCCAACCCCCTTTTCATTTCTCAGAACCTGCATATCCCGAAGCGTATCACTGTCGCAAAATTCACCGAATACCCAGGGCCTGTTCCGTTTCCATACCGGGGTAAATGTCTCAAGAAGATTTTCCATATTCTGCAGTTCCGCATAAAAGTGATAATCAGAAAAATCCGCATAGTCTACAGCAAGGCCTCCATAGCATTCACCTGAGCCGGAATTATCCCTCACCAGTACATGCAGCTTCTCTTTTGCCAGCATATACATATCCCGAAGCACATGACTGTCAACTTTTGAGTCCAGCTCGCATCCCAGACTTACCGCCACCACTGACGGGTGTCCCGCAAGCTGATCCAGCATGGCCGGAAATTCCCTGCGAATTCTACCTTCCAGCCTGTCTGTCCGCTCAGGCAGCCAGAGTGGGAGCTCTATCCACAGCAGCATCCCGGTTTCATCGGCAATTCTCAGATAATTTTCCCCCGGTAGGTACAGACAGTGTTTTATCATATTGAAGCCGTACTGCTTCACATTCTGAATCTCACTTAAGACGGTCATATCATCAGGTGTTGGTATGATCTTTTCATAATATCCCCAGTGAAGGATTCCTCTTGCATAAACAGGTTCTTTATTCAACAGAATCTTCGTCCCTTCTGCAGATATTTCCCGAAACCCCAGAGTTCCTGCCACTGTTCTTTTTTCTACCCCATTGTCCACTGTAATCCTATACCGGTAAAGAACAGGTCTTCCAGCAGACCACAGCACAGGATGGGCTACTTTCGCACGGACAGTAAATTCTTTTCCGGCTGTTACCTTCTGGTTAATCTGTGCCACACAAATGTTATCTGGATCCAGTATTTCTCCCGTCAGATGAAGCGTATTTAGCTTTTCCACAAGATCTGCAGCTATGGTAATTTGTGCATTTCCCTGTCCGTCACCCTCACCCCAGTGCCTGTCAATGAAATACCCTCTGGCTGTTTCATTAGTCTCCAGTCGGACTCCTTTCCAAATACCGCCAAATGTGCACAAAACGTCCGGCAGAAAGCCGGACAGCACTTCCCGGAGGGGATATCTGTCACCTGCGTGATATCCCGGTTTCCATATATCAAGTATCAATTCATTGCATCCTTCTCTCAGGGTTTCTGTAGTATCGACAGAGAACTCGTCCCACATGCCTTCATGGGCCCCGATCAATATTCCGTTCAGGAAGATATCACAGTAATAGCTGACCGCCCCAAAACAGAGGCGGGAACGGCCATGCGGGAGTTTTTCCACTTCAAACAGCCTGATGAGACGCACCTTATCTGCAATATCCTTTTCCTGTATATATGTTTCCCAACAGCCCGGGACCTGTATCATAAGTTCACGTCCATCCGAAAAACCACACTTCCAGTTTCCATTCAGATTCAGTTCCATAGTTTTCCTCCTTTGCTAGCCTTTAACCGCAGAAGAGGCCAGGCCCTGCTGTACCTGTTTCTGTGCAAAAGCATATATAATGATACCGGGTATTACAACAACTGTAAGTGCTGCAAATGTATTCGTATAGTTGTATGCAAACATGGAATTAAATAAAATTGTAATGACCGGAAGCGTTCTGTTCTCAGGAGATGTTATCAGTAGATTTGCATAATAAAATTCGTTCCAGTTTGCTAAAAACATCAATACTCCGGCTGTAACAAGTCCGTTCTTTGCCAGAGGGAGATTCACTTTCCAGAATACCTTAAAAAAGCTGGCACCATCCAGCCTCGCTGCTTCAGTCAGTTCATCAGGTACAGACTGGAAAGCTGCTTTCAGGATGAACATGGACATTGCCATTCCACTGGAAAGATAAACGAGCATCAGCCCTGTTTTCGTGTTATAGAGCCCCATGTTAGAGATCAGAGAGAAGATCGGCTGGGTTCTGGAATGAGCCGGCACCAGAAGTGTAACAGTAAACAGCGCATAGAACAGGCCCTTTCCCCTGAACTGGTATTTCGCAATCACATATGCTCCCATTGTAAAAAACAAAAGGGAGATCAGTGTCGGTACGATAGAGACTATCACAGAATTCAGCGTATATGTAAGGAAGTCATATTTCTCAAACAAATATACATACGCGTCAAAATTAATCTGTGACGGCAGCGTGAATGGTCCGCTTAATATCTCTCCATTGCTTTTAAAGGAGGACATGATTACCCACAAGATCGGGAAGACAGATACTGCTATTGTAAAAATCATGATAAAGTATTTAAAAATATTTCCTGCTATTTTTTTCCCTTTCACAGTTATCCCTCCTAATATACACTCTCGTTCATTCTGAACAGTTTATTGACAAGTGCCAGGGTAATCAGACCGATGATAATCATAATTACAGCACTGACATTGGCATAACCGTACCTCGAATCCTGCACGGCACGTACAAGGATCATTGGGAAGTTCATTGTTCCGCCTGCTCCGTTGGTCGTCAGATATATACTTTCATACATAGCTATTCTCGCTGTTATAGAGCAGATCACACCTGTTCCTATCGCATTTCTGCAAAGTGGCAGATCAATCCGGAGTGTCGTCTGTATCCATGAGGCACCGTCGATTTTTGCCGCATCATGTATAGAATCCGGGATCGCCATCAAATCCCCCATAACTAGCAGTGTGACCACCACAGAATAGAAAATCCAAGTCAAAGTTATCGCCCAGAATGCATATGGTTCCTCAAAGAACCAGTTGATATTGATTTTCGGATTAAATACTCTCAGAAATGTGTTGAGCATCCCTATATCGTTTCTGAAAAAATATTTATAAATCATAGCCCACGCGGCAATTGATATTACATTCGGAATCATAAAAACAGTTCTTGTAATTTTCCAGCCGAAAGGCTTCTGATACAATACAAGAGCTACCAGTACTCCAAATCCCACATGAAGTGTAGCCGCGATCAACGACCACCCCAGAAGATTTTTCAGAGACTCACCAAATGCAGGCGTTGAAAATAACTTGATATAATTCTGGACCCCGATAAATTGGGGATCGTTAAAGCCGTCCCATTCACAAAATGAAGTAAGTACTGCCGTGATAATCGGCATCATATAAAACATTACAAATATTACAAGACTGGGTAAAATAAACAGGCATATCCAGAACTTTACCTTTGGTGAGTTCCTAGTGGCTGCTGTTTTCTTCTTCATTGCAAACACCTCCTATTAAAAGGCGGGGGATATCCCCTCCCCCGCCCTGTCTGTTATTACTGCTGGGCCGCCGCTGTCAGCTTCTCGCAGAATTCTTCCGGTGTGCTGCTTCCATTGTATAACTCTGTCATCAGATTTGTAAAATCTCCAAGGAACAGGCTTTCCGTTATAGCATTGTTAAAATACGGAACGTATGTTGTATCATCATTTAATTTCGTAGCAAAATCATTCAAAAGTTTTTTCTCTGAGAGGGCTGACGTAAAGTCCTCAGAGTAAGTCAGTTTCGGTGCGCTTCCGCCTTCTGCAAGTATATAGGCTTCTATTTCTTCAGGGCTGTTAATAAATTCAAGGAATGCATATGCCAGATTTAATTCTTCTTCCGGAAGTCCTGCCGGAACCATCCAGTCATATACACACGGATTTGCAATTGCAACATTTCCCGGATAGTAATCGCCGACAACTTTTGCTCCGTCAAATCCATTTGCCCAGTCTGTAGGATCGTTGATTTTATCGATAATCCATGTTCCGTCAGGAAGCACAGCTGTCATATTTGCATAAAAAGTATTGGCTGCATCCGCATATACTGCACCTACTGCGTTGTCTGTCCCATTCTTTAAGAACGACTCCTGAAGAATTGTAAACGCTTCGACCATTGCCGGATCTGTAAAATCTTTCAATCCGCCTTCCTGAACACCTTTTTGGAGAAGCTCTGCTCCGCCGTCCAGAGAACCGAGGATTGCTGTCAGCATAAGGTTCACAGTCCAGCCACCCTCTGCTGTCTGATATGCAATCTTGTTATCGCCAAGCGCTTTAGAGAATTCATCCCAGGACATTTCAGTAATTGCCTTTTCCGGGTCAAATAACGCAGAATTATAATATAAACCAGTAGGTTTCAGTACGGTCAGCGGCATGGCGTAAACTCCGTCGTCCTTCGTACAGAAGTCTGTAGAATCCTGAATCATCAAATCTTTTATCTCCGGTTTAGAATCTATGAATTCGCTCAGATCCTGAAGTTTATCGTTTGCTATGAGGTAATCCTCCACCCATTTAGAATCAGAACATTGGAAAATTGCCGGAAGATCATCCTGCAGTGCAAGCTGTTTAATTCTTTCCGTGTGTGAATTAGATGGTGATTCTTCAATCTCAATCCTGTACTGTCCCTTATACTTCTCATTAAATCTTTCTACCTGAGGCAGGAAGAAAACCGCACCGACATCTTCTCCTGACCGATAAGTCGGCATTGTAACAACCACTTCTCCTCCTGACTCCTCCCCACCTTTACTTTCCTTTGCCTCCTTCGAGCCGCCACCACAGCCTGCAAGGGATGCCGTCATCAATGTTGCAAGTCCTAACGCGATCCATTTCTTTTTCTTGTTGTTCATAACTGAATCCTCCTTTTTTATATTGCAAGGGGGTCAGACCCCTTTGCGCTCCATTTTCAGAATTGTTTATCAATTCTATTCTCCAAATGCCTCTCTGGCTAGTTCAATAAATTTCACAAGATATGTATTTGTGCTTTTACATGTGCGAATATCCTTCAGGATGATTTCTACAAAGCAGTCCTGTGTCTTTTCAGCTACAGTTCTTAAATACTGTCTTAAGTCGTCTTCATCAAATCCTGTACAGATTTTAGCGGGATCTGGTTTCCAGGAAAATATGACCTTTCTGCCAATTTTCTCCACGGCTTCATCTATATCTGACCAGGGGCTTACACTAAGTCTCCTGATATTAGTAATGTGCCTGTAGACAGCCTCATACTTATGGTCCAAAGGTTCGCAGCATCCATAGCATCCCTTTCCAAAAAGGTTCAGCCCGATCTTCTGATTGGCTATGGCAAATTCCTCGAACATCTCCGGAGAAACACTACTGAACTCTTGTGCATCTGCAAATCCCCACATATCTTTGAGTCTGACATCTTCCGGCTTCTTCTTCGGGTCATTTGTATACCCCAGACTCCCTGAACCTGTGTAAATATTTGTCCTGTTATCAAAGAGAAGCTTTTTCTTTTCCAGACGCCTGAGGAGTCTCGCTTTACTCTCGCCCATATGACGGAATACTTTATTCAGCAGTTCAGGTTCATCATACAGGTCAAACATCAGATTTTCCAGACCTCTGAGATGTACCATCTCAATCAAATGGCTCTGGACCAATACACTGTATGGAAGCTGAAACTCATAATCCAGTATCCCGTCCAGTGCTTCCTCTATTTCCTTTTTAAGCGCATATTTCTTTTCCTCATCAGGAATAAAGTCCACCTCATGATTGAAAAGAAGCTCATAATCCTGCTCTGTTTTCAGAAAGTTGTTCAGATGATATGCTTTCTTCCCTATTTTAGGTTTTTCAATAGGTATTCCCCACGCAGTTTTCTGCCCGGTATTTCCGTACAGATAACCGGTATAAGTCCCGGGGTAATTAAAATAAAGGCACTTCTCAAATACAAAATCATCTTTGAAATATTTGTTCTGATAAAGATATTTTTTTATTTTTCTTTCTATAACACGAAGCAGCGGGTCTTCACATTTGAGAGAAGACTCCGGCAATAGCTCCAGCCATCCTCCGTCATCATCAGGGCATACCCATATGAGAGGCTGCTGCCGGGATTTCAATTCATTGTGGTCAGCCCAGCGTTGTTTCTTTTTCATATTTTCTTCCGTAAACGGTAACTCGGCAAGATTTTTTGCAAGTTCACGGATATAGGCAGTCTGACTTTTATAATCGTGCATCTTCCTCCTCCGTTCTAAGACCTGTCCGTTGTACTATAAGTTATTCTTTTCGCAGCTTCTGCAAAGTATTTTAAATTCATAGGCGGGACTTCGAAGAAATGGTCACAGGCTGAAAGAATATAGCCTCCGTCTTTTCCAAAACTCTCAAACAATCTGCTTACTTCCGACTCAATCTCTTCTCTGGTTCCGGTTTCCAGAATATGAAACTGCTCCATTCCTCCGATCAGACCAACAGTCTGATGGAGAGCATTGTATACCTTCTCTTCATCTGCCCGGTTTTTTATATCACCGCCTACTGCTGCCGGAGAAAGTGTCTCCGATACATCACAGTGGTTTCCTGCAACCAGATCTGCGATCTGTGTCATTCCTCCACATGTATGATATACCGATTTGAACCCATGTTTTTTCAAAGCATCATGCATCCTTCTGTCATAAGGCTGACAAAATTCTTTATGAATGCTGGGTGATATCACGGTATTACTGGATGCCCCTCCCCCGGTTTCAACAAGGTCGAACGGGAGCCCCGGAAGGTTTTCCTCTATATATTCTAATTTTTGTTCTAAAAGAATTTCCAGCAGTTCATGCACCCAGTCCGGATCATCATACGTCTGCAGAATCAGATTCTCCACACCGTACAATTCACAAGCATCCTGCCAGCAGCCACTCTGCTTGCCCCATACGAATGTCCTTAATATTCCCCCGTCTCCCAGAGCAGTATAAGTATCCATTACCATCCTTCGGTTTAGTCTGGGAACGGGACGGTATTTTTGGATCAGCCGGATGTCTTCTTCGTTTTTGATTAGAGGTTCCAACACCCATGTTGTCATAGGGTCAGATCCTTCTGATGTAGTCAATATCCCCCCGGGAGTTTTTATTGTATAGTGTGTCACAAAGCAGCCTTTCTCCATATTCGAGGTACTGCTTACCTTCCATGTATTGCATGTATCTTTACCTACTTCATATATATTGATAGATGCATCCAGTCCACAAACCTTATTAGCCTCTATATCGCTCATCCCGCCCATATACTTTTTCAGGTGATAGGGCTGCCACTGATGGACTGTCACTGGAAGCCTGTCCGGTATTCCTCTCTCTAATGCACAGAGCATTCTTTCTTTCGATGTCATCATTAATCCTCCACATATAGATTCGCATCTTCTAGTTCAATCACCGATCCATGCTTTCTAAATAAAGGGAAATAATTCAATGGACATATAAAAGTGTACCACTCCCCTCCCTGATATGTTCGTTTCTCACCAAGCATCTCCACCCAGACCCCTTCAGGAAGATATACTTGCCTTTTCGCTCCTGCGCCTCCAAAGACAGGGGCTGCCAGTATGTCATCTCCAAAGAAATATTGATCGTACATTTCCCTGACATTTCTGTCATCAGGATACTCCAGCACCATTGGCCGGATAAACGGAACTCCCATTTCAACGCATTTCCTGGCAGTATCCCAGATATACGGCATCATACTGTAACGGAGTCTTATAAAATCTCTGAGAATCTTTTTTGTCTCATCGTCGTATGCCCACGGCTGTCTTGTAGTCGTCCCGTGCAGTCTGCTGTGTGACGTAAACAGACCAAACTGAGCCCACCTGATCATGACCTCTTTTGTCACATTCCCATAAAATCCGCCCATATCATGACTCCAGAATAATACACCTGACATTGCCATTGACAGACCTGCGCGGAGGGTACCGGCCATTCCTTCATAACTGGAGCAAGGATCTCCTGACCAACACACTGGAAACTGCTGCATACCGGCACATCCACTCCTTGCCCAAACGAGTGCATTTCCTTCTCCACGGTATTTACGCGAAACTTCGAATACTGCCTGATTGTAAAGCCTTGAATACACATTTCTCAGTTCTTTTCCTGTCATTTTGTTATCAAATATGGCATCATATGGAATGTCTTCCCCAAAATCCGTTTTGAGAACATCCACGCCTTCCAAGAGAAGCCTTTTTACTTTATTTTGAAACCATTCTGCTGCATTTTGATTTGTAAAATCAAGCAGGACACAAGGAGATAATAAACCATGCCACAAATCTGCCTGATAAGGTTCACCATTCTCTGTTCTGGCAAAATACCCGTTTACTTTACCTTCCTGATACATTTCTGAGGTAATGGTCACGTACGGATTGATCCAAAGACAAATCTTATACCCGTTATCCTTCAGCTGTCTAATCATATTTGCCCTGTCCGGGTACTGCTCTTCATCCCACACAAAATCACACCACTTATCTTCCCGCAGCCAGTAGCAGTCGAAATGCATTACATCACATGGTATCTCTTCCGTTCGAAAGCGCTGTGCATCCTCTTCCACATTTTTTCTGCTGTTCCCTTTAAATCCTGTAGAATACCAAAGCCCAAATGACCACTTCGGGGGCAGTGCGGCAGGTCCTGTAAGCTTAACATAAGTTGATATTATTTTTTTCAGGGAATCATTTACAATCAGGTAATATTCCAGTGATGTATCTGGTATATGCGCACTCAGTGTTGCAGTCGATTCACTCCCGACATGGAAGTCAAAAATCCCGTGATGATGTACAAACAGACCGTAACCATAGCTGCTTATATAAAATGGAATATTTTTATATGATGTTTCATCCCTGCAGCCAAGAGTATCAAAATTACGCATTGTAACTGTCTGACCAACCTTATTAAACCTTGTAAAATGTTCCCCAAAACCGTAAATACTTTCGTCATAATGAAGCTGGAAACCTAAGTTCATCCCCATCACTTCATTCCCATCCAGACTGTACCCCATCGGCGGGACCTGATTATATCCGTCGCCTACAGAATCCACATCCCCCATACTTTCTTCCACCGCAAGTCTTCCGTCTGAATGTTTAATTCGAAATGCATAGTTCTCCTTTTCAATCTCAATGAGACATTCTTTACACCTAATACAGTATCTACTTTCTGTTTCTTTCATTTTGACCTGCGCTTCGTGTAGAATCTCCTCGCAAACTACCGGGTAAGAAGTGTTATGAAAATGTTTATGCGCAAGCCTGAACCGGATGATTCCAGATTCAAAGACTGTAAATTCAAATATGATTGGTTTCATATACTGATCAAATGCCTCAACAGTAAACTGATTACCTTCCTGTCTCAGATCCTTTAAGACCATTGGGAAATGATGCTGATATTCCTTATATTTTTTCTCCATACTTATTCCCTTCCATTCTTCTCTACATATTTCAAAATTTCTTTTGCAGACTGCACATCATCTGTCTCAGTATGTATATACAGCCCCCTCCCGGATAAATGTTCCAGTAATATTGGAACATCGTCTGCCGGAGCCATGACTATGAGTGCTTTTCCTGCTGTCTGTATGCGCTTAAGAACTGGAAGATAATGTGATGCTGATGGCTGCCCTGCCACATGAGTCCACTGAACAGCCTTTAGTTTATCAAGGCTTAATATATGTTCCAGATGTTGTTCCTGCTCAATACCATCGAAATGATAAACCGGATATTCCAGCCACTCCATCTGCTGTTTCAGCTCATCAACAACAAACTCACGATACATCTCCTTCGAGAACATCACAGACATATCACACTGCATATGTGTGAGCCGTCCCGGAGCCAGAAGGTGCATCCAGGCATGAGCGCCGCCACTGTTCAGTTTTTCCGTTATTCTATAAAACATCTCATTGGTCCTGATCCATCCTTCATTCAGATAGCTGACAGCCTTTTTTACCGCTTCCGGCTCTGTCAGCATATCCACCAGAACATTTTCCGTACCATAAAGATGCCCCAGGGCATCCAGAGTCCCACAGCTGTCCGGCATTCCTATAAAGTAACTGTCCTTTGCACGATCCGTCAGATATCTTGTAATCTCCAGATGTTTTTTCAACCGGTCTTCAGTATAACTGTACCCAGCCTCATTCAGATCCTTCCAGACAGGATCAAACCAAATCGTATCATTTCCATATGATGGTACAGCTCCATAATAATTACAATGTCCGCTCGTCCCATAATTTTGAAAGATGACTGGAAGGGTTTCCCCTCCAAGGAATGTATTCTCAAGCCTTTCCATATTATTTTTATAAATTGTTTCCGGGTCTTCCCAATACTTCACAAGCTCTTCCGGCTGCCTGGCAAGATCTCTGGGATTATGGAACATAGAGATATTCCTGCCCTTTTCTTTAGGTGCGATTACAGATATCAGGACCCTGTCTATGATTTCTCTGTCCCAAAACGCATACAGTCTTTTTCTTACTGTTTCTATATCTTCTTTAAATCTCATTTTAAGCCTCCCCTGCCGCAGTCCCCATATATATGGTGATTATCTGGTATGGACTGATCTCTAATGCAACCATTCCATCCACAATTTCTAATTCCGTTTTCTTTTCTTCCGCCAGATTTGCAAGGTACACGCTTCTCACTCTGCCTGGTATGTCCAGATTTATATTCTGCTTCTTATCATAGATACTGTAAATCCGGAGTATGACTCCTTGCTGGTCCTCTGCTGTTTTTAATGCAGAAAGCTGAACCCCCCGGGGAAGCGTATCCAGAAAGCCCGCCATGTCCCCTTGCATGAACCGGATCTTCTCATGAATTTTCATCGGATGCGTGTAAGATGGATATCTGAATTTCTCTATCATACCGAAAGCCTCCTCCATCTCATTTGAGTGATATATGACACACAAATCGAAGCTGTTCTCTCCCTGACACTGTGCCTCTTCCGTTTCAATAGTCCAGCCCCCATTGCCATGTCTTGTAAGCAGATCCGTCCGCGACAGCCAGCCTACACACCGAAGCAGTGTAATGTTCAGGGCAGTTCCCGCATTCGTCTGGACAGCTTCAAATTCCGGCAGTCCAAGCGTTCCAACACTCATTGCTTCCTGTTCATCGTGCACACTGATGTAGCCCTGCGCCGGGTGTGTCGATTGGGGATATTCCATCCAGTCAACAGGTATCTCCGGTTCAACAGGTCTTTCTGCCAAACCAAAGATATGATAGGATTCACTTGTTTTTGTACATATCTCTGACGGAAACTGTATCTGCAGCCTGTGATCCTTTGCATGATTGTCAAACTCAATGTGACAGTCAATTCTATTGATATCTTTTATTAAGGTAAATTTCATAAAAAAGGGACAGGCAGCCAATTCTGTTTTCCTCATCTTCCGGTCAGTACTGAGAGATTCAGGAAGCATCATAGTTCCCCGCAAACAAAGACTCTGACAGATACCCTCCTGTATCACCTTTTCTGCCTCAAGTTCCTGAAACATATCCGTATACTCCCTGTCTTCCTGTGGCCAGGAATAGGTATACTCATCCCCTGCGTCCCCCCTGTCAATCAATCTGGCAAACCCGTCCAGTTCTCTCCCTGTACGTTTATCCAAAAGCGTTAAATGTATACCATCTAGCCGAATCCGATAAAATTCATTCTCAATCTCCGGTTCCTCTGTCCTCAGACACCTTACAGATACTGTATCATCAGGCTGCACAAACAACTGATGATACCCGAAGGTAAAACCTGGAAGGAGTACTCCCGCCCGAATCTTATTCACCTTGTAAATTTCCGGCATAGTATGATCTTGATACAACGTCGTGTAATCTTTTTTTGCCTCAAGTATCACATGCGGAACTACTCTGCCTGTTTCATCTGTAATTCTAATTCCCGAAGGTATTTGGGGATGGCATATCTGATCCTCACAATCTACAATCACAGACTTTGTAAAATCAACGGACTGCACCAGCATCTCATCAAGACAAATTTCAAGTTCTGCATATGCGGGACATTTTCTGACAGTCGGCTCAAACAAAAAAATTCCCGCCTCACGATCATTCTCTTTTCTATGATCTTTTCCACTCCTTATTACCACATCTTGCATCAGCATGTCCTCTAACTGCTCCACACATGCAAACCGCGTCACCATTTCCCGGTGCACTGCATCAATACTGCACCCGCAGATACTGTCATGCGGTTGATTTTCCAGAATTCTCTTCCAAATATAATCCATATATCCTCTGCTGTCATATTCCTGTCCAAAAATCTTCTCTAGTGCAAGCATCGGTTCCAGATATCGTTCTGCTTTATTTTGCACCACTTCGTTTTGCTGCTTTAAATACATTCGGGTTGACAATGTCCCACCGAGCAGCATGGATCGTTCTCCGGAGCGAAATTCTCCACGGAAGGTTGAAAGTTCAAAGGGGTCAGACCCTTTTGCGCTCCGAATTCTGAATTGTTTATCAATTTGTTCTCGAAGCTCGTTTAAATAGTTTTCCATCGTCGATAATTGGATCCGGCACTCTGGGATTTGTTCGTTCAGCTTCTTTACTACCTCACAGATATCTTCCTGTCCGGTAATATGGTCGGATCCATTCATTAAAAGCACAGTGTTTGTAGTGGATTTTTCCCTCAGACTATGAAGAAGTTCTTTTACCCTCGGTACGGACACATCCATATTGCTGCTCAAATTCCCGCTGTTTCCGTAACCGTGAGGCATATGTACACATAGTATTCTTGATGCATCATAGGGAGATTCCCAATAAAATTCTGACTTTTCAACCTGATTTGAAATTCCTCTCCAGAACACCATCGTATTCATCCCCAGCCCTTCGACTATCTGGGGCATTTGTGCCGGATGGCCAAAAGAATCCGGAAGATATGCTATATCCATCCTTTTCCCTGCATCCTTTACTACCTGTACTCCTTTTATATAGTTCCTGATATGAGATTCTCCGCTGATCAACAGTTCATCGGGCAGTATATACCAGGGGCCGCAGATGATTTTACCTTCTCTTAACGCATGAAACAGCCGTTCTCTGTTGTATGGTTTGACTGCAAGATAGTCCTCGATTACGATGGTCTGTCCATCCAGCATAAATGAAACATATTCGGAATTATTCTCGACAATATTTAAAAGTCCGTCAATTAATCTTACAAGTTTTGTCCTGAATTCTTCTTTTGTTAAATACCATTCCCTGTCCCAGTGTGTATGACATATCATATACGCCTTTGTATCCATACTTCTCCTCCGAAATCATATACACGTGTAACATCTTTTAATTAATCATATCCCACATTTTGTTACATGTCAATCAAATTATTATGTACAAAATTGCCAAATATTTTCATTTGTTTTCGGTATTATGCTGATTTTATTATTATACCTTGACCTTCAATATTACAAATGTTATATTTTTAATATACGTATTATTACATTGTAACATTTCAATATATTTCCGCAGGATTGAAATTGTACGCCACTCAGAAAATTCCTCCCTGCTTACATATTATTGATTTAATAAGATTTTTTTGTTACAATGTAACATACAGGGCAGAAAATCAGAATAAAAGAAGTAAAGGAGTAAGCAATGACTACCTCAGAGATCGCAAAAAAACTAGGTATTTCAAGGGGAACTGTAAGCCGTGTTCTCAATAATCATCCAAACGTCAAGCCGGAAACAAGGCAGAAGGTTCTGGATGCATTAAAAGAACTGAATTATACCCCCAATGAAACTGCCCGTTCGCTCGTTATGAAAAAAGAATTTCATATAGCAGTCATTGTCTTTTCTCAGCCATCCTTTTTCTGGGCACTGGTCGAGAACGGAGTCAGTACTGCGCAAAACGACCTCGCCTCCCAGGGTGTCATCGTAGACTATTTTGTCACAGACATCTTTAAACCAGAAGAACAGTTGGAGCTAATCCGCACCCTGCCCCAGAAAGGATATCATGGAATTGCTATTGCACCAAATAATCCACAGCTCCTTGCCAGTGAAATAGACCGGCTCTCAAGCAGTGGTTTTCCTATTGTAATCATTAATGTAGAAATCCCCACAGCTAATCAGTTGTGCTATATCGGTTGTGATTATATACAGTCCGGAATACTGGCAGGTGAATTATTTTCCCGTTTCCTTCCGGTTCCCTCCGATCTGCTAGTGTTAACCCTGAAAGATTCGGTTTATTCTATTGAACAGAGAATTACAGGTTTCAGAAAAGAACTTTCAAGACATGACCAATTAAACATCCGGCGTATCGAACGTTTCAACCGTGATGGGTCAGATGTTTATGAAACATTGACAGAACTGCTTTCAGAGACAGCAGATTTCCAAGGCATCTATGTCAGTTTTGATGCGCTCGTTCAAGTATCCGATGCTGTACAATCACTACATTTAGACCCGGCTCCAGTTATCATTGGATACGATCTGAACGAAAGTATCTATGAACGGCTAAAGAGCCGGTATATCTCCGCAACTATCTGCCATGAGCCTTTCAATCAGGGATATTTTGCCATTAAAATTCTTCACCGCTACCTTGACAAGAATATCTATCCATCTAGTTCCCTGATGTATAACAAACTTGAAGTCGTAGTCGCATCAAATGCCAAATATTATATGAACGAAGTTCTTCAGACCGAGCTTTTCCGGGAAATTTAGATTTACTCAGCATAAAAAACGGCTGGCGCAAAAGAATTTTTCATTCCTTTGCACCAGCCAATTTTATTTTCGATATTTTCTATTCAATTACTCTGATCCATCCCTCAGGTGCCTCGATATGCCCCATCTGGATTCCGGTCAGGGTATCGTACAACTTCTGGATCGTCGGTCCCATCTTTTCCATGCCGCTTGGCAGGCAGATTTCCTTGCCGTGGTCTACAATCTTGCCGACCGGTGAGATGACAGCAGCCGTTCCACACAATCCGCATTCGGCAAAATCCTTCACCTCTTCCAGATATACGTCTCTCTCTTCCACTTCCAGTCCCAGATAGTGTTCTGCCACATAAAGAAGGGAACGTCTTGTAATGGAAGGAAGGATCGTGTCAGAATGAGGTGTTACAACTTTATTATCCTTTGTTATAAAGATAAAGTTCGCCCCTCCTGTCTCTTCTACTTTTGTTCTTGTTGCAGAATCAAGGTACATATTCTCATCAAATCCATTGGCATGTGCTGTTACGATAGCATGAAGGCTCATTGCATAGTTAAGGCCCGCCTTGATATGTCCTGTTCCTCTCGGCGCTGCCCTGTCGAAATCTGATACGCAGAGAGTCAGAGGTTTTACACCGCCCTTGAAGTACGGGCCCACCGGTGTTGCAAATACACGGAACTGGTACTCATCTGCCGGTTTTACTCCAATGACCGGATTGATTCCAAACATATATGGCCTAATATATAAAGTCGCTCCTGATCCATATGGCGGCACATAGGCTGCATTGGCTCTGACAACCTGCTCCACAGCCTCCACAAAACGGTCAGCCGGGAAAGACGGCATCTCGAGTCTCTTTGCAGAATCAACCATACGCTGGGCATTCAGGTCCGGGCGGAATGTGACGATACGTCCGTCCTCTGTCGTATATGCCTTTAACCCTTCAAAAATCGTCTGTGCGTACTGGAGCACGCCTGCACACTCACTCATCGTAATGTTGGCATCCTCTGTCAGTCCGCCTTCATCCCATTTACCATCTTTAAAATTGGAAACATATCTCTTGTCTGTTGTGATGTATCCAAACCCCAGATTCTCCCAGTCAATGTTTTTCTTATCCATCCGTATCTCCTCCATTCCTCTGCTTTCATGCAGTCCAAAACTGTCTTTGTGCCAATTATAATACTTTCATTTGCAAAATTCAAGAGTGCGCTCTGTTTTTTATTCCTTTTCACGCCTTATAAATTATCAAACACACTCTAACGTTCCATCATGCTGATTGATTCGATTCCAACGCTTCCCCCGCGTACTACTTCTATATTCTTAAACTCTTCTTTCATCAGCTTGATGACCGCATCATTCTTCGTTGCAGTCTGCACAAATTCCAGAAGAAGGCTGTCTTTTCCATAATCTATGACCCTTGCCTTGAAAGTCTCGGCGATCTGGAACAGCTCCACTTTATCTTCCTGCGTGCACTTTCTGACTTTGACATACAGGATTTCCTTCATCCTCACAAATATATCAGTAAAATCAATCACCTTTATGACTTCCACCAGACGGTTCAGCTGCTTTTTAATCTGTTCAAATGTCTCATCGTCACTAACCGTTGCTATGGTCATCCTTGAAATCGTCGGATCTTCCGTCGTACCTACTGTCAGACTGTCCAGGTTATATGACTTTCCGGAAAACAGCCCTGATATTTTAGACAGCACGCCCACCTGGTTCTCTACATATAATGAAATCCATCTCTTTTTTAAGTTATTATCCATACTCTTCTCTCCTTTCGCGGGCAGAAAGCAGCTTTTCCTTCCTGCCCCGCCATTTACGTTTAGCAGTCCATGATCATCTCTTCCAGCGTACCGCCCGGCTGGATCATCGGATATACCATCTCTTCCGGGTCAATGATAAATTCAATCAAAGTCGGAACTTTCGTATTCTTCTTTGCTTCCTCAAAAGCAGCCGCAATTTCCTCTTTCTTCGTTACCCGGATGCCTTTTGCCCCGTAGCTCTCTGCCAGTTTTACAAAATCCGGCGTGTACTCCGGCATCTCCTGTCCTTCTGTCCTGCGGAACAGTGCTCCGGAACGCAGATTTGTCATTCCATATCTTTTGCCATAAAATAGTTTCTGCCACTGACGTACCATGCCGAGATATGTGTTATTAAATACACAGAGCACCATCGGAAGTTCTTCCAGTACTGCCGTTGCAAATTCCTGAATATTCATCTGCATTCCGCCGTCGCCGGAGATTGCAATGACCGGTGTATCCGGATTACCCAGTTTCGCCCCGATTGCTCCCGGGAAACCGTATCCCATTGTACCGAGACCGCCGGACATAATGATTTTTTTCTTAGCCGTAATCTCCACATACTGCGCCGCAAACATCTGGTGCTGCCCTACATCTGTTACTACGATTGCCTCGTCAAACTGGCGGTTCAGTTCATCTATGATATCCTTCGGGCCCATCTGTGCATGCTTTTTCATGGTCAGGGGATGTTCTTCCTGCCATGAATCAATTACTTTCAGCCATTCCCCTGTATCGCATGGTTCAACATACTCCTGCATTTTTAAAACTGCTTCTTTCGCATCGGCAACGATTGGAATATCAACATGGATGTTTCTGGATATCGCCGCCGTGTCTATATCGATATGTACGATTTGTGCCTTCGGGGCAAATGCATGCAGTTTGCCTGTGATCCTGTCATTAAATCTGGTGCCGATAGAAAACAAAAGGTCGCATTCGCTGACAGCCATATTCGCCGCATATGCACCGTGCATACCGAGATTTCCGATATAAAGAGGATGATTTGTCGGGATGGCCCCTCTTCCCATTACTGTTGTGATAACCGGTATCTTCGTCTTCTCCACAACCTCGGTAAAAATATCGTTGGCATGTGCGATGTTCACTCCCCCGCCCGCAAGGAACAGCGGGCGCTCTGCTTTATTCAGCATCTTGATCGCTTTTTTCAGCTGGCCGATATGAACACTTGTGTTCGGCTTATAGCCGCGGATATTCACGTCTGCCGGATATTCCGGGCTTCCCAGCTCTGACATAACATCTTTGGGCAGATCAATCAGTACAGGCCCCGGCTTGCCTGTTCTTGCGATATAAAAGGCTTCTTTGATGATTCGTCCGAGGTCTTCTCTATTCCGTACTGTCACACCATATTTTGTAATGCTTCTTGTAATCCCTACAATATCTACTTCCTGAAATGCATCGTTTCCAATCAGATGTCTTGCCACCTGGCCGGTAAAACATACAAGCGGAACGCTGTCATAGTTCGCGGTTGCGAGCCCTGTCACAAGGTTTGTCGCTCCCGGTCCGCTCGTTACCAGACAAACGCCGACTTTCCCCGTCGTCCTCGCATAAGCATCTGCCTCATGCACAAGCGCCTGCTCATGTCTCGGAAGGATCACCCGGATATCACTCTGCTTATACAATTCATCACTGATATCGATCGTACAAGCTCCCGGATAACCGAAGAGTGTGTCCACTCCCTCCTCTTTCAATGCCTTCACCAACAATTTGTTACCTGAAATCTGTCTCATACATATACCTCCTTTAACTTCCCCAGTGGTTTTCTTTCCAGAGGCCCTGAATAATCCCCTGTAAGCTAAAATAGAGTTTCGCTTGCGAAACTCGCGCCTGCGGCGGTCGCACTGCGACATCTACAGCTTACGCCGCAGTGCGCATCCCGCCGGGAAGACTTTTTATTTCATAGGACGTACTTCCCTATGAAATAAAAAGCCCTAAGCTATAATTAGCTTAGGGCGAATCTGCAATCCGTGTTACCACCTAACTTCAGAGAGTCTACTCTCTGCACTCTGCCAGTACGGGAACTTCTTCCGATACTGCTTCCCTGTAACGTAGGAACTACGTTGGAGCCTACTTAGGATTCTTCCTGTTCGGTCCACTGCTCAGAGGCTACTTCCATAATCCCTTCACGAAGGCTTCCACCTGCCGCCTTCTCTCTTGGCATCTGAGAATTATGTACTCCTCCCCGTCTTAGCATTTCACCAGTTATGTTTTCATAAAAGTTAGTTTTAATTATAATGTGTGTATTTAACTTTGTCAATGCCGGATTCTTGATGTTTCTTATCTTTTATCAAAATGAACAGTAACAAACAATACTTCTATGCCACAAAATACTGCCCAGCTGCAAGAAGATACACCGCCAGATAGTACAGCACAAGCAGGACCGCGCTGTATGCGCGCCGGCGTTTTCCACTCAAATGGCTCCATCCAAGGATCGTGTCCGAGACAACAAAGCAGACGCCCCCGATCCCGGTCAGCACGGCAGGAAGAGCAAAATGCTGTATGCCAAGTGACACCGCCATTGCTGCCATCACACAGAGCAGGGCCGCATAGGCCAGCCCCGGAACCAACAGGTTCTCAAGGTCTTTTAAATAACGCCTCACGGCCACAAACATCATACCGTAAAGAATCACAAAACATCCGGCCACATACCACGATGCCGCACCCATGTATAAAAATCCTGTAATTACACAGATATGGCCGATACCAAAGGAAGCCACTCCTGTGAGGAACCAGATTTCCAGAAGGACATCGGCCGCCATATAAAAGACCACGCCTGCAAAAATCCACCAGGCTGAAACTTCCTCCGTCACCGCCGCACGGTACAGTGCAAGCAGCACAGGCATAAAGGTGGCGAGTGCCTTGAATACAAGCGGCTTCCTGCTTCCGCTTTCCTTCCAGAAAAAGTAAATCAACCCGAAACCGGCCATCAGGACCGCAGCTGCAGCTAACATGAGTTTCCCTCCCTAAGCAGATTACTGGTTACTGTTCAAATGATGCTGTGCATCCCCGCAGGGCGTGCACAGTAACGTTTATTTTTTGCGCAGGGCACCGCTCTTAACCCCACCGGCGATCGTATAGACAAGCAGGGCACCCATGTTTACAATCACGACACTCGCTCCTGCCGGAGTCGCGCACAGGTAGGAAATAGATATCCCGACAAACAAACAGATCACCGACACTATTGCAGAGTTTATTATGACACTTTTAAATGTCTTGCACACTCTCATGGACGTCAGTGCCGGGAAGATGATCAGGCTGGAAATCAGCAATGCCCCCATCATGCGCATTCCCAGCACAATCGTGACTGCTGTTAGAACCGCGATCAGAGTATTATACAGATTCGCCTTTACACCGGTCGCCTGTGCAAATGTCTCGTCAAAAGTAATCGCAAATATTTTGTTATAAAAGATCACATACAGAATCAATACGGCAGCTGAAAGTGCGATACTCAGCTCCACATCCCCGCTGCTCATTGCGAGTATACTGCCGAACATATAATTGTAAACATCCGTATTCATCCCGGTTGTCATGGAAATCACCATGACCCCCACGGCCAGCGCTCCTGTAGAAATCAGCGCAATCGCTGCATCCCCTTTTATCTTGCTGTTCCCGCTGATTCGAAGAAGCAGCACAGCCGCCAGAATAACAATCGGTATGGCAACAGCAAGCGGGGCCGCATTCATTGCAGTAGCAATCGCGAGCGCACCGAACCCGACATGTGAAAGCCCGTCCCCGATCATGGAATAACGCTTCAATACAAGGCTGACCCCCAGAAGTGCCGAACACAGAGACACCAGTGACCCGACCAGAATTGCCCGGACCATAAAGGGATAAGAAAACATCTCGATCAGTTTCTCAGCCATGATACTCACCGCCCTTCAAAAATGCTTTACCGACCTCACTGTTTTTATATTCCCCGGCACGGCCGAAAAACAGGGCCGTCTCCTGAAGGTGGAGGATATGGCTCGCATATTCCATCGTACTTTCTATATCATGGGACACCATAACAACGGCAATCCCTGATCTTTTATTGATTTCATTAATCAACTGGTAGAATTCCTGTGTCACGATTGGGTCCAGCCCGGTTACGGGTTCATCCAGAAGCAGCAGTTTTTTTGTCGCGCACAGCGCCCTTGCAAGGAGGACCCTCTGCTTCTGTCCGCCGGAAAGGTCCCGGAAGCACTGCTTTTCAAGATCACGGATACCCAAAAGTTCCATGTTCTCCCGCGCCTTTTCTTTATCGGCTGCCGTGTAAAACGGGCGAAAGCCCCTGCTGTTGAGCCGCCCGGACAGCACGACTTCATAAACACTCGCCGGAAAATCCTTTTGCACATCATTTTGCTGCGGCAGATAACCGATCTCATTCTGTTTCAGTCCGTCTCCTAATGTAATGCATCCTTTCACGGGCGACTTCAGTCCCAGAAGGCTCTTAACCAGTGTACTTTTCCCGGACCCATTTTCACCCACGATGCAAAGATAGTCAGCCTGTCCGACCTCGAAAGATAAATCGTGTACGACGGTCTGTCCCTCATAGGCGATGGACAGGTCCTCACATTTAATTAATGCCATCCGACAGCGCCTCCTTTAATGTCCCAACATTCTTCTCCATCATACTCAGATATGTTTCACCTGCACGGAACTGTTCAGCTGTGATATTGTGGCAGCTGTAAAAAACTTTTACCTCTGCTCCTGTAGCTTCTGCAATTGCTTTCGCAATATTATCATTGCTCAGTTCCATTTTTAACACAACAGGTATCTTCTCTTCCTTCACTTTATTAATCAGATATGCCATTGTTGCGGCACTTGGCTCTGTATCTGACGCACAGCCTGGAAACGCCGCATAATAATCAAGCCCGTATGCATCGGCAAAATACCGGAACGGGAAACGGTCCCCGAACAGTACAGTATGTCCCGGCGCGTCTTTCACAACCTTTCGGAATTCACTGTCAAGATTTCTTAATTTTTCCGTATATGTTTTTTCCGCCTGCCTGTACGTTTCCTCATTCACAGAATCTTCCTGACAGAGAATTTCTGTAATGTTTTCCACAATCTTTACCGCATTCTTAGGAGATGTCCACACATGTTCGTCAAAAGCCCCCTCTTCTTCCTCTTCATGGCGTTCTTCCTTCATACCTGCAACGTGTTCTTCCTCTACAGTATCCACACAGTCAACCAGGCGCAGTGTCCTGAGCTGTCCGCGGTCCATAGAGTCCAGAATATCCTCGACCCATTCATCATTCTCACCGCCTACGTAGATAAACAGGTCACATTTCTGGATATCAATGATATCTTTCGGCGTCGGTTCATAGGAATGACTCTCCTCACCCGGCTTCAGGAGCATCTTCAAATCAACCTTGTCCCCGGCAATCTGACGTACAAAATCGTACTGTGGAAAGATGGTCGTGACCACTTTCAGTTTTTCCGTGTGCGCAGAGCCATTTTCCTGTTCCTCCTTTGCACACCCCTGCAGGAAGACCGCCGAAAGAACCAGTATGAGGATCAGGCTGCATACCTTTCCACGTTCCGCCCAGTCAGAAAACTTCCTGCATTTTAACCATTTATATATCATCATTCAATATTCACTTACCTTCTATCGTCAGATATCCCGCTTCTTTACAGACGGTTTTCATATTTCGTGAACATATATTCCAGATCAAAGCATGTCTGCTCCTCACTCACCTGTGTCATCTCCCAGTTTTCCATTTCATCCAGATTAGGGAAAAACGTATCTGCCTGAAATGCATGGTCGATCTTGGTAATATATGCCGTGTCACAGTAAGGAAGAAGCTGGCGGTACACGCTTTCCCCTCCTATCACATAGACATCTTCCGAATTATATTTTTCCAGTTCCTTATGCAGTTCCTCTAAAGTATGCACAATAATTGCATCTTTAACACGGTAATCTTTGTTGGATGTCAGGACAATGTTTGTCCTGTTCTTCAACGGCATACCGTTCGGAAAGCTTTCCAGTGTCTTCCTGCCCATAACAATCACCTTCCCGGTCGTTGTCTCACGGAAAAACTTCATATCAGACGGTATGCTTACAAGTAGCTTATTCTTATAGCCAATTCCCCAGTTTTTATCAGCTGCTGCAATTAGATTCATTGTTCTTTCCTCCCTTTATTAAACCGCAATCGGTATATTCTTAATCTGCGGATGTGTCTGATAGTCATCCAGACGCACATCCTCCCTCGTAAACTCATAGAAATCCTTTACATCCGGGTTGAGCCAGAACTTCGGCGCCGGATATGGCTCCCTCGAGATCAGTTCCTCAATCAGTGGGATATGGCGGTCATAGATGTGTGCATCCGCAATCACATGGACAAATTCCCCGGCCTTCATATCACATACCTGTGCCAGCATATGCAGAAGTACGGCGTACTGGCATACATTCCAGTTATTTGCCGCAAGTACATCCTGAGAACGCTGGTTCAGGATTCCGTTCAGCGTCAGCTTGTCACTGCCCTTTTCCTTTGTCACATTGAACGTCATGCTGTATGCACACGGGTACAGATTCATCTCATGCAGGTCCTGATGCACATATATGTTCGTCATAATCCTGCGGCTGTACGGATTATTCTTCAGGTCATAGATCACCCTGTCCACCTGGTCCATCATCCCTTCCCTGTACTCGTGCTTCACGCCCATCTGGTAGCCATAGGCTTTTCCGATCGATCCATCTTCATCCGCCCAGCTGTCCCATATATGACTATTCAGGTCATGGATATTATTCGACTTCTTCTGCCAGATCCAGAGCATCTCATCCACACAGCTCTTAATCCCCGTACGCCGCAGCGTCAGGGCCGGGAACTCCTTCGAGAGATCATAACGGTTCACCACCCCGAACTTCTTAATCGTATAAGCGGACGTCCCATCCTCCCATACCGGGCGCACCTTCTCCCCCTCAGTACTCGTACCATTCTCAATAATATCACGGCACATATCAATAAAAATACGATCTGCATTACTCATAATTTCGTCTCCCTTCTGTAAATTCCGCAAAGGGGTCTGACCCCTTTGCCCTCCGTTTTCTGATAATTCTGAAAATTTATGGATCAGCTATATTATACAGCATCTTTTCAAGACCTCTTGTTAAAGCTGCTATTTCCTTTTTTGTCATTCCGCGTGTCATTTCTCTGTCCATTTTCCTGCGGTCCGCCTCCATCCTGCGCTGGATGTCATAGGCTTTTTCTGTCAGATAAATGTTTTTTTTACGTTTATCTGTTGTATTTGGAACGCAGAAGATAAATCCTTTTTCATCCAGCCTTTTAAGCAGTCCTGTCACAGTAGGATTCTTCAGGCTCAAATGGCGCTCCACATCACGCTGGCTTACCTCTTCCTTGTTCGTGTGGAACAGGTAATCCAGAACCGCGCACTGCGATGCTGTAATTCCAATTGTTTTCAGCTTTTCATTCAAATCTTTTTCAAATACGTTATTGATCTGCTTAATGGTAAAACCGATCGGCTGGTTTCTTCGCTCCATGCTTTTCTCCTCTCCATGAAATTTACCAGATACCGACGCCTTTTATATATAGCGTGCTATATTCTGTTATACCATTATAAAAGAGGTGTGTCAACTTCACACCTCTTCCACGGACAAAACTACGCTCTGGCAGCATCCTGTGCCCTAGTACTCGCGTATCAGGCTGCTGATGTCCAAAATACTGTCTATTCCTCTTAATTCCCCCAGGGCGTCCTTTAAATGGTATTCCTTTACCTTATCAGTTACAATAACCAGCTCCGCCTCATTTTCCTTCGCATGTTTCTGCACAACCCGCGCGATGCTGACCTTATGGTCTCCAAAGACCTTTGCAATGCAGGCCAGAACGCCGGGCTGGTTTTTCACCTGCATCCTGAGGAAGAACTTATTCTTCACATCATCAAAATCTTTGATCGGAAGCTCTTTATAACAGGTACAGCTGATTCTACCGTTACAATGATACTGAATATCCCTGGCCACATCAATGATATCCCCCATCACCGCACTTGCAGTCGGCAGTTCTCCGGCACCCCTGCCGTAGAACATGGCGTCATCCACGGCATCGCCGTGAACAAACACCGCATTGAAAGAATCACGCACGGACGCCAGCGGATGGTCTTTATTCAAAAGCATCGGGTAAACACCGACTTCGATACCATTTTCCGTATTATGGGCCACTCCAAGCAGCTTGATTACACTGTCAAACTCTTTCGCATAAGCGATATCTTTGGAAGTAATCTTCGTGATCCCCTCCGTAAAAACATCCTTAAAAACAACTCTGGAATGAAAGGCAATGGAAGCCATGATCGCAACCTTGCGCCCTGCATCCAGTCCCTCAACATCAGCAGTCGGGTCGGCCTCAGCATACCCAAGCTCCGTCGCCTTTGCCAGAGCTTCTTCAAAGCTCATATTATCTTCAAACATCTTTGTTAAAATATAGTTTGTTGTACCGTTTACAATTCCGATCACTTCGGAAATCTCATTTCCGGCCAGACACTGTTTCAGAGGACGGATAATCGGAATTCCGCCTGCCACAGCGGCCTCGAAGAGGAAATCACACTTTCCGGCTTCTGCCGCATCCAACAGCTCCTTGCCATACTCTGCCACAAGGTCCTTGTTCGCCGTAACGACGTGTTTTCCCGCATGAAGCGCATCCAGTATCATGGTACGGGCTGGTTCGATGCCTCCCATCACCTCTATCACAATCTGAATCTCATCATCAGCCAGAATCTCCTGCCAGTTATCTGTCAAAAGAGATGCATCAATACCCGGACGCTCTTTCTTCAGGCTATGTACCAGAATCCGGGAAATCTCAAGTTCGGCACCAATCGTGCGCTCCATCACATCCCCTCTTCTGTGTATGAGTTTATAAACGCCTGTGCCAACCGTTCCCAGTCCAAGCAGGGCCACTTTTATCTTATTTTCTTTTATCTTATTTTCTTCCATCTCTGCACCTCTTTATCACTAAGTATTATATCCTGCCAGAAGTTTCCCCTCCGGAATAACCGCCCCCTGCGGGCGGGCAAAGCATACAGACGCATAACATCACGCACATCAGGACACATGCTCCGCCGCAAAAACACCGGGGCGTATTTGAATGGGACATATTATAGCATAAATATGCAGAAAATACCAGCGGGTTTTAACAGAACATCTGGATATGCACAAACTAATTTAGTGATCACAGACACGTTTATAAACAGTCTCACAAAAATACACGGTGCCGTCGAATCGGTACCGATAATGATTACAAAGTGAAAAGATATAAATAGTTCTTTAATTTTCTAAAACAAGATGGTATTCTAAATGAATACATGAGAAAGTATTATAAATAAAAAAATTATTAATAACATACAATATTAAACAGTCTTAACTTCATAACAACTGGCAGTACCCCGGCTATCATGAAGAGACCTGTTTCAAGTCTCTTTTCTATAGACAAAAATAGTCCCTCGTTAATATAACAACTGAATTTATGGAACCTTACGAAATTTGTCAAAAAAAGTCGACAGATATCGGTCATCTTTATGTGGTAATATTTGGTATGTAAACGAAGGCTGGGATTTACGCATACTAAATAATTAACCAGGTGTGTAAATATATGAACAATAGACTGCAAGCAATACGTTGGGAAAAAGACTGGTCTCAGGAAAAACTGAGCAGATTGAGCGGTGTTCCAAGAACTACAATATCAGCAATTGAATCTGGTACTACAACGAATCCATCCGTAGAGACTGCACTTCTTCTCTCCAAGGCACTTGGTATCCCTGTTGAGAATATATTTGTTCTTTAAAGAACGCGTATATTTGCATACAAGGGTGATATTACTTAAAGCAAAAAATGGTTGGTGAAGGATATGACAGAAAAAGAACTAGGAAACAGGCTGAGAATGTATCGGACGGCCCGCAGAATGACTCAGGTTGATCTGGCAAAGCCGCTGAATATGACACGCCAGACCGTGTCTACATATGAGACAGGAAGCCGCATCCCGGATATCTATACTTTATGGGCGATGGCGGACATCTACAATATAACTATCGATGAATTGATAGGGCGGAAAACCGGGCACCATTAGCCGGGGCTCCGTCTTTTTGTTTGCTTCACTTTGTTTCATAAAATGAACTTTCCTTTGAAATAAAAACAAGTGTTAAATAATCGTCTCTAAACCGATTACCTAACACTTGTCTTTTCTTTCTGAAGCCTTAAGAGCGATAGACGGGATTCGAACCCGCGACCCCGACCTTGGCAAGGTCGTACTCTACCAACTGAGCCACTATCGCGTATGTTGTATATTTCCTGACCGGAACAATAATTACTATACTATATGAAGTTCAGATTGTCAACACATTTTTTAAAGTTTTTTATATTTTTTTTAAATTTCTAATTTTTTGCTCAGTTTGGATTTCTCCCCCGATTATTTATTTCTTACTAACGCATAACCATGTCATCATTATGATGCCCGCCTACCACGCTTTTCCATTTGTAATTTCACAGGCTATCATATAGAATGAACATAGAATTTAATAACTCCGTGCAAAAATTTGGTGAAAATAATGATAACTAATGATACGATTGGCCGAAATATTAGACGGCTGCGCAAAGAACGCAACATGACACAATTAAATTTAGCTCGAAAGATCAACCTGCATCGTGCCACTTTATCCGCTTATGAACTCGGGAAACGTCTCCCTGATATTTTTATCCTAATATCAATTGCAGACGCATTTCATGTAAGCCTTGACGTGCTGGTGGACAGGGATTTTCGCCCTGCCTCGCCGGCACTTTCCGATTCTGAAAAGAATATTCCGAAAATCTAAGGCCTATCTGACTTCTATTTTATTGATAATCGACACTGAACGACCTTATCCTCAACTTTATTCAGCAGAGCATTTTTCCAGTCCCAATTCCTCAAGCTGTTTATCATCAACCTCACTTGGTGCTTCCGTCATCAGGCAGGAAGCATCCTTTACCTTCGGGAATGCCATGACATCACGGATGCTGTCCTCTTTTGCCATGAGCATGACCATACGGTCCAGACCATATGCAAGGCCTGCGTGAGGGGGCACACCGTATTTAAACGCATCCAGAAGGAAACCGAACTGCTCATATGCCTGTTCTTTTGTGAACCCAAGCACTTCAAACATCTTTTCCTGAATATCATTCTGGAAGATTCTGACGCTTCCCCCGCCGATCTCGTTCCCGTTCAGTACGATATCGTAAGCTTTGGCACGGACCCTTCCCGGATCGTCATCGATGTACTTAAGGTCTTCCTCCATCGGCATGGTAAACGGATGGTGCATTGCCATAAAACGGTTCTGTTCATCGCTCCACTCGAGAAGCGGGAACTCTGTGACCCATACAAACTTATATTCATCCTTATTCAGGATTTCCATCTGTTTCGCAATTTCCAGACGCAGGTTCCCAAGTACATCCCAGACAACTTTATTCTTGTCTGCTGCAAAGAGAAGTAAGTCTCCCGGCTCTCCGGCCATTGCCTGAATCAGGTTCTGCATCTGCTCCTCTGTCATGAATTTTGCAAACGATGACTTCACCGTCCCATCCGTCTGGAGTGCAATATAGGCAAGTCCCTTTGCCCCGAAATCCTTTGCAAAATCAACCAGCTTGTCGATCTTCTTACGCGGCATGCCGCCCTGTCCCTTAGCGTTGATGCCCCGGACAGTTCCGCCGTTTTCAATGGCGCCTTTGAAGACAACAAATTCACAGTCCTTTACCGTATCCGTTACATCTGTCAGCTCCATGCCGAAACGGGTGTCCGGCTTGTCAGAGCCATAACGGTCCATCGCTTCCTGCCAGGTCATTCTTGGAATCGGGAGTGTAACCTCCACATCCAGAACTTCTTTGAACAACTTCGCCAGAAGCCTCTCATTCACATCAATCACATCGTCCACATCCACAAAAGAAAGTTCCATGTCTATCTGTGTAAACTCAGGCTGTCGGTCGGCACGCAGGTCCTCGTCACGGAAACATTTTGCAATCTGGAAATAACGGTCATATCCTGAGCACATCAGCAGCTGCTTGAACAGCTGTGGTGACTGCGGAAGTCCATAAAAACTGCCCGGATGTATACGGCTCGGTACCAGATAATCCCTTGCGCCTTCCGGCGTACTCTTTCCAAGCACCGGTGTCTCAATCTCTAAGAACCCTTCCTCTGACAGGAACTGGCGTGTCAGAGTCGCAACCTTGCTTCTCATCATCAGGTTCCGCTGGAGATCCGGCCTTCTCAGGTCCAGATAACGGTATTTCAGACGGAGTTCTTCCTTCGTCTTGCTGTTTTCTTCAATCGGGAACGGAGGGGTTTCTGATTCTGAAAGAATCCGCAGTTCCTCTGCCCTTATTTCAATCTCACCGGTAGCCAGATTCTCGTTCACTGCCCCGCTTCGGGCTTCAACATTACCTACAACTGCGATAACAAACTCACTCCGGAGTTTTGCCGCCTTTTCGATCAGTTCTGCCTTATCTTCGCCTTCAAATACAATCTGCAGGATACCAGAACGGTCACGGAGGTCCACAAACACAATGCCGCCTTTATTCCGGTTCTTCTGAACCCATCCCATTACAGTCACTTTCTCACCGGTATTTACGCTTGACAGCTCCGCACAGCGGTGAGTTCTCTTCAAGCCCTTCATTGATTCTGCCATAATTTCCATCCTCTCTTCTTCAGAGGGGTCTGACCCTTTTGCAAAGGGGTCAGACCCCCGTCACACTTTTTTCACATTTACAGTTCATTTATGGAGTCGCGGTAGCATTCAACAATGTCTTCATATCCCTGCTCCACCAGTTGTTCCTTCTGGAATTTTTTATTTTTCTTCATATTAACGATCATGACCTGTTTTCCTGCCGCACGTTCTTCTTTTGCAAGGCTTAATACTTTCAGCATGCCTTCCTGAGGCATGTTCTTCTCGATGAGGAACGCCTTTTTAGACCTGCTTGTCGGCACTTGATAGCCTCTTTCCAGCAGGAGCATGACAATTCGTTCGAACCCGATTGAGAAACCTACCGCAGGGGTATTCTGTCCCGTGAATTTCCCGATCATCTCGTCGTAACGTCCGCCGCCGCCTACAGAACCGCCGAACTCGTCCATAGAGATTTCGAAAATAGTCCCGGTATAATAGGACATTCCACGTACGAGTGTGGGGTCGAAGCTGATCTTGAAATCAGCCTCTCTTGCCGTTTCCACACTTGTAATAATCATTTCCAGTGAAGACGCTGCTTCATCCGGGAGAAAGCCTTCCAGTTTCTCTTTGCAGTAGCGTACGCCCTCCACGTTGTTTGTAATTTCTTTGAAAAGCTGAAGATATTTTTCCACCGATTCTTTCTCATATCCGCACTCCTCTAATTCAGATGCAACACCGTCCATGCCGATCTTGTCCATCTTGTCCAGTATAATGAATACATTCTCGTAGTCTTCTTCTTTGAAACCGCTGTAAGCCGCCATCGCCTTCAAAAATCTGCGGTCATTGATGCGGATCGTGAAATTTCTGAAATCCAGCTTTCCAAGCAGCGTGGATGTCGCAAGAATCAGCTCGATCTCCGCGAGATTGCCCGGTTCGCCCAAAATGTCAATGTCACACTGCATAAACTGACGGAAACGCCCTCTCTGCGGTCTGTCGGCGCGCCACACATTCCCCATCTGCAGTGCCTTGAAAGGTGACGGGAGGTCGTTGGCATTATTTGAATAATACCGTGACAGCGGCACGGTCAGGTCATAACGCAGTCCCCCGTCAACCAGGTCACTCTCTGTCTGTGCTGTATCGATCTTTAACTTTTCGCCTCTTTTTAGTATCTTGAAAATCAGCTTTTCATTATCCCCGCCCTGCTTGCTGCACAGGTTTTCAATATGTTCCACACAGGGAGTCTCTATGGATGAAAATCCAAATGCTTTGTAAGTTTCTTTGATGAGCCCTATCACGTAATCTCTGATCTCCATCTCAGCGGGCATCATGTCCTTCATTCCGGTGACCGGTTTCTTCTTTAACGCCATAACCATTCTCCTTTTCGCTCTATCATTTCGTCAATACGGCCGATATATTCCGTAATGTCTTTCACATTCTCAATCCTGACCAGATTGCTCTTCTTCCCGTTCTCCATCTGTACCTTCTCCGGGAGCACGATCTTTGTAGAAGAACCTGCCCCTGCCGCAAGGATTGTCTGTTTTTCTTCCATAATAAGTATATTGTATATTCCGGCTTTGTCAACCTTTGCGTAACCAACATTTTCAAAATTTCCCGCAATATTCTTCTGCCGGTACAGATAATAAGGCACAAGCCCCATCCTCTCTGCCGCCCCGGCGCTGTCCTCCACCATCTGTTCAATCTCGCTGTGCAGGTCAATCCGGCAGTGTTCCTGTCCTAGACGGGCAGCCCGTTTGATTGCGAGCGCATGTACAGTCAGGCTGTCCGGCCCGAGTGCTTCTATCTGTCTTAAGGTATCACGCATGTCCCCTGCATTCTCACCGGGCAGTCCTGCAATCAGGTCCATGTTAATATTGTCAAATCCAAGTTTCCTCGCCATATGGAACACATCTTTCACATCCTGAACAGTATGTCTGCGCCCCACCTCATCCAGCGTTTTCTGCTGCATGGTCTGCGGGTTGATAGAAATACGCGTTACGGGATACCGGGAAAGCACTTCCAGTTTCTCCCTTGTGATACTGTCCGGTCTGCCGGCTTCTACCGTAAACTCCTTCAGTTCCCCGTAAGAAAAGGTGTCCCCCAGATGCAGAAGCAGCCGTTCCAGCTGATCTGCCTCAAGTGTCGTCGGAGTCCCGCCGCCTATATAAATGGTATTCAGTTTCTTACCCTGTACCGCCCTGCCAATTGCCGTAATCTCCCTGCAAAGCGCGTCCAGATAAGCGTCCATCCGGTCTTTCCATTTTTCGAGAGGTGAAGAACTAAAAGAACAGTAGGAACAGATGCTCGGACAAAACGGGATCCCCACATACAGACTGTACCCATTGTCATAGTCCAGACGGACCAGCTGCGCCTTTTCTCTCTTTGCAATCTCCAGTCCGAGCTGTGCCTTCTTCGCGCTGACCGCGTATTCTTCTTTCAGAAACTGAATAATTTCTTTTTCATGCATTCCTGTTTCCACTTGCTGCATGATGAGCTTCGTGGGCCTTACGCCGGTGAGCATCCCCCACGCAAGCTGTATCCCAGTCTCTTTGGACAGCCAGTCATACACATGTCTGGTCACAAACTTCTTGCGCTCCTGCCGGTCCGTAAGGGCGTTGATTTCACCTTCGGTAATGGAAAAGCAAGAGCCCCCTTCCAACGTTAGTTTTACCAGAGGTTCTTGCCCTTCATCCACCTTTTGCCCGATCTCCGTGTTCGGGAAAAAGGCCTTCGTGATATGATATAAATTATACATATACAGTGTATCTTTACTGCTTATTTCAATCATAATAGTTTTAAAAATCCCGCTTTCTGCTATTCATTCGCAATCTGGTACCCTCTATTAAAGAAACGGATTGTTCTTCTTCTCAAAATCAATCGTCGTCTCGTCCATATGTCCCGGATATACCTTTGTCTCATCCGGAAGGCACATCAGCCTTTCCTGAATGGAACGGATCAGCTGTCCCGCATTCCCTGTCGGAAAATCCGATCTGCCAATGGAGGAACAGAATAAAGTGTCCCCTGAAAACAGCACCCCTTCTGCCGGAATATAGTAGCAGCAGCCTCCGATGGTATGCCCCGGCGTATAGATAACTTCTATATCGAATCCCGCTGCGTTCAGCTTCTCCTTATCCTTCACATATACGGCATCCGAAAATGTATATGCCCGCCCGTATGTGGAGGATGAGTTCAGCGAAGCATCACTAAGCAGTGCCTCCTCTTTTTCATGCGCATATACGGGAACCTGAAATTCCTTCAGGAATCCGTCCACACCCATGATGTGGTCGAAATGTCCGTGCGTCAGCAGAATGGCTGTCAGCTTCAGCCCCTGGTTCTTAATATGGCTCACAATCTCCGCCCTCAAAACCGCGGGATCTATCAGAATACATTCCTTTGTGTCTTCATTCTGCACAAGATAGCAATTCGTGCCTATGATACCTATTACAAACTTTTCTATCTTCATCTCAACTTAACCTGCCGTTCGTTCAATATCCATCACGCCGTCTAACTGGCGCAGTTTCTCAATTACTTTGTTCAGCTCATCCCGTCCGTGCACGATGAATCCCATGTCCAGTGTGGCTGTGCCTTTCTTACTGGTACGGATATTCATGGACTTCACGTCTAATTTCGCCTCTGTAAAGATCTTAGAAATGTCCATCAGAAGTCCCTGCCTGTCATGGGCATACATCTTCAGCTCGGCCAGATACTGCCCGCCGCTCTCCGCCTCTGCAGTCTCTTCCCATTCGGCATCGATCAGGCGTTCTCTTTCCTTCTCTGACAGATGGAGCATATTCACACAGTCCGTCCTATGGATCGACATTCCGCGCCCGCGGGTGACAAATCCAACAATCTCATCTCCCGGAACCGGATTACAGCATTTCGAAAAACGTACCGCCATATCATCGATTCCTTTTACAACAATACCACTCTTGGACTTGGCAATGTGAACTTTCTGATTATTCGCTTCTGAAATCTTCTCCAGAATCGTCTCATCCGTGATCGTCTTCTTGTGTTCCTTCTCGTACTCTTCTACAAGGCGGTTCACAACCTGGCCTTCCTTCAGCCCGCCGTGCCCCAGCGCAGCCAGAACGGCATCCCAGTCCCTGAAACCGTACTTCTTCTGCACAATCTGCTGGTACTTCGGCTTCATGATATTCGTCAGACTAATCGTCTTCGCCTTGCAGTAGGCATTAATCAACTCCTTGCCGCGCACGATATTGTCTTCTTTAAATTCTTTCTTAAACCACTGGTTGATCTTATTCTTTGCCTGTGTGCTCTTAACGATATTCAGCCAGTCCCGGCTCGGGCCCTTGGAATTCTGGGAAGTCAGAATCTCTATCCTGTCACCGTTCTGGATCTTATAGTCTATATTCACCAGCTTTCCGTTTACTCTGGCGCCGACCATCTTATTACCTACCGCACTGTGGATCGCATATGCAAAATCAACCGGCGTCGAACCATTCGGCAGGTTCTTCACATCACCGTTTGGGGTAAAGCAGTATACATCCTCCGCGAACAGGTCCAAATCACCTTTGAGCAGGCTTAAAAACTCCCGGTTGTCTGACATGTCACGCTGCCACTCCAGAATTTGGCGCAGCCAGCTCAACTTCTCTTCCTCCTGGGCCTTCACACTCTTCGTGGAGTCTCCGCTTTCCTTGTATTTCCAGTGTGCCGCAATACCGTACTCAGCGGTCTTGTGCATCTCCTCGGTGCGGATCTGAATCTCGAACGGCTGTCCTGACGGCCCCATCAGTGTCGTGTGGAGGGACTGGTACATATTCGCCTTTGGCATGGCAATATAATCTTTAAATCGGCCCGGTATAGGTGTGTACATCTCATGAATTACACCGAGGGCCGCATAGCAGTCCTTCACGGAATCAACAATGATGCGGACTGCAAACAGGTCATATACCTGATCCAGAGTCTTATTCTGGTTCACCATCTTCTTATAGATACTGAAGAAATGCTTTACACGTCCGTATACCTTCGCGTTAATATGAGAATTCCTCATATGTGAAGAAACTTCCGCCACGATCTGCTGTACAAAATCCTCGCGCTCAGTCTTCCTCTCATTTAAATTTTTTACCAGGTCATAATATACTTCGGGCTGATAATACTTTAATGACAGATCGTCCAGTTCTGTCTTAATCTTGGAGATACCGAGGCGCTGCGCGATGGGCGCGTAAATGTCCATCGTCTCCCTTGCCTTTTCCTTCTGCTTGGCCTCTACCATAAATTCCAGCGTCCGCATATTATGGAGCCGGTCAGCCAGTTTAATGATAATGACACGGATGTCCTTTGCCATTGCAAGGAACATCTTCCGCAGATTCTCCGCCTGAACCTCCAGTTTATCCTGGGAATAGGACAACTGTCCCAATTTTGTGACACCATCCACGAGAAGTGCAACCTCATCTCCGAATTCTTTCGCCACGTCTTCGAGAGTCATCTCCGTATCTTCTACTGCATCGTGCAGCATGCCTGCCACGATCGTCTCCTTATCCATCTCAAGGTCCGCCAGAATAATCCCGACCCACAGAGGATGGATAATATAAGGTTCGCCAGACTTGCGCACCTGACCGTTATGTGCCTGATTTCCGACCCTGTATGCTTTCTCAATCATTGTAATATCCGCAGACGGATGATATTTCCTGACTCTGGCAATCAAGGCCTGATATAATTGTTCAGGGTCTTGATAATCTTCGGGTGCTTTTACGGCATGCCCGTCTACGATCTCCAGATTCATATTCAGCAATTCATATTCCGGAGTCCCCGCCATATCAATTCCCCCTTTCTTCCATCGTAAGTTTCATATTCCTAAGTATACCATCATTTTTATTTTTTTCAAACTATTTCAAACAGAAAATGGCGCAAAAACGCCAAAAAATGACCTTACTGGTAGTTGGTCACCGTAATCTGAAGCGTACGGTTTCCCATATATTCGTTTATTGACGGATAAAAGGTAAACGACATCTCCGGTTTCCCCCGCATATACTCCATACATGCGGCAGCATCACCGAAATAAACTGCCTCCATCTGATTGCCCCGCTGATCCTGTACCCTGAACTTTAGAACATTCTGATTCTTGCCGATAATTTTCGGGCTGATTACTTTCAGATTTTTTTCTGCGAACACGGGTTTCGTATTTCCCTTGCCGAACGGTTCTAAAAGTTCCAGTTCGGAAACAAGTTCTTCCGTCACATAAGGAAGCGGAAGCTGCATGTCTATAGAAACCTTCGGCAGCATGTCCTCCTCAGACAGGTCCGCAAGCTCATTAATCACCTCCCGGAACCGCCCTACATTCTCCTCTTTGAGGGAAAGCCCCGCCGCCAGCTTATGTCCGCCGAACTTAGTAAACAGGGCTCGGCATTTGCACATTTCCTCAAACATATTATAGGCCTCGATGGAACGTCCCGAGCCCTTCACACCTTCCTCACCTGCCGTCAGAACAAAGGTCGGCCTGTAATACCTCTCTTTAATTCTTCCCGCTATAATCCCGGCTATACTCTCATGGCAGTCCGGAAGATAGATAACGAGAACCTTATCCTCACCCATAGAAGTATTTTCGATCTGCTCCACAGCTTCTTCGACACCCTTTTCGGTCATCTCCTTGCGGCTGTCATTCAGGGCTTTTAAGTCTTCCGCCAGCATGACCGCTTCACGGCGGTTCGGCGCATTTAAAAGCTCAAGCGCCCGTTTTGCAGTGTCCAGACGGCCGCTTGCGTTGATGCACGGCCCGATTACAAAACCAATATGGTAAGCTGACAGACGGTCCACGGGCACACCCGTACATTCCATCAGTGCTTTCAGGCCGTGATTATTCGTTCGTTTCAGCATTTCCAGACCCTGCTTTACAAAAATCCGGTTCTCACCGACAAGGTCCATCACGTCACCGACGGTCGCAATTGCCACATTTTGCATCAGGTAATCCACATCGTCCACATCGCGCTGCATCACCTCATATAATGCCTCCACCAGCTTGTAGGCAACTGCCGCCCCGCATAAGCCCTTAAACGGATAGTCACAGTCTGCCCGGTGCGGGTCAATGACCGCATCTGCCTGTGGAAGAAGGTACTCCCGCCCGCTTCCGGCATCCAGATAAGGCACTTCATGATGATCCGTCACGATGATTGTGAGCCCCTGCTTCTTCCCATAGGCAATCTCCTCCGATGCGGCGATCCCGTTATCACAAGTAATAATGGTATCGATCCCCTCCTCCAGTGCCCGGTCGATCAGCATACGGTTCAGCCCGTAACCATCCTTAATCCGGTCCGGAATATCCGTATCCACATCTCCGCCAAGCTTCGCGATCCCCTCCTGAAGTACATATGTCGCGTTGACACCGTCTATATCATAATCGCCAATTACGCGGATTGGCGCTCCCTCACGAATTTTCTCCGCCAAAATCTCTACTGCTTTATCCATATCCTTCATAAGCATGCCATCAAATAAGTCTGCGATCGTACCATTCAGATAAAAATCAATCTCCTGATCCGACGTCATATCCCGGTTCCTGATCAGCCTTGCAAGAATCGGAGATATCCGGTACTTTTCGGCAATCTGGTTAAAATCTGCTTTTTTCATAGAAACAAACCATTTTTCCACCCTTTATCCTCCTTGTGTATAAAATTTTATCAGAAATACCTGTGGGGTAATCTAATTCTGCAAAGGGGGCACCGCCAATTCACGGCGGTGCCCCCTCCTGCATATACGTTCTTACTTCTTTTCCTGTTTCAGTCCCTTGCCTTTCATCACATACCAGAGTGCGCCTGTGATACATACGGATGAATATGCCCCGCAGATAATACCTACCATCAGCGGCAGTGCAAATTCTTTAATCGAACTTACACCCATAACATATAATACTGCAACCATCACGAACGTTGTCAGTGAGGTATAAATACTACGTGTCAATGTACGTGTAATACATCTGTTCACGAGATCTGAGAGTTCCTCGCCGCGTTTCTTTGTCTTCATCTCCTCACGAATACGGTCAAAGATAACGATCGTGGCATTGATGGAGTAACCTACGATTGTCAGCATACATGCGATAAATGTATTACCTACTGATACCCTTGCAACAACGTAGAATGCAAGTACGACCAGAACATCGTGCAGCAGCGCCAGCACGGCACTCGTTGCAAAGCGGATGTCCTTAAACCTGAACCAGATATAGAGCAGCATACAAATTGTTGCAATCAGAACTGCAACGATGGCATCCTGTCTCATCTCCGAACTTACAGTTGAACTGATATTCTCTGTTGTAATCTCGTCCTCATTTACATTGAACTCATCTGTCATCGCCTTATTAAATGCTTCACGTCTGTCAAGTTCAAGTGTCTTTGTCTTGAAGATTACCTGATTGGTTCCTTCTACTTTCTGAACCTGTACATTATTGTCCCCTGTTGCATCTTCAATCAGAGGCACAATATTCTTGTCGATCTCCTCCAGACTGTAATCTTTATCAAAGGTCACGTTGGTTGAGGTACCGCCCTTAAACTCAAGGCTGTAATTTAATGCACCCTTGCCCTGGCTGCTGTTAATTCCCATAAATACAAATCCAGCCAGAACAATTACAATTGATATTGCAAAGAATATTTTTTTCTTACTTAGGAAGTCTATTGGCTTACGTTCCGGTTTTACACGGCCATAAACCTTTGTATTGCGGATTCCCACTGCATAGAAGGAATACACAATCAGACGTGTAATCACCAGTGCGGTAAACATGGAAACCACAATACCAAGTGCCAGAGTCTGTGCGAATCCTTTTACACTTCCACTTCCCTTCAGCCACAGCACGGCCGCTGCAATCAGGGTTGTAATATTTCCGTCCAGAATCGCCGACATCGCCTTATGGAAACCTGCATTCAGCGCAGCCCTTACGTTCTTGCCGGCCGACAGTTCCTCACGGACTCTGGCGAAAATGATAACGTTCGCATCCACCGCCATACCGATACCAAGGATAATACCTGCGATACCCGGAAGTGTCAGTGTAATATCAAATGCATTCAGCAGGACAAGAATCAGCCCCGTATAAATAAGCAGTGCAATACTTGCCGCAAATCCCGGAAGCAGGTATACAAAACACATGAAAATAAACACAATTGCAAGTCCGATCGCGCCGGCCTTTAAACTGGTGCTGATCGCTTCCTGCCCCAGCTGTGCACCAACAACATTGGAACGCAGCTCCTCGAGTTCCAGACTCAGTCCACCGATACGGATCGTGGATGCCAGCTGTTCTGCCGCTTCAAAATCCATACTTCCTGAGATCTGGGCCTGCCCGTCAAGGATTTCATTCTCCACATTCGGCACACTGACGAGTTCTCCATCATAGTAAATTGCAATCGTCTCTTTGCCTGCCGCTTCTTTTGTTGCAGCCGCAAACTTCTCAGTTCCTTCTTTTGTAAAGGAAAGCTCGACGATATTCTTTTTGTTATTCATTGAATCCTGCGTTGTTGCTGCAGATGCATTCTTAACATCTGTACCGGTGAGAACGATGGAACCATCCTCCTTTAGCTCATCGATCGTCTTGTTAAGCTTATATTCCCCAACAGATACCTGTGAATAGTTAGCGTTGCCGTCACTGTCCTTTTCTCTGATAAAATACAGTGAGCCCGGCTGTCCTAATTCGTCCAGAATCTTGTTGGCATCCTTAACACCCGGAATCTCAATGCTGATACGGTCATCGCCCTCCTGATATACGGTAGCCTCTGTACTGTAACCTTCCACACGTCTCTGCAGCTTATAAATGGTATCATCCATATCTGCCTGGGACGGTGTGTCCCCTTTGACCTGATATGTAATACTTACGCCGCCTTCCAGATCAAGACCGAGCTTGATATTCTTTGCGGCACCTGAACCTGTTTTCCCGAATCCGACCACTGTTGTAAATCCCAACAGGGCAATCAGCAGGGCAGTCAGAATCAGGCTGATAATGCCTTTACTTTTCTTCATGAGTCACATTCCTTTCTTCATCTGCCAATGCAGCCTTTATCATAATCGCACATTCTACACGTTTACGTTCCATCTCACAGCTCACATCATACGTATCATGAATCGTATTGTGGAATTTATAAGAGTTTGCCATACAGCCGCCGCTGCAGTAGAATCTGGCAAAACACTTCCGGCATTTTTCTTTGGAATAGACACTGCAGCCTCTGAAATCATCCGCGATTTCCGGTTTTACGATTCCGTCATCCACATTTCCCATCAGGAACTTTTCATCCCCGACAAACTGGTGGCACGGGTATAAATCCCCCCACGGCGTAACAGCCAGATACTCTGTCCCTGAGCCGCAGCCTGAAAGTCTCTTTGCAACACACGGACCGCCTTCTAAATCCAGCATAAAATGGAAGAATGTAAATCCTTCCCCCCTGCGCTCTCTTTCCACCATAGTCTTTGCCAGAATATCATATTCCCGGAAAATCTGCGGCAGGTCACTTTCCCGGATTGCATATGGGTCTGTGTCCTCTCCGACTACCGGTTCTATGGAAATCTGTTTGAACCCCAGCTCTGCAAAATGCATGACATCATTTGAAAAGTCAAGATTCTCCCTTGTAAACGTCCCTCTTATATAGTACTTCTCCTGGTTCCGGCTCTCCGCCAGTTTCTGAAACTTCGGTACAATCAGGTCATAACTGCCTTTTCCGTTTCTGAACGGGCGCATTCTGTCATTTACTTCCTTACGGCCGTCGAGACTGAGCACGACATTGTCCATCTCGCGGTTCACGAACTCCTGAATCTCATCATTCAACAGGACACCGTTAGTCGTCACGGTAAAACGGAAATGCTTATTGTGCAGCTTTTCCTGCTCCCGCCCATAAGCCACCAGGTCTTTCACAACCTGCCAGTTCATCAGCGGCTCCCCGCCGAAGAAGTCGACTTCGAGATTCCTCCTGTTCCCAGAATTCTCGATCAGGAAATCCAGTGCTTTCTTCCCCACCTCGTATGACATCAGGGCACGTCTCCCGTGGTATTCCCCCTCTTCCGCAAAACAGTACTTACATGCCAGATTGCAGTCATGCGCAATATGCAGACAAAGAGCCTTAACAACGGTCTTCCTCTGCTTCACTTCCCCTATATAGTCTTCATATATATCTCTTGCAAAAAGCTGTCCTGCCTCTGCAAGTTCAGCCACGGCCTCCAGCACTTCACAAAGTTCTTCTCTGGCATAGGTATCTTCCAGATTCCCGCAGAGATACTCCCGGGTCTCATCACTGCGTAAAGTTTCCGGGGTATGAAGGGGATTCATACCCTCCAGACAGCCGATCACGTCATATGCAATCTTGTCCACCACGTGCACAGAACCACTGTTCACATCGAGGACAATGTTATATCCATTATTCTGGTACTGATGTATCACAACAGATACCCCCACTTTCATCTTAATTCACATGCCCCGGAAAAAGAATCCCGGTAACAAGCGTAAGGCAGCGGCCGAGGTCGCTGCCTTTCATGGTTCTTTACTAAATTATATGTATCTTATTTCTTATGTTCGCAGGTCTGATTTCCTACTGTACAGGAAGTCTTGCATGCTGACTGGCAGGATGTCTGGCATTCACCGCAGCCGCCCTTTTTTACTGTATTGTTCAATGTCTGTGTATTCAATGTCTTGATATGCTTCATGGTTCTCTCCTCCTACTATTCATGCTACAGGCATGTATTTACCTCGTAACATTATAGCATACTGTTATATGTTTTTAAAGTGTTTTTTTCGTGAACATAATCGTATGTCTCAGGATCAGGATATCATCCCCCCAAGCATTCCGCCGCCTGCACAGAGCAAAAATGTTGTCAGTACATTGGCCCCGCTGCCCTGTAGTGTCCGGTACACCCCCAGAGAAATCAAAAGCAGCAGTCCAAAATACAGGATCCCAATCGTCAGTCCCCACGCAAACTTGCGTACCTTCGCCATCTTTCCTGCGGCAAACCCGCCGACAAAAGTAGAAATGACATAGATTGCAATAATTCCCCCTGTTACTTTTCCTTCATCCAGATTCAATTTATAAAGCAAAAGTGTCAGCAAAAGCAGCAGGATCCCTGTTACTACATAGGCGCACAAAAGGGCTTTCAGAATCCAGACAGCTTTTCCTTCCGCCCCGCGTCCTCTATTTGTCTTTTTCTCCATCCCAAACCTCCTCGTCCATCATATACTAATACAGCATATGATTGTCCCGCGGGAAATATAACTTAAACGAAAAAAACAGCAGCATTTTATGTCTGCCGCTGTCTTTATTATTATTATAACACTTTCATTTACTGCTCCATCTGCCGTCCTAAAAATCCTGCCGCACTCTGGGCAACCTTTTGTTCCAGTTCCCCGAATTTTTTCTTGTCGTCTTTATTTAAGAACACAACCGCCCCGATTGCATCCCCTTCACAGAGGATCGGGCAGATCACTTCTTCTTTGAATTCTTTTTCATCCGCCGTGATTCCGGCATATTTAGCGGAATCTGACTTTGCCAGCACCTGTTCTCTCGTCTGAATCACTTTTTCCAGTTCTTTACTGATATACTTATCCTGCAGATCTTTTTTCCCGCTGCCTGAGGCCGCCACGATCTGATCCGTGTCCGTGATACATACTGTGCATCCCATCGTCTGTGCCAGACTTTCGGAATATTGCTTGGCCAGCGTTCCCAGTTCCCCGATCGGAGAATATTTCTTAAGTATCACTTCACCTTCTCTGTCTGTAAATATCTCCAGCGGGTCTCCCTCGCGTATCCGCAGCGTTCTTCGTATTTCTTTCGGAATGACCACCCTTCCCAGGTCATCAATCCGCCTTACGATTCCTGTAGCTTTCATAAAAAATTCCTCCATTTAACGTCATAGTAATAATTAGCACTGCTACTATTATTTGTTAAACAGAGGAAAATATTCGTTGTTTCATCAGTTTTCCATTTCTACATATTGTTCGGCAATATTTTTCACATGATCCCCCATTCTTTCAAAATCCGTCAAAATCTCTGTAAATATGATGCCTGTCTGAGGCTTACATTTTCCTTTTTTCAGGCGCTGCATCTGTTTCTTAAAGTATTTATCCCTTGTGTCATCAATCTTCTGTTCCATCGCCGAAGCCTTTTCAAGAATCACGCCAGAATTACCGGGAAGCATTTCTTTTACGATATCCAGCGCATCCATACACTGCTTCTTCATAATCTCCAGTTCTTCCCTGGCCGTTTCTGAAAATCCGGCATCCCAGCCTTTCAATTCCTTTGCATATCCGGCCAGATTCACCGCATGATCGCCAAGGCGTTCCAGATTGCTGATGACCACATAGTATCCGTTGATCTGGCGCGAATCTGCCAGAGACATTTCATTTGCCATCAGAGACACGATATAGCTTGATATTTCTGCATTCAGATAATCTATGTATGTTTCCCGCTCATCTATTTTTTTCAGTTCCTTATCATTATATTTAATCAGGACATTATAGGCACTGGAAATATTTTTTTCGACCATCGCCTGCATTCTCCCCACCTCATTTTTCACCTGGGAAATCGCCACTGCCGCCTGTCCGATCGCATAGGACGGTTCAAATCTGGTAATATACTTCAGCCTGTATTCCTCGTCCTCTTCCTTTCTGCTGTCAGGGAGAATTTTCTCCGCCGCGGCCGCCATATATGTTCCAAACGGAAGTAAGATCAGTGTGGTCACAATATTAAAAACAGTGTGCACATTTGCAATCTGCGAAACCGGATTTCCCGGTGCAAGTGCCTCCATCCAGCTCACAAAAGGTGTAACCAGACAGACCACCGTAAACAAAACGGAACCAAAAATATTAAACATCAAATGTATAATCGTTGTCCGCTTCGCATTCACCTTCATCCCAATTGATGCCAGCACCGCCGTGATGCACGTTCCGATATTCTGCCCGAACAGAATATAAACAGCACTTGACAGAGGAATCATCCCTGTCCCGGCCAGTGCCTGAAGAATCCCGACTGATGCGGAGGAGGACTGAATTACCGCTGTAAACACGGCGCCAATCAGAATTCCCACCAGAGGATTCCTAAAAGTCGTCATAAACTGGATAAATGCCGCCGAATCCTGCAGAGGCTCCATTGCATTCCCCATCATGTCCATTCCCATGAAAAGTATACCGAGTCCCGCAAAAATACTGCTGATATGATGTACCTTTTCATTTTTCACAAACATAATCGCAGCAACACCCGCAATGGCAAACACAGGCGCAACGGCCCCAATATCCAGCGCAATCAGCTGTCCTGTAATCGTCGTCCCTATATTGGCCCCCATGATAACCCAGACAGCCTGTTTCAGCGTCATCAGTCCCGAATTCACAAACCCGACCACCATAACCGTGGTCGCCGAAGAAGACTGAATCACAGCTGTAATCCCTGCCCCGACAAGGACCCCCTTCACCCTGTTCGAAGTCAGCCTCTCCAGAATCGCCTTCATCCGGTTCCCGGCCGCCGCCTCCAGCCCATTACTCATCATCTGCATCCCATACAAAAACAAAGCCAGCCCGCCCAAAAGCGCCAGCACATCCTTAATACCCATAATCCCATTTACTCCTTCGTATCCCCATACTGTACGCCTAACCCTCACTTAACATCAACGCACTCCGTTCCAAGAATATCACGCAAAAATCCCCCCGGTCAACCAGCCCTTCCCCTTCTTAACACAATCTTAGCACAACTTCTTTAGTACACGGGCGTCAGCCTCGTGTACGTCCCTCCCCACATAAAGTCCCACCACGCGAATCCATCCGCAGCCCTCCGCCGATTTCCCCTCCCATGATCGCGCTATTACTGACCGGATGAACCGAAGCCTGCCGTAAGCCGGGGCGGGATGCCGGACGGACACCTGTGCTGTTTGAAATTCGTAAAGCAAGATCATATTGAAATCCTCACTTGATTCTGCTAAAATTTAGGTGATGTTAAATACACGCACAGGATGGAGTTAATCATTATGAGCCTGAAAATCCCTATAGAAACTTCCGCCAGACACATTCACGTCTCTCAGGAAGATTTTGAACAATTATTTGGTCCCGGCGTGCGCCTGAACTATGTAAAGGAACTCAGCCAGCCCGGACAGTATGCATGTAAAGAAAGACTCACGGTCATTGGTCCGAAAGGGCGTTTTGAAAAAGTCATCGTACTGGGCCCGTTCCGCCCGGCGACCCAGGTGGAGATTTCCGTAACTGACGCCAGAAGGCTCGGGATTCCCAGCGTCATCCGGCAGTCCGGAGATATCAAAGGAACTCCGGGATGTATATTAGAGGGGCCAAAAGGCAGAATAGAACTAAAAGAAGGGGTCATTGTGGCAAAACGCCATATCCATATGACACCTCTCGATGCCGTCAGGGCACATGTCAAGGATAATGACATCGTCTTTGTCATCACGACAAGCTATGAGCGTTCTCTGATTTTTTCAGACGTCGTTGTCCGCGTCAGCCCGGGCTTTTCTCTGGCAATGCATGTTGACACAGACGAGGCCAATGCCTTTGCCAACGAGGATAATCCTACCGGCGTGATTTTAAAATTATTTGACGGGCATACTTATAATCTGCAGACATGGGCAGACGAATTGCAGTCCGGAATCAACCGTTAGACGTAACTGTTCAGAACCATGAACAGTTACCGGTAGACAATAAACCAGATGGAGGTATGAAGAATGACTAAAATTGAAGAAGTAAGAAGTGCTATGGTCGCAGCTATGAAGGCCGGAGACAAGGAGAGAAAGGCAGCTCTCTCTTTTCTGTTATCAGCTCTCAAGAACAAGGCAATCGATAAACGTGCAGACCTGACTGAAGAGGAAGAGACCCAGGTTATTTTAAGAGAGATCAAACAGACAAAAGAAACTCTGGAAATGACACCTCAGGACCGCACGGATATCATCGACGAATGCAAGAAACGCCTCGCAGTTCTTGAGGAATATGCGCCTAAGATGATGGGTGAAGATGAGATTAAAGAAATCATCAACGGGGTATTGGCAGATCTGGGTATTGAAACTCCGACAGCAAAGGATAAAGGAAAGATCATGAAAGAACTGATGCCAAAAGTAAAAGGGAAGGCAGACGGAAAACTCGTCAGCAGCATAGTAGCTTCCCTGATGGAATAAGGTTTATTCTTTGGGGATAATTGAAGTCCGCCCGTCAGGCGGCGCGCAGAGGGAGACAGCCCGTGGGATATGCTGTTTTCAGGCTGGTCATTCGCTAAGATGTACTAAATGAAGCAAGGCCGGATTTTACAGAACTAAAGAGATTCACTCCGTTTGCCGATGCAAACGCAGCTCAGCTCTTTATGGCATTTGATTTTGGAGAATCAAATGCCATCTGTAAAATCCGGCCTTGCTTCATTAAGTACCTCTAAAGCTTATTTTATGCCCGTAAAACAGCATATCCCACGGGCTGTCTCCCTCTGCGCGCCGCCTGACGGGCTGGGTTCATCCGATTATCCGATAAGAATAAGGGGGCGATTCCAGACGGAATCTGACACGACAGTAACAGGCCAATTAATAGCTAATATATGGCTAGCGGTTGAAGACGGATACCAGCAGGCCTTCTTCGCGGATTGCGGCCCAGTGGGCCTCGTTGATCTGGGGGAGAAGGTATCTGTGGGTGATTAATTTGTACAGGGGTATTTCTTTTTCCTGTGCTTTTTTTAAGAATAAAAAGCATTCTTCGTAGTCTCTCGAGGAGTAAAATCTTCCTCCGGACGGCATTGTTTCTTCATAAAATTTTGCCGTTGCTTTTCCCCTGCCTAATATGTAGCCGAGTTCGCATACGCTGCCGCTAGGTTTTATCAGGCGTTTTGCTGTGCTGCGCCCCAGGGAGGATATGGTGCACTGGAAGACAGTGTCTGCCAGAGTCCCACCTGTGTATTTTTTGATCTTTTCCAGAATGGCCGGCATTCCTTTCTTGTCACGGTAGTCTATCACTTCCGGGGCACCGAATTCTTTTGCCAGTTTTAGTCTGGCTTCTGATCCGTCGATTGCTATAATCTGACTGATTCCCATACATTTCAACGCAGCGATTACCGTAAGCCCTTCCAGGCCGCATCCTAATACGATTACTTTTTTGGTATCTTCTAAATGATTTAATTTTTCTGCCCTCTGTACAGCGCTGTTTACTGCTATAGCGGTCTCAGTCAGCAGACGGGACTCCAGATCCAGATCATTGACCTGATATATTTGGTTTCCTGCCTGAAGGACTATATAGTTTGAGAACCACCCATTTGACATAATGCCCGAATGCATGCGGTTTCCGCTAAACGATGAAGCAGAGCCTCCTGCTTTTTTGACAGCCACAATCCGGTCGCCCACTTTCAGTGTATTTCCATTCGCATCCTGAAGAGCGGGGCTTCCGAGTTTTACGATCACACCGGTTCCCTGCTGTCCTGTAAATACAGCCTGTCCGATTCTCTTTTCTTTCATAAATTCCGCAGTATCGGAAGGTGATACACAGCAGCCTTCGACCTGTACGAGAATCTCTTTCCCACTGATCTTTGGGATTTCACAGTCTTTAACTTCATAATTTTCAGGAGAAGAAAGAACTGCAGTCCTTCCTGTTTCCTTGCCCGTAAAAACAGGTTTTCTCTCTAGCGTAAAAGGTGTCTTATCCACTTTAGGAGTACCCACCTCAGACAAAACCTGTTTTACGATATCATCTATCTTTATGTCCATCTTCAATCTCCTTTACCAGGATATTTTTCTCTGATTCATGCCCATGCTGTCTGTACCCACCCTGTGCAGCAGCTTATCGATCCGGATCTTCACTACCACCTTACGGTAATACACAGGGGTACTCTCATGACAACACGGTTTGTGAGCATCTGTCGGATAAACAAGATAAAACATTCCCGGCTTCATCCTGATCTTGTCCCCACTTCCTTCCAGCCATTCAATATCCTTCTCGGGATCATAGGGTGTCCTGACCGTCAGATCCGACTTATCCGCATATTCCCACATTTCACTGCCTTCTATCAGTATCTGCACATCCAGATATTTATTGTGTGTTTCAAAGTCCGCCTCTGTAAAGCCCCGGGTCTGTCCTTCCTGTACAAACGCAACTCCCTTTCCGACCGGATATCTCCCGACCGGCAGATGCTCCTTTTCCACACGCTGTACAAAACGGACCGCATCCCATAATTCAGGAACACTCCGCTGATAATAACAGATATGCTCCAGTTTATCCATTATCATAGTGCATTCACTCCATTCTCACATATTCTACAGAAGCCGTAATTCCTTCATCTTATTATAGACATCTGCCTTTGCCTGTGCATCAAGTGAAAGCGCCGGAAGCCTCTCATGCCCGTCCTTGTTTAGCACACGGTAATACATCGCCTGCTTGCATGCCAGAAACAGAGGGGAACTGTAAGCGTATATATCCATCGCATTTACCATCTTTTTAAACCAGACTGCCGCCTCATTGTAATCTCCTCGTTTTGCCGCCTGATATGCATTGACTGTAAATTCGGGGGCGAAGTTGGCAGTCGCATTGATAAACCCGTCCACGCCACAGACCAACAGGCCCATCGCCTGATTTTCGTAAGCAGAGAACACAGAAAAATCAGGATTGACTTCCTTTACTTTCTGCATAGCAAGCACATGGTTAAAATCATTGATTGTATCCTTGATTCCCACGATATTCGGATTATCCTTCACAAGCTTGCAAACCACGTCCGGATTAAAGCAATATCCTGTCAGGTCCGGGAAATTATATATTATAATAGGAAGTGATGTGTGTGAAGCAACATATCCGAAATATGCCTCAACCATCTCCGAACTGTATACACTAAAGTACGGATTAATCAACAGAACCCCGTCAGCCCCTGCTGCTTCTACATATTTCAGGAGCTCCATCGTATTTTCCAGACAGGTGTCGCCGACACCTACGATCACATTTACCCGGCCATTCACATGCTGTATCATTTCCTTTATAAAACTCTTTTTCTCCTCAACGGTCATAATACTGAATTCACCCGAAGTCCCTAGGTAAGCCAGACCATCCACACCATTTGCAATCAGAAAATCCGCCTGCCGTTTACTTGCTTCTATATCAATCTTACTTTTATCGTCAAAAATCGTGATGACCGGCGGGTTTACGCCACATAGCTTCTTCATCCTATTTTTCCTCCTTCTGATACCCCAATTCTCTTGAAAGCGTCTTACCCGCCTTCAGCATCTCACCGGCTATCAGTTCTTTCTTATCTATCATCCTTGCTTTCGGTCCCGACACACTGATTGCCGCAACCATCCTGTGATAACCGTCATAAACCGGAACGGCCAGACACCACAGTCCTTCTTCTATTTCCTGATCATCTATTGCATAACCCTGAAGCCTGAACTCCTGAAGCTGTTTTCTCAGTTCTTCTTTGTTTCTTACAGTGTTCTCTGTAAATGCCTTGAAGTCAAGTCCATTCATAATATCACGGCTTTCTTCCGGAGGCAGGAAAGAAAGAAATGCCTTTCCGAGACCTGTACAATAGACCGGCTTTCTGGAACCGATCTGGGCATTTGTATTAATCGTACGTTCACAGTTCTCTTTTGCAATATAGACGATCTCCCCCTGTGAGAGAACTCCTAAGAAACATGTTTCTCCCAAAGTCTGCATGAGATGCTTCAGATACGGTGTGGCCATCCTTCCTATATCAAATCTGGAAGCAGCCACAGCTCCCAAACTCACAAGCTTTCCTCCAAGAGAATACTTCTTCTGTTCATCGGCAATGAGATATCCATTCTCCGCCATAGTCTGCAGGAGCGCAATCGTACTGCTCGGTGCATAGTTCAAACGCTCACTGATATCCTTGTTTGTCAGCCCATCGGAGCTGCTTTCTAAAAGTTCGAAAATCCTCAATACTCTTTCCGCAGATTTTACCGCCATAAAAACACCTGACCTTTTCCCAAAATAAAGGCTGACTCCAAATTTTTCTCATATTACGGATACACGCCTAATTTATCATTTGCTGCCTATATACACGAAAGTGTACATAGTTTCATTGATAAATTTACATTACCACGCCCAACTTTCCTTGTCAACTTTGTGTGAACAGTAACCAATAACGCAAAGTAGGACAGGAGCCATAAAATATGGCCGGCAGCCTTCAGGTTCCGGGGTCTCCCCGGAACCTGCCTCACAGCCGCCGCTCCTGTCACTGCTGTTATACTACACGAACAAGCATGAAATCAACCCTACTATGATAATCAGGATGATACCTACCACAGAGGCAATCGCCTGACCCAGCGTGTAGGTCTTCAGACCACCTGTAAAGTTAAATCCTGTCATATTTGAAACAATCCAGAAACCAGAGTCGTTTACAGTTGCCCCGAACAGCGCCCCATCCAGACACGCAAGTGCGATGAACACCGGGTGAATCGCTACCGTAGCAGCTACACTCTGCATGATTGCAAATGTTGTGAGTGATGCAACCGTACCCGAACCTGTAATCTGTCTGAACAAAAGGCCGAGTATCCAGCCAATCAGCAGGATCAGCACGATATTATTAGAGATGTTGGAAACCATGTCCTTAATCGCTTCGCTTACTCCTGATGCCGTAATAACAGATGAGAAGGAACCGCCGGCACCTGTAATCAAAAAAACAATGCCTGCCGACTTTAGTGCATTTGTTGCCACTTCTTCGGTCCGTCTGAGCCCCAGTATCTTAATAGAAACAGCCATTCCTGCAAGTGTTCCGAGCAGCATGGATATCGTTTTCTGTCCGAGGAAATCAATCCATGCCGGTGTCTTATCCATTACAGCTCCTGCAACCGTATTGATAAGAATAAAGATGATTGGTATTATAATAGGAAGAAGTGAGAGAAAGAACCCGGGCAGCTTTTCCGGGAGTATGAGTTCATCCACACTCAGTCCATTACCATTTTCGTCTTTCTCTGCATTCCAGAGTCCTCTGTCCATCAGTTTTCCATGTATAGTAACAGCTATCAGCGTCATAGGAATACCAAATAACAGACCGGCAGCGATCATAATGCCCAAATCAAATCCGAAATATTCTGGTGCCACAAGCGGGTTCGGAGTAGGAGGCACTAATGTGTGGGCAACACCCGCACCAATGGATATGGCGCCTACGATATAGCCGATACCCTTGTTCAGTTTTTTCATCAGTGCTACGCCGATCGGAATCAGAATCACAAATGTAACATCAAAGAATACAGGAATGGAGAGCACAAATCCTGCAAACCCGACTGCATACATTGCCCATTTATTCGGAAACAGTGAAACCAGTTTATCTGCAATTACGCTGGCTCCTCCGGTGTCACTGACAAACTGCCCCAGAATAATACCCAGACCGATTGGGAAACCGATGCTTGCGAGCATGCTTCCGAAACCGTTATTGATCACATTGACTAACCCAGTCGTTACTGTGCCGTCAGCACCTGTAATATCTGTCAGAGGAACTTTTGTTAAAAATCCGAGAAGCAATGAACCAAGGATCAATGCAATGGCCGGATTCATTTTTGCTTTGATGATTAATAAAACTACTGCTGCAATAGATATAATCAAACCTATGATTAAAAATGATGTTGACATCTTTACCCTCCTGCATAACTGCTATGCTGGCACTTTTACTGACAGTATTTACAGTCTTGTGCCCTTCTTCACTTCAATGAGTGTCTTGTCTTTGTTCAGTTCAACTCCAAATCCCGGCTTGTCGCTGACTTTCAGTTTTCCGTTAACCGGCATCGGCTCGTCTTTCAGAAGTGGATAGTACTGAGGTACTACCTTATCAGCCTGAGGAGCCATCATCAGGCATTCTGTGATCGGTGAGTTTGTCTTCGTTGTTACATAATGATAACTGTATGTGCCGCTTCCGTGAGGAACCACAAGTTTCCCGTGGGCCTCAGCCATGTTGCCAATCTTGATCAGCTCTGTCATACCTCCGCACCAGCCGACATCAGGCTGGATCACGTCAAGGTCGCAGTCTTCAATCAGCATGCGGAATCCAAACTTGGAAGCCTCATGTTCACCGCCTGTTACCATGATTTGATTGCCGGCCGCTTTCTTTAAGTCTCTGTAAGACCAGTAGTCATCCGGGTTAAAGCACTCCTCAATCCAGTTAAACTTCAGATCAGCAGATGCCTGCATCAATCTCTTAGCATAATACAGATCAAGTGCCATCCAGCAATCCCACATCAGCAGGAAATCGTCACCACATTTTTCACGCATATCGGCTGCCAGATCAATACTTTTCCTTAAGCCTTCCATTCCGTCATCTGGTCCGTAAACAAGCGGAATCTTTCCTCCGACAAATCCCATGTCCTTTGCAAGGTCCGGTCTCGGCCCGGTTGCATAGAATGTAAGTTCTTCACGGACTTTTCCGCCCAGCATTGCATACACAGGTTCCTCGCGCAGTTTGCCGAGCAGATCCCATAGTGCGAGGTCAATCGCGGAGATTGCATTCATAACTACACCTTTTCGTCCATAATACAGGGATGCACGGTACATCTGGTCCCATGCCGCTTCAATCTCATTGGCATCTTTTCCAACTACAAACCGGTCCAGATGGTTCATCACAAGCCATGCCGCAGGGTAGCCGCCTGTGGTAATACCGAATCCTGTTACTCCATTATCGGCTTCCACCTCGACTACCAAAGTTTTCAATGCATTGATTCCAAAGCTGGTCCTTGTCGCTTTATACTCCGGATAGATGCTCATTGGTGTTGCAATTTGTCTGACAATCCAGTGTTCTTCACTCTGGTCATGATAATCTGCTCCGCCGCCCTCGACTACATATGCGCGGATTGCTGCAATCTTTCTTCCCATTAATGCCATGATAAATACCTTCCTTTCTTATAATTCATATATGTGAATCCAATTCTCATTTCTCACTAAGTTTATCATTTTTTTATAATTAAGTCAACACGGAATAGATCTTTTCGACAGTATAGTCAATTTCTTACGTTATTTTTTGTCTATTTTGCACAACCTCTTTCCTTTTACTTATTTTTTGTAGGATTGCTTTTTCAGAAAATATCAAGTATACTTTACTGGACAGCCGGAAGGCTGTCTTAATCTATGAGAGGGTAAAGTAATTACTATGTTTGTATTGATCTTCAACCAATTGTTAAAAATGCTTATCATTATGATACTGGCTTTCATCTGTTATAAACTGAAAGTTGTCACACAGGAGGGGAATAAAGCGATTTCCAATCTCCTGCTTATGGTTGTGAATCCTTGTCTGATCATTACTGTCTATCAGACCGATTACAACGCAGGCCTTGTAAAAGGTCTTCTGATTGCATTTGTCGCTGCCTGTGTATCCCACATCATCGGGATTGTTATGGCAAGATTTCTTGTTCCGGAGAAGAATAATCCGGAGTATTATCTCGACCGCTTCGGCGCTGTCTACTCCAATTGTGGTTTTATCGGCATTCCTTTGATATACAGCGTTCTTGGGAACGAAGGAGTCTTCTACCTCACGGCATATATGACGGTGTTCAATCTTTTCACCTGGACACACGGACTCAGTCTTCTGGAGAATAAGTTTTCCTTAAAACAGCTTAAAGAGGGGCTTCTCTCACCCATGATTATTGCCACCCTTGCGGCAATTGTATTATTTTTTATCAGGTTCCGTATTCCGGCGACGGTCCTCGCATCAATGAATTATGTTGCAGACATGAATACACCGCTCGCCATGATGGTTGCTGGATTTTCTGTTGCACAGGCAGATTTGAAACGGATTTTTTCCAACCTGCATATATACTGGGTCAGCTTTTTAAAACTGATTGTGATGCCGCTGCTTGTAACCCTGTTCCTTTATATCACCAGAATCAGCCATGATATTGCCTACACCACACTGATCGCGGCCGCCTGCCCGACTGCTACGACTATGACTATGATGGCTATACGCTATGACAGAAATTATACATACGCCTCGGAAATATTTGCTTTCTCAACCGTTTTGTCAATGGTCACCATACCGGTTGTCACCTTTATCGCCGGATTTTTAATACACTGATTAACAGACAAAGAACCGGCCAGTAATCCGCTTTTTAAAGCGTTATTACTGGCCGGTTCTTTTTTATGCCCGCATAAACTGATCTTATTTATCCATACAGTTCTGACATGGTGTATAGCCTTCTTTCTCCAATTCTTTCAGAGATTTTTTTGTTTTTTTCTTATTTTTATCTGCCATCTTTTTCACACTGCTGCAGGAAGGACGATGGACTTTCTTTGTATTTGTATTCAGAATATAGGAACCGCCATTTTTCTCTTCTTTCGTGTTCTTTACTGCCGGTTCTGCATCTGAACGGGTTCCTTTTGGTTCCCCTGCTCTCCAGCTTTCATCGGGTGACATATTCCATGTAATCTTCTTACCATCTGAGACAGCAACTATCGTTCCCTGCTCATCCGTCCTGAAAACTTTAATTCCCTCTGTTCTCAACAGGTTCATCACTTCTGCATGGGGATGTCCATATGAATTGTCTTCCCCGCAGCTAATCACTGCATACTGCGGGTTCACAGCTTTTAAAAATCCCTCTGTTGTCCCGCTCCTGCTGCCGTGATGACTGACTTTATACACATCCGCGGACAGTTTCTGCTTTGTTTTCAACATTTCCTGTTCTGATTCCTCTTCTGCGTCTCCCACAAACAGAAAATGGTTGTCTCCATGTTCCAATCTGATTGCAATAGAGTAGTCATTTGCGCTGTCAAATTTACGGTCTGACGGAGCCGTTACTGTAAAGGAAGCATCCCCCAGCTGATAGGTGTCTCCTGTCTTCGGGTGAAGTGCTTTATAGTTTTTTGCCTTCAGTGTGTCTACAACCTCTTCATATGTTTTCGTATCCTTACTGTAATCTGGCAGCATTACTGTAGTGCAGTCAAATTTATAGATAATGACATCCAGTCCCCCAATGTGGTCTGCGTCCGGATGGGTCCCGATTACATAATCCAGCTTCTTGATTCCCTGCTTCTGGAGATAACTCTGAACAGCAGTTCCTTTGTTGTTATTTCCTGCATCGATCAGCATTGCATGTCCATCTGACTTGATGAGCGTCGCATCCCCCTGCCCTACATCTATGTAGTGCACTTCAAGTAAACTATTACTGCTTTCTGTCCCGGCGGCTTCTGCTCCTTGTAAGCCTGTCATCCAGCCTATACAAAGCAGAAAAGCCGCCATGAATATTGAAATTATTTTGTTTCTAATAGCCCTTTTTTGCATATCTCTAATCCACGAACTTCACTGCCGTCCCATAGGCCATTACTTCTGCCGCTCCTGCCATGACGGCCGCGGAAGCATAACGGATATTGACAACCGCATCCGCTCCCAGCCTCTCGGCTTCCTCTGTCATACGCTTCGTCGCAAGGGCCCTTGCATCATTCATCATCTCATTGTAAGCTTTTAATTCGCCTCCGACCAGAGTCTTAAAACTTTGTGTAATGTCTTTTCCTACGTTCTTTGACTGAATGGTGCTGCCCTTAACCAGTCCGAGCATTTCAAACTTCTTTCCTGATATATAATCAGTATTTACTAAGATCATCTTCTTCTCCACTCCTTATCTCTCTAATTCTCTGGATACATACCCCAAGTGCTACTCCTGCAAGTGCAAGAGGGATAACCGCTCCAATAATACATGCTGCTAATGGCGGCCTGAGTAAAAATACAACTACAGCAAAGCCGATAAAATATAATAATAAAAGTACTGTAATAATTACCGGAGCAACCATTTTCTTTCCATGTTTATTCATTACTTTCTACCTTCCCACGTTCTGTAAATGGCTTCCAGTGCATCTACTACACTATCCACACCCATCAGGCTTACATTGAATACCATCTCATGGGACTCGGCACTGCCCCATTCGCGCCCGGTATGTGCCTCATAATACAGTTTACGTTCCTTATCGACCTTCTTGATTTTATCCCAGGCCTGCTTTTCAGTCAACTTATAAATATTAGAAATTCTCCGGATCCGGTCTTCTTTATAAGAGTAAATAAATACATTAATACAATTTGAATAATCCCCGAGCACATAATCCGCACATCTGCCAACAAAAATACAGGAACTCCTGTCTGCCAGCTTCTTTATGATACCGGTCTGCGTCTCATACATCCTGTCACTTAAAGGTGTGCCATAGACATCCGTTCCCATAAACGCTGTATAATCCCCTGTGCCAACCACATAGGCCGACAGAAACTTACCCAGAATCGTCTCATCTACACGGGACGCCTCCTCATCACTGACCTTCAGCTCCTTTGCAGCCATTCTGATCAGGTTATGGTCATAAAGAGGAATGTCCAGACGTTCTGCCAGACGGTTTCCAATCTCATGTCCGCCACTGCCAAACTGTCTGCCAATTGTTATAATCGTGTGTTCTGTCATACTCTCAGCTCCTTTTCTCTGACAAATAGATTTACCGCCTTTTAGTTAGCTTTATTATAACTCATTTTAACTGAAAATAGATAGATATTTACAGATAATCTTTGGCAAATATTTCTTCCGGCAGAGGCTTGCTGTAATAATACCCCTGAATCCTGTCCGCCCCCATCTCTTTCAGAAGTTCTGCCTGATCCGCTTTCTCAATCCCTTCCACTACAACGACCTGGCCAAGGCTGTGGAAAAGATCGATCAGTGTCTTTATAAGCACTTCTGAATCTGTATTCCCCGGGAAGCCTATCAGCAGGCTGCGGTCTATTTTCACACACTCGAACGGAAACTCTAGTACACTGGCCAGATTCGAGTAGCCAGTTCCAAAATCATCCAGATAAAACCCGATGCCAGCCCGGTTCATATTATGCATCACATTCTTCATGTATCTCATATCCTGAAGAAGCACCCGTTCCGTTACCTCTATCTTAAGTCTGCCGGGCTGCAGATGGTGTCGTTTCAGGCAGTCCAGAATCCGTTTTTCAATTCCTGCATCCGCAAACTGCTGCATAGATAAATTGATGGAAATACTCTTAATACTGCTCTCCGGATTCTTTTCTAACAGTTCACACACTTCTTCCAACACAATCCAGCTCAGTTCATCAATCAGTCCGGATTCCTCAGCAATGGGGATGAATCTGGACGGAGGCACCGGATTGCCCTCATAGTCATTCAGTCTCAGCAATGCTTCTGCAGAACTGAAACTGCCGTCTTTATGGCGAACAGGCTGATACCAGACTCTGAACCTTCTCAGTTCCACAGACCGCTGCATGATCTCCAGAATCTTCTTATCTTCTTCATATTTCTGTATCTCTGACTCCGCAAAATGGATACTGCGGTCAGGTGCTTCCTTCGCCTTCTGAATCGCATATTCCAAATGGTCCATCAGCTGCGACGGTGTAAGCTGCTGACCAACACAGTCAAGATACATAAATGCCGTTTTAATATGTGTATGTATATCCCCCACTGACCAGACGCCCTGGCATCTCTTTTTCACAATGCTGTAATTCTCTTTTGACTTTTCTTCTGATTCAAAAGGAATAATGAGGGCAAATTCTACATTTCCGAATCGGAAAACTTCTGCCTTGGGAATAATCCTGCTCAATTCAGTTGCAATTGTATAGAGAAATTCATCGCCTTTCTGATGTCCGTAGTTTTTGTTGATGACATCAAACTTTCTAAGTGCTGCCATAACAACCTGGAAATGCTGTCTCCCTGCAAGCCGCAGGGAGATATTCTCAAAAAAGCTCTCCCGGTTGCCTACCTTTGTCAGATGATCTTTCTTAAATTCCCGATTCTGGAAACTAATGAAAAGAATCAAATTGGCAATAGCCATGCCAGTCCCGTTCATGAGCATATCAGGATAACATAGTTGGAAAATACACATCAGTGCAATGATCGGAGGTAATGTGCGGATAATCCTTACAATCGATTCACTGACACTTGGACGGTTCCTGCAATAGCAGATGTAAACCATCACAATCTCAGCCGCCATTACTCCATACCCCAATACATTCAGTACTCCCCTGTGGTACCTTCCGGCATTATCAAAATAGAAAAGAATTCCTGTCCTGATATTAGTAATCAGTGCCGCAAAATAAATGATATTCACTGCTGCCAGCCCTTTGACGGCACGTATCAGACACTTCTTATCATATACATGCGCCAGCATCATAATAAACACATATGCCGCAATTATTGAGCATATGATGACCGTGAGCATGAAATAAATGCTGTTCAGAGCCATATTGACCCCATACGGGGTACCTCTGTGCCCTGCCGCAAACACACATACCGCATCCAGAATAATAGAAAACAGCGAAAGCCAAAGACATACACGGTATAATTTTTCTCTCGCGTTAATAACCGTACGCCTTTCATAAAAGTATAAGATCAGCACAACAATGACAATAAATGCCATGTATTCCCCTGCAAGTGACCAATGTATCATATACACACCCCGATTATGAATCATAATGGAGATATTATAGCATATTTTGACAATACTGGCAGAAACAATTTACATTCTGCTTTTCTTTTCACACTTTTTTACGGTGCAATAATGCATGATTATAAGCATATAATGAAATATTATAAAATTTCGCTTTTTTTATCTTGTAATGGGGAAATCAAAATGCTAGAATAGATACGCGTCAGACAACTTTATTACAGCAGTGGGGGAAATTAATATGTCATTCTTTAATAAATTAGATAATATGCAGAAACAGCGTGTTTATGGGATGGGCAATGCAATTCTGGGTTCTGTAATGTTTGCCTTTGGGCTTAATGTTTTTATCACGCCTCTTTCATTATATAACGGCGGCTTTATGGGTATCTCACAGCTGATCCGTACCCTGATTGTCCAGGTATTCCATTTTTCCTTTGGACAGACCGATATCGCCGGTATCATTTATTTTTTAATCAACATACCTTTGATCTATATGGCATGGAGCAAGATGGGTAAAGAATTCTTTGGACGGTCCGTTATTACAATTATTGTACAGACAGCGGCGCTTACCTTTTTGCCTGTTCCGGCCAGCCCGGTCATCGATGACTACCTGACCGCCTGCGTAATCGGGGGCATTATCGCAGGTACCGGTTCTGGCATGATCTTACGAGGCGGCAGTTCCGGCGGGGGACAGGATATTCTGGGAATTTATTTCACAAAGAAATTCCCGGGATTCAGTGTAGGCAAAGTATCCATCATCATCAATTTCTTTGTCTATGGCATCTGCCTTTTGATGTTTAATATTGAAATTGTTATTTATTCTTTGATTTACGGTGTTGTGTACTCCATCGCATGTGACCGCGTACATATTCAGAACATCAATATGAGTGTTATGATCTTTACAAAAAAGCTCGGAATATCGAGGGCAATCATAGAACAGACTGGGAGAGGCGTCACTAACTGGGACGGGGCAGGTGCCTACACAAATGAGACATCGTACATTCTGTTTGTTGTTATTTCAAAATATGAGGTCAGCCAGCTGAAACGGATTGTGCGGAGCATTGACCCAAATGCATTCATGATATTTACGGAAGGGTGCTCGGTATCGGGTAACTTCGAAAAAAGGCTGTATCCATGACGGATACAGCCTTTTTCACGTTATCAGACTATTTTCTTAAGAAGCAGTCTGTTCCTCATACTTCATACAGGCTTCTGCCCTCTGCTGCGTAAGCTTCCGCATTGTCATAAAGTAGGCTGCCGCAAGTGGGATACATGCGCCAATCCATGCCAGCGGACTGGCCCAGCACGCACCAGCAAAACCAATGGAGGCTGTAAGGAAGATTGCGGCAAATGTCCTCATAACCAGTTCCATAATCCCGGCCACCGTAGGCATAAATCCTTTTCCGAGTCCCTGCAGTGTAAATCTATAGATGAACAACAGTGCCAGTACAAAATACATAACTCCATTGATCTGAAGATATGTCTGGGCCATACTCTGGACACCTGTTTCCCCTGATCCTACAAACAATCCCGCGAGCTGATACCCGGCAAAAATATTCACGAGTGCCATCACAATACTGAATCCCACAGATATCAGGCTGCATTGGAAAACTCCCTGTTTTATCCTGTCTATCTTTCCTGCACCATAATTCTGTGCCGCATAGGTCGCCATCGTTGTTCCAAAAGAGTTCATCGGCTGTGCCGCAATCTGGTCGATCCTTTGTGCCGCCGAGAATGCCGCAACTGCAATCGAACCAAGCCCGTTAAGTACAAACTGAAGTACGACCGCACCAATTGCAATGATAGACATCTGGAACCCCATCGGCATCGCAACTTTAAAATGCTGGCCGATATCCCATCCAGAAACCTTCCAGTCATCCTTTTTCAGATGCAGTATCGGAAGTTTCTTCTTAATATACCATAAGCACATCAGCGCTGACGCCATCTGTGCAATAATCGTAGCCCAGGCTGCCCCGGCCACCCCCATTTTCGCTCCCATGATGAGTGCGAAATCGAGCACGATGTTCAGAATACATGCAATAATTAAAAAGAAAAGCGGTGTCTTGCTGTCCCCCAGAGCTCTGATGATATTGGATAAAAAGTTAAACAGCATACTGGCTATAATACCCCAGAAAATGATCACGATATACTCATATGCCGAATCAATAATCTCCGCCGGGGTCCGCATCAGTTCCAGAATATTTCTTGCCAGAGGAACGGAAACCACTGTCAGTACAACAGTTACTGCAAGGCTGATCCACGCCCCTGCTGCCACACTCTTTCTGACACCGGCCTCATCTTTTGCCCCAAACCGCTGGGCTGTAATGATAGCGAGCCCGGCACTCACGCCCATTGCAAATCCGAGTATCAGGAAACTAATACTGCCCGTGCACCCCACTGCCGCCAGTGCATGCACCCCTAATGTCCTTCCCACAATCAAGGTATCTACCATACTATATAACTGCTGAAAAATATTCCCGATCAATAAGGGAATCGTAAACATCACAATCAATTTCCACGGTCTGCCTTCTGTCATCTTTTTCGTCATGTCTTGTTACCTCCTGTTTTGCTTAAATTTGTTTCCAGTTAACTTCCTGAGATGGAAACATTTCCGGTAAACATGTTCTATTATAATCAATCCCTGAAAAAGCAGAATGTAATATGTTGTGCTTTAAATGTAGTATTTTGCTTTATTCCCCCGGACACCCCGCAGGACGGGCATGACTGCCAGTATCATCCATTTGACTTTTCTGCAGGAATGTTTATATTTTCATTGAATTATCCCCCCGTACAGGAGTATAATTTTTAGTACATGCAATTCAGGACGCTCTTATATCCTATGCGGTGTCAGACGAATTATCAGCATCAAATATCATTTATCCGGGAGGTGACTTTATGTACAGACAGGAATATGACCTGACTTATGATGACTTAAACCCTACTTTTTTATTTATCTGTAATCTGAAGCGTACAGAAACTGAAGAGAATTACCACAGTCATGAACATTTAGAGATTTCTGTCGTGACAAAGGGATATGGTACTTATTACATAGACGGAAAAGAATACCCGATCAAAGCCGGAGATCTGATTATCCTGAATCCCGGAACTTATCACAGAAGTCTCGTAACTTGCCCGCAGTGCTGTGCAACAGAGTATTACATCGGATTCAGCGATATACACATTCGGCATATGCCCCCAAATACCCTGCCTCTGCCAAACGGGAATATGATCATTCCTATGAAAGACGGCATGCGTCAGGATGTGTACCGTCTTTGTTCTGCTATGGGGAAGGAATTTCATACATGCCGCCCCGGACGCTACTTCATGCTGAAGTCCTACCTGATCCAGTTTATCCTGCTCCTGTTAAGAGACCAGCAGGAAGTCATGGAAGAACAAAATGGCTGTATCTTCGAATCTCCAAACAAGAAATACGTCGTAAAACAGATGATCCGCTACTTTAATGAACATTATCACGAAAAAATCTCGCTTGACCAAATCGCGAAGAACATGTATCTGAGTACATTTTATGTCTCCAAGATTTTTAAAAGCGAGACTGGTGATACCCCTATTAATTATCTGATCGAACTTCGTATGGAAAAAGCACGGGAACTGATGGAGGAGTCTCCTGAACTTAGTATACAAAATGTGGCAGCTATGGTCGGGTATGACGATGCCTACCACTTCAGCAAGCTTTTCAAGAAACATTTCGGGACGGCACCCAGTAAATACCGGGCAATAGGGAATCAATAGCATGCTATGGAATCTTTTGGCGGTTCTTTTATAGCCAGATTATGATTTATACTTCGGGGATATGCCCCGAAGTATTTTTTGTGTTAGCATCTTTTGGGAACCGCCTTCTATACAGGGGGCTGGCCGAGAGCTTAGTTTGTTTAACTTCAATGACGTTCCAGCTAAAGGAACGACTATGACCTTTCTGATGAGACATTTTGGATTATCGATTTCAATCCTCATTCCCGCGAAGGGTACGACCATCTACATTTCCGCCATCCACGCATCAGCATGGATTTCAATCCACGTTCCCGCGAAGGGAACGACGCTTCCATTTTACATAGCTGCGGCATCAAAGGAAATTTCAATCCACGTTCCCGCGAAGGGAACGACGTCCCATTACAAGGGATAATTGATAAATTGGATATTTCAATCCACGTTCCCGCGAAGGGAACGACATCATGTAAATAATGCCCCCTCTCTGCAAAAATATTTCAATCCACGTTCCCGCGAAGGGAACGACGGCAAAATAAACAATTTCCACCCTCAATATTTAGGCATTTTCACCTAAATATCAGAACACCTTGTCTACATTGCGCTCTTTTTTCGCTTTTTCATTTGCAAACGCACCCATTTTGTGCATTTTTTCTGGTGCGAATCTCCCAGAGTTTTTATGTTCACTTCGGGTTCGCACTACATAATTAATGTCTGATCAGCCGCTACTCCCCTGTCCACGCCAATGTGCTCCACCTTCGTTTTATAGTTATTTCCCAAATAGTAAAAGCGGAGGCTGTCTACCTCTTCATCTATGATGTCCGATAACTTTGCTTTCAACATAACACATTGAGCATTATCTAAAATACATTCAAAAACTGAATTCTGTACTCTTCTACCATAGTTTACGCATTGCTTTGCGACTTTTCTCAGCCGCCCTCTGCCCGCGGCAGTTTCGGTATTTACATCATATGTAATCAGTACCAGCATCTCCACACCTCATTTCCATAAAAATACCGGATATCCATCAAGATCACCTCTAAGATATCTCGCAAGCAGCATTGCCTGTACATACGGAACCATTCCCCATTCTATTTTTTCTTTCAGGTATGGATGCGTCAGGGTTTCTTTCTTTTTATTCTGCCATTCTGTCAGTACGGTCCTGCGTAAATCGTCATCCATCAAAACCGCACCATTTTCCATTTTATCAAAATTCTTTCCTGTCACTATTTTTTTATTAATTAGTGACAGAGCAAAACGGTCTGCCAATACTGCCCGCAATTCTTCGATAAGATCCAGAGATAATGATGCCCTTCCCGGACGATCGGTGTGTAGATATCCTACATATGGGTCCAGTCCGACAGTTTCTAAGGCTGAGGTAATTGTATTTGTCAATAATGTATAGACAAATGAAAGCAAGGCATTCATATTATCCATAGGCGGCCTTTTGTTTCTTCCGTGAAAAGTAAAGTCTTTTTTCTGTTGAAGAATCAATTCGTCAAAAACACTAAAATATACGCTTGCCGCTTCCCCTTCATAACCTCGCAGTTGATCTTTTGATCCACTATTCTGTATAAGTTCAAGCGAACTTTTTAAATTATCAGAAGCTTCCTTAACCTTACCGACATCAATCTGCATGCTGTGATCTCTTGTGACACGCTCCAGAACCCATCTTGCATTATGAACCTTGCCAACAATGCAGTTTCTGGCAATTTCCATACTCCTCGCTTCATCAAGGCTGCTCTCATACTGCTGTTTTCTTAAAATCACGTTTCCCTTAACCTTGCCTGTAACCCTTGCCAAAAACTTTCCCTGCGGGGTCAGATAACACAGGGAAATATTTTTGTCTGCACAGGCACCCATCAATGCCGGGCTGGTCCCCCTATATCCAAAAGATACAATTCCTTCCAGATTATGCAGGGGGAGGCGCCCGATTTCCTTATCCGAATCCCAAACAACAACATTTTCGCCGTCCAGAGCCAAATAACTGTTCTCAGAGGTTACATAAAGCGTATTCAATAATTTTTTCATTCTTCATCCTCATTCAAAATCTGATGCATGTAATCCTTCACGGAAACTGCTTTCCCAAGTTTAGGAAGACATATGTCCTTTAGCGAACATGCGTTACACGCCTTGCTGTATTTTACTTTTGGTGTATAGCGTCTTTCATAGTACTGATGCATTTCATGAAAGATTTCATTTACCTGCTGGCGGAGGCCGTCTGTTATTTCTACAATTTCACGCCTTCGTGTTTCCCCGTAAAAAATAGCTCCTTCCGGGATAGATGTAGAAAACATCTCTTCCAGACATAGCGCCTGTGCCACGAGCTGTAATATATCTTCTTCACCTGCTTTAGGCTTCCCCTTTTTATATTCAATAGGATAGACGTTATACAATCCCCGGTGCCCCTGCAATTTAATCCCATCTTCATTTTTATGAAACTCCACCACATCACACTCACCGCTGACCCCCATATTTCTGGAGGAAACCGGCAGTGCGCGGGTAATAAGCACATCCTTTCTTTTTTCTGTTAAATAGGGATCGTGTACCTTTTTGTGCATCAACCCGCCCACTGCAGTATGTACATTTTCATCCCATTGCTGCTCAATATGGATAAGTGCCCATTGCCGGCGACAAAATTTAAAATGCTGTATCCCGGATATCATTAAATACTCATCTTCACGGTATTCCATTATATTTTCCTTGTCATTTCCACTGTCTGCGGAATTGCATCCTCATGAATTTCCACCGTATAATCCTGATATTTCCTTGGAAATTCTACACCTTCTTTTCTCTTAACCTCTACCGCGTCAAATAACTTATAGGCCGGGCAGTCTCCTAATTCTTTACTATGCTTAAATACAATCAATTCACGGACTGCCATTTTACCTCTTGCTGCAGAATGGTCAAGTTCAAACATATTAATGATCGCCTCCCATAAAAGCTCCAGGTCGTCCTCTGAAAATCCGGTAACCTTTCTGGCAAGATTTGCAGAAATATATCCTTCTGCACGATACAGCGCATATGGAACGATACTTTTTCTTCCCATTTCTGTGCTCTTGTTTTCGGCATCCTTTTCTGTCGTAATTGCCACTCTTGTAATTGTTACTTCCTGACTGATAATAGGATCAATGCTTCTTGCGAAACCAAGCTGCACAGGACCTCTGACCTGACCGCAGTTCAGCGCCGCTTTTACAAATGTAGTCATAACAGCACCAAATGTCCTGATATCATAAAAGTTACTGCACATGAAATCCCTGATTTTCTCATCTGCTTTCGGATCTTTTTTCTTCAGGTCCTTTATAGTCTTATCGTTAACTCCAAGATATTCGTATGCCTCATTATCACTTCGGTTCAGAGGGACATCTTCTTTAATATAGATTCTGTATCCTGCAGCATCTTCTGCATCTTCTTTTACAGTCTCAACATAATTCCGGATCTTTCTCTTCAGGCAGACGTCTGTAACAAGTCCATAGCCGCTTTCTGGATCAATTCTTGGCATATTACCCGCATCCGGGTCACCATTTGGATTTCCATTTTCCACATCAAATAAAATCACAAATTCATACCTGTTTTTAATCACTTCACTCATTTACTTGTCCTCCTTTTTCTCATATCTTTTCTGAACCTGATGATAGTAGCCTAAAATAAATCTCCCCTGCTCTTCCCGTGTTAGTTTCTTTGGAAATTCTTCTATATCTTTCAAAAGCTTTGCCAAACGTTCTTCAGAATCCATCTTATAATCTTTTTCAGAAGAATCTCTCCTCCTTAAGGATTTAATCTTTTTAATATGACTATTTTTCAACTGTATTAACACAGGAAATATAGATGCGGGAGTAGCACATGCTGCATTAAAATACCTGTCCTTTATGGTTGCATTAATTCCCGGATTTGCCTCCTCCTGAATTGCTTCCAGTACAGAAAAAACTCTTCCCAAGACATACGCCGCATCATGATTTTCTTCATTAACTCTCATATATTTCTCTCCTTCCTCCATCACAGAATTTCTGATCAGATAAGCTTTTATAATCGCCGCACGGCCCCATGTTATCCGGCCCTGTTCCGACCTTATGCGAATCATCAGGTTGCTGTACAGACTAACCGGGTATTTCCCGCCGGATAGTATTGCCTGCAATACCAAAGCAGCCATATTTGAAACAGGCTTTTTCTCTTTCGATTTCTGGTTCACGGTTTCCTGAAGCACTTGCCACACTCCCAGATACTTCCGTTCTTCCCAGGATGGCTTCACGATCTCCATGCGTTCATAATGTTTCGCTATATTACTTAATATACTGCCAAAGCAATCCTGATAAAAAAACCTCACAGACAGCCTTGCCGCATTTGGCGCCAACCCCAGAATATAGAATCGCTGGCTCGTATCCAACTCTATATCATCTACTGCAACTGCCCGATGCTCCTTTAAAGCATCAAAGATACCTTTCATTACTTCCTGATTATCCGGTTGGGGGTCTATAGACCAGCAAAAAGCATCCTGATAAATTTTATCTCCATTTTCTGCCCAAAACACCACCATAGTATCCCCAAGCTGAAATGTATACTCTCTCTGGGACAGCAGGTAGTTCAATGCCGTAGTATATGCAAATGCAGCATATTTTCCAACTGGGGCATTATAACTCTGTTCCTTCCCATATGACTCAAATGCCGGAGCATTAAAGGATACCAGCGCCGCACCGCTGGACTGAGCGCCCGGAACACCTTTGACCGTACTGTGAATTCTTGCAATTTCCGCCCTGTTTCCTGTTACCAGACAAATGCCGTCTGACTCTCCTGAATTCGATTCATTAGCCTGCATCCATGCCTTTTTAATATCAGGATCATCCTGAGCATAATCCACTCCCATACAAAATATCAGATTCGCACCTTCCGTAATTTCGTCCCATAATTCCTGAAGCTCATAATGTTCTTTTGCACGTTCCGGTTCCCATGTTGCAAAAAACTTTTTTATTGCTTCTGCCATGTTATTATGTACATTTTCCAGAATATCAATATGTTTTTCTTTTGCCGCCTGAAAACAGTCCAATACTCTTTGGTTCGTCCCCTCTTTATCAATCCCAAGTAAATATTTTGAATTGTCACACAGAAAGTTAGAGGACACTCCCGAAGATCTCGCAACCATTTCCGGAACTTCAATAAGACTGGGAACCCACACCTGCTTCTTCCCTCTGTATTCCTCTTTCTTAAGATCGACTACACCTTTCAGCCTTCCATCCTCTGCCAGATTCAATGCAAAAGAAACTTTTGCGTGACACCATCCCCGTCGGGAAACTTTTCCATCCTCTGCCAAGGTCTCATAATGTTTAACAAGTGCCTGCAGTATCATCGAACCACCTCACAGTCTCTCAGATCCAGTACGCCCCTTTTCATAACTGCCCTAAAAAACATTGGCTGGATATTTTCGGGGTCTGAATAATCCATATCATACAGCATAAACCCCAAGTCCTTTTCCTCAACTGCTTCATAGGCTGTTACAATCTCTTCTTCACAAAGGCAAAAATTAGCCGGAAATTCCCTGCAGCCGAAATACGGCATATGATAACATTCTCCTTTTCTCAGACGCCGCATCATAATGTCCTTAAACTTACCCGGATTGTCACCTTCATTCGCTTTGTCAGTCATTTCGAAGTGAGCCTCAATGACATATTCCACATCACGAAGAATCAGTGATGCCCTCTGCACGATCTCTTCTTTACTGCTCATAAATAAAGGTTTTTCCCCTCCATTATATACCGACAGAGCATTATTTGCGGAGACTTTACTTTTTACTTCATTTCGCCTCACACTTGTAAACTGAATTGGCTTGTTCACATAAATCCTGTCAATGATCCACCTTAATCCCGGATGCCAGTATATGGCTTCCAAAATCCCCCGGGCTGACGAAGGTGTCATGACATCGTAAGTACATCTTTCCACTTTCATCTCTGGGCGAGAAAATAGGGCAAAATCCCCCCACACTTTAACTTTCACACCGATCCCCATGCATTTTCCTCCTTCCTGTAATTTAACTTTTTCATTTGATGACTCATCCCCTTTATTCATTTCAATTCATGTCCCCGCGAGGGGAACGACGAAAAATTGTCTGTCAAAGCCGGACCCTTTGCCGAATTTCAATCCACGTCCCCGCGAGGGGAACGACTTGTCTGCCTGATAAGCAACCGCAGCCAGCAGGAATTTCAATCCACGTCCCCGCGAGGGGAACGACTTATTTTCTCAATTTTTTACACCCCCTGCCATTATTTCAATCCACGTCCCCGCGAGGGGAACGACCCCTTTTAAAAGGGGCGGAAAGAAGGTATTTTTATATTTCAATCCACGTCCCCGCAAGGGGAACGACCAAGTGTATGCCAATACGGGGGCAGGGACTTATATTTCAATCCACGTCCCCGCAAGGGGAACGACGCTATACCGATCAAAAAACAGATACCGGTATATTATTTCAATCCACGTCCCCGCAAGGGGAACGACCCAGACTACAGGCTTTTTATAACGAGTAGACTTAATTTCAATCCACGTCCCCGCAAGGGGAACGACCTTGACAATAGCAACACTTCTTACTAGGTAAGACATTTCAATCCACGTCCCCGCAAGGGGAACGACTGCAAAATAGACAATTTCCACCTCAGATATTTAGACATTTTTAACTAAATATTAATGAAGTTTGTCTACATTATGCTCTTTTTTCTTTCTTTCATTTACAAACACACTCAATTTGTGCATTTTTTCTGGTGCGAATCCCCCAGTATTTTTATGTTCACTTCAGGTTCGCACTAAATAATTAATGATTGAGCATTATCTAGAATTTATTCATTGCTAATGGTAAATGAAACTAGTAAACATTAACCTTGCTCATAAAAAATACTCCAAATTGCATACCCCCATGCTATGTAAAATGATAAAAAAACTTCTATAAGTGATTGTTCCTTATTTTTAATAATACCATATTTTAATAGATATATTAATAAGTTATCTCTTCTTTGTTTTATCCCAACTCAAAATACTACCGCCCTCCCATACTCCACATCCAGCCTCAGCCCCATCTCTTCTGTATACTGCCCGTCATCCCGCAGCAGAAAGAAGTCTTCTCCCCCGTCTTCTGAGATTGCCTGCAGCATTCCCGCGGCATTTAATTTATCAAAATCATTTTCATATACATTGATGCAGTATTGTCCTGCCTGACGCACCAGTTTTTTTGTAAAACCATTACGTTGTATTTCTTTAAGAAGATTATCTGCCTCTTCTTCCCGATTAATAAAGATTGTCGTTGTATTCTCTTCGATTAATTTGAATTCCTTTGCGACTTTTGTGAAAGGATACCTTCCACGCCTGAATTGTGCAAGTATGTTTTTCTTATCCAGACCCTCCCCACGGAAATGATACAGCATTTCAAAATATTCCATGATAGCTTCTAGTGATGAAATGTCCCGCCCATCCTCAATCAAATCGTTTGCCACCGCGATCTGCTGCCGCTGCCCGGATACATATCCCCTGTCTTCCAGCCTGAATATGTAAGTATTACTTTCTTCCGCTGATCTTTTTCCTTCCCTGTTACATCTTCCTGCGGCTTGTATGACGGAATCAACTCCTGCTAATTGTCTATAGACAGACTGGAAATCCAAATCCACTCCTGCCTCTACAAGGCTCGTTGAAATGACGATGCATTTTTTATCACCATCTAAACGTTTTCTGATATCTTCTAGTACCTGCTTCCTATGTTTCGGATACATGCTTGTGGACAAATGATAGACGCCTTCACCTTTGAGTCTCTGATAAATGCTTTGGGCCTTCTTTTTTGTATTTACAATACAAAGCGCTTGTTCCTCCTTCTCTAGTTTCTCAGCTAATTCTTCTTCGGAAATCCGGCTCAGGTCCTTCAGTGTAACTCGTTTAAAAAACCGGAACTGCTCGTCCAGTCTCGGGCATAATTCCACCGCATCTATACTGCTCTGAAAAAACTGCTGTAATGCTGGTTGTGTCGCTGTGCAAAGAACAATACTGGCCCCATAATGCTGTATCAGTTCCTCCATTGCCGCAATACACGGCTTCAAATAATCGTTCGGAAGCATCTGTGCTTCATCAAAAATAATGACACTATTTGCCATGTTGTGTAATTTCCTGCACTTAGATGACCTGTTTGCAAAGAGCGATTCAAAAAACTGGACATTTGTTGTAACAATGACCGGTTTGTCCCAGTTTTCCGAAGCCAGATGCATTGGCTTTAACTCCTCATCACTTTCATAATCGATATTATAATGATTTTCCAAAACATTATCTTTTCCCAAAATGTCGCTGAAGACTCTGGCATTCTGTTCAATGATGCTTGTATAGGGGATTACATAAATAATACGGTCCATCTTGTTCTTAACAGCATGGCGAAGTGCAAATGCCAGAGAGGCCACTGTTTTTCCGCCCCCTGTGGGTACGGTCAGGCGGAAAAGCCCCTTCCCTAATTCACCTTTTTCCAGACAGCTTCTAAGGATCTCCGTTCTTCTTCCGTTTACCGTATCCAGATTGTCATTGTCAAGCCACTTAGAAATATGCTGTTCCAATTTCTTAAGAAGGGTTTCCATATCTTCTCCCGAATCACGCCCTGTCTCACCCTGTTTCATAAAATATTCTGTATCCAGAAAATCTGCATCTACCAGACACGAATATAGCATTCTTATAAACATACTCAGGGCAAAGTCAAAATTGGCTGCGCTTTTTGGATCAAAGGGAGGATTTTTAAGAGCTGGGACCTTTATCTCCTGCTTATATGCCTCAAAATCTTTCACATTTTTCTTCAGCCGCCCCATCAGCGTAGCCGATGTTCCCAAATCCGCCTTCTCCCCTGTATCCGGCAGGCCGGAATGATGCCCCGCTATGCAATAACTCAGAAACCCATACAGACCTCCCATTTCATAACAAACTTTTGCCCCGGCAGTTGCATGGTCAACCTTTTTATCACTCCCTTGCAGCCGCTGCTGAAATTCCAGAGAATATTTTCCAATATCATGCAGCATACCACTGCAGTATCCCCATTCATAACACCCAAATGTCTCTGCGAATTTACCTGCCCGTTCCGCCGTGCCTGTCAAATGTTCCTTGATACTTTGTTCCCTTATTCCTTCAATATGAGCCAGATATTCCATAGTTACTCCTTTCCTCTTATACGACTACTTCATATGGTAACATTTCAGCAGACTCTTTAACCATTCCACATACATTTCCACAACGTCATCCGGTCCGAGAATTTCTGCACGATCACCCAAACTACTGATCCACCCGAAAAACTGTCTGCTTACATTAACAGCAGGATGAGCAATAAAGTGATCCGCATCATCCATATGAATCAAAATTCCTTTCCCAAAACGGTCTATTACGACACCAATCAGTTCATTTCCAAAACGCAGCTTTAAGCTTCGTTCTTCGCCACCGTACATACCAAACGTCTTCTTAGCAAATGCCGCCAGATCAAAACGGGCAAATTCTTTTCTCCCTGCTCTGCGTTCTTTCGTCATTTCAGTATTTATCATCTTATCAACTCTATAATATTTTACAGACTTCACCGCTGAATCATATGCAATCATATAATAATTTTCATCATCCCATGTAAGTGCCCAGGGGCTGACTATATAGAATTCACCATTCTGGCGTGCCTCAAATTTACTTGTTAGATTCTCCAGCTTCTTTATCAATTCATTCGTCTTGTTTTCCGTAATAAACTTTGATGCCTGTACTGCATCAACCAGTAATTTTAATTCCGGAAGTTCAAACTCCCTGCCTGCCACATAAAATCCGGACGGCTGCGTACGTTTGTTTATGATATCCATTCCAAATTCATTCAGGGCCTCAATGTCATCATATATACTTTTTCTTTCTGCACTTATTCCGTACCTTTTCAATTCATTAATCAGTTCTATTGTAGAAAGTACATGATCCTCATCCGTTTGTTCCAACAATATTTTCATTAAATACAGCAATTTTAATTTTGTCTCTCTTGTTGCCATATTCCTCGCTCCTTCACACATTCGTCTAAGTCAATTATAAGTCACTGCAAATGTCAGAACAACCGTAAACCCCAGAATTTTACTCCCTTTCCTGCTTTACAGGTTCCACTTTTTCTTTTACTTTCATTCCGCTTATGACCTCACAAATAACTTTGGAATTTGTAATAAACCGTACTTTTACTTTAAAATTTTTCGAAACTTTAGAGTATATCCGCCCGGCTGTATAGGTTCCCGTCGCTGATGTGTAAGGCATATTAGCAACATACCCGACTGTTCCTATGTTTTTTATCTTTACTACAATTGCATCCCCGTCATATGGATTATCGGGTTCCTTTACACATTTCAATGTCTTATCAATTTTAAAAGGTGTAACTCCAAAATAGTGATTAAACCCTGTAACTGTAACATAATGCTTCTTCATATTTCACGACCTCCTTTTGTTCATAAATAAACTTTAACAAATACCCAGTCCCAAAATCCGGCCTCCCCCCTCGTACATACATTCGTTTTATTAAAAAAAGAAGACCGGTGGCTCTTTATCTGCCACCAGTCTCCCACTGATTTCCATTCTTACTTTATAGAACTTCACCATTCGTCTCTATTACTTTCCTGTACCAGTAAAATGATTTTTTCCGGCTTCTGCTCAATGTTCCTTTTCCATCTTCCTGTTTATCCACATAGATAAACCCGTACCGCTTCCGCATCTCGCCGCTTCCTGCACTGATCAGGTCAATCGGCGCCCATGATGTGTATCCCATCAGCTCCACGCCGTCCTCCTCTACAGCCGTCTTCATTGCCCGGATATGCCTGCGCAGATAATCGATCCGGTAATCATCCTCAACCTCCCCGTTTTCATTCGGAATATCAACCGCACCCAGCCCGTTTTCCACAATAAATAATGGCTTCTGGTAACGGTCATATATCTGGTTCAGAGTAATGCGAAGTCCAAGCGGGTCGATCGGCCATCCCCATTCGCTGAAATCCAGATAGGGGTTCTTTGCAGATTTAAAGAGGTTTCCCCCTGCTTCTTCCCGGCCGCTTCCTGGTGAGGCGATGCATCTGCTGTTGTAGTAAGAAAATGAGATAAAATCTACCGGATGTCTCTTTAATATCTCTTTGTCCCCCGGCTCCATGACCGGAAATACACCATTTTTTGCAAGACGGGCTGACGCATAAGACGGATAATACCCCCGGGCCTGAACATCCACAAAGAAATAGTTTTCCTGATCCGTCTTAAGTGCCTCCCACACATCCTCCGGCTTACATGTATATGGGTAGGCACTGCCCGCCGCAAACATACACCCGACCTTATTTTCGGGGTTCACCTCATGTGCCATTCTGGTTGCCAGCGCGCTTGCCACGAGTTCATGATGAGCAGCCTGATATTTGATGCGCTCTTCATTTTCCCCGTCTTCAAAATAAATTCCCGCCCCCATAAACGGGGCATGCAGGATCATATTGATCTCATTGAATGTCAGCCAGTATGTCACATAATCCTTATAACGGTTAAACAGTACATCGCAGAGATGAAGATAGAAATCTATCATTTCTCTGCTTCTCCATCCCCCGTACTTCTTAATAAGGCCGATCGGGCAGTCAAAGTGAGAAATTGTAACCAATGGCTGAATCCCATACTTTCTGCATTCCTCAAATATTTCTTTATAAAACTGAAGTCCCTCCTCATTCGGCTCCTCTTCATCTCCATGCGGGAATATACGGGTCCATGCAATACTCAGCCGGTACACCTTGAATCCCATCTCTCCGAAGAGACGGATATCCTCCTTGAAATGGTGGTAGTGATCAATAGCCTCTATGGCCGGATACACATGAGCATCATCCATTTCCAGCATCTTCAAATGCCCTGTGATCACTGCCCCCCTGTCACTGCCGGACGGACACACATCTACATTTGCAAGCCCTCTTCCGCCTTCGAAAATCCCACCCTCACACTGGTTCGCCGCTGTTGCGCCTCCCCATAGGAAATTATTTTGAAATCCCATTCTAACACCTCTTATTTCAATACTTTCAACAGGTTTTCACCCGGATTAACCTGTTCCTTAACTGTCTCAACTACGTCCAAAAAGTCATCTGTGTTTGCAACAATGACAGGTGTTTCCATGCAGAAGCCTTTATTTTTAATAAATTCTATGTCAAACTTCACGAGAAGCTGGCCTTTCTGAACCCTGTCCCCCTGTTTTACAAGAGCCTCAAACCCTTCGCCCTCCAGCTGCACCGTATCCAGACCGATATGTATCAGGAGTTCTACCCCCTCATCCGTTTCCAGACCGAGAGCGTGCAGTGTCGGAAACAGTGTCGAAACAACACCGTCTGCCGGGGCGAATACCTTTCCTTCCTGAGGAAGAATCGCCGCCCCCTTCCCGAGAACACCGGATGCGAATGCATCGTCTTTGATGGATTCCAGTTTCAGGACTTCCCCTTTTATTGGGCTTGTAATATCTATCTGTTTTAAGATGCTGCTGTGTTCCTGCTTTCCGCCATCTGCCGCAGCTCCTTCCTCTGTCTGATTGTTTTCCACATCAATTCCATTGTTTGTCTCTGTTTTTCCACATGAACCCCCAATTTCTTTCACACCCTCTTCTCTGTAGAAGATCATCGTCGCCGCAAAAGCAAGCACCATCGTAATCACAACACCCACGACAGCTACGATCAGGTTCCCCATACTTCCGTCAGGCTCGATCATGGCCGGGAATTCAAAAATGCCCATACCGCCCATCATAAATTTTCTGAAATTGAACGCACCATAGAATCCCCCGCCGATTCCTCCGACGATACAGCTGATAATAAACGGTTTCTTCAAAGGAAGCAGGATACCATATATGGCCGGTTCTGTGACACCGAAAATACCCGAAATAAAGTTCGGCAGGGCCATTTCTTTTATTTGTTTGTTCTTCGTCTTGAAAAAGATTGCCAGCACAACCGCTGAGGTCGCAAACGTACATGCAAAGAACGGCATCATAACATTGTCATACCCATTTGTCATAATGTTGTTAATATAGACCGGGATGAATCCCCAGTGCAGGCCAAATATAACAAGAATCTGCCATGTAAGCCCGACAATTGCCCCAGCCAGCATCGGGCTGAAATTCCGTACTGCCATAACGCCCTCTGCAATAATCGTTGAGGCAAATGTAGCCAGAGGTCCGATCAGAAGAAGGCCTGCCGGAATTGCCACGAGCAGTGTCAGCATCGGGACAAAGAAGAACTTCACCAGATCCGGCACGATTTTGTTAAAGAATTTCTCACACTTGGATGCAAAGTATACGACGAAGATCACCGGGATCACTGTGCCGGTATAATCCATTGCAATCAGCGGAATCCCAAAGAAATCTGTATACACCGCGGATTCAAACATCGTCCCTGAAAATAATGTATAAAGTACATCATTACCTGCCGAAAGCGCGCTTCCCTGTATGGCGGGATAGCACATGATTGCGCCGATCACGAGACCGAGCATCGGCTTGAGATTGAACTTCTTCGCCGCCGTATAACCAAGAAACAGCGGAAGGAAGGTGAACAGGCCGTCACCGACCGCATTCAGTACCAAATAACCGCCGCATGTATCAGAATACAGATGCAGAGCTACAAACAGGGCATTTAATCCCTTGATCATACCGCAGGCAGCCATGATTCCAAGAATCGGCTGGAAGATACCCGAGATGATGTCGATAAAACGGTTGAAAATATTCCCGGAAGTTTTTTCTTCTATGCCTGCCGCGCCTTCTTCCAACCCAATCAGAGGCATCACATCAGCATAGACATCCGGTACATGATTGCCTATGACTACCTGATACTGCCCACCACTTTTCATAACCGTGACGACACCGTCCATATTTTTCAGGACATCGTCCTTTGCCCTGCTTTCATCCTTTAACTTGAAACGAAGTCTTGTGATACAGTGTGTCAGACTGATGATGTTTTCTTTTCCGCCGACATTTTTGACAATTTCTTTTGCCAGATTTTCATACTTACCCATTTTCTTTCCTCCATTGATAAAAATTATATTTATGAAGGTTTGGCCAACTTAATGTCACCATCCTGGCATACATGGTATCTATGCAGCAGGTTTTCATTACCTGCAGGTTTTATTAATCACTCTTTCTATATGAATTGTAAGATACAGCTGTTCTTCCCTTGATAAATGATATTCGTATTTTTTCTGAATAAACGTTGTGATCTTCTCTACACACCGGTATGCATCCGGATACTTCTCTTTGATAATCTCCCACAGGCCATCGCTGTCATCTTCTTCGTATGTTTTATGTTCCGTAAGCCGTTTTGCAAAGAATTTCAGATGTGTAATAAACCGGTAATAATAGACGTCATCTTCATCGAACTCAATGTGGAAGAAATATTTTACAATATTCACGACTTCCTGCATGATTCTGGTAATCTCATACATGTTATGCATCTTCTCTTCATTCATCTGCGCATTCGCAAGATGGAGGGCAATGAACCCGGCCTCATCCTCCGGTAGCCTTACCTTGCATTTCTCCTCGATCAGGTCCAGCGCCCACAGCCCTGTCTGGAATTCGTCCTTATAGAAACGTCGGATATCCCAGAGTAACACATTCTTCACTGTCACGCCCTCCAGAAAACGTACAATAGACGTATGGACGTGGTCGATCAGGGAAATATAGATCATATCGTTCAGCTTGTTTCCCAGCCGCAGCTTTGCCTCCGTAATGATCTCTTCGCCGATGGCAATATGCTCCATCGGAACATCCTGAATCAGAACCTGAAATTTATTGTTTGCTTCGGATTCCGATAGAAAAAAGGTCTTGTCAATCACTTCTTTCGGAATATCGTCACCTGTCTTTTTCTTGAAACAGATTCCTTTCCCCATCACAATCTTTTCCTGGCCCTGCTCATCCAGTACAACTGCAACATTATTATTCAAAGTCTTAAAGATTTTCATTCTCTGTTACCCCCTGAAAATAAAATAGAGTTTCGCTTGCGAAACTCGCGCCTGCGGCGCTCGCTCTGCGACATCTACCTTATACGCCGCAGTGCGCATCCCCCGGAAGGCTTTTTATTTCATAGGATGTACTTTCCTATGAAATAAAAAAACCTATATGCACAAATAAATCTGGAAACTCCTGCGTCCAAAATTATCTCTACATATAGGTTTAGCTTGCTTACGCAATCACCATCCCATTTACAAAACAGAGCATAGCACAGCTTTTGTGAGAAGTCAATCTCCTGCTCATCAGCTGGATGAACTTTCTCTGTTTTTCATAAATTTTCTACTGTATTTTTGTTCAATCTGCCTTCTGTCACGAAAAGGCAGCGGCAGAATAAAATATATTAATAATGAAAGAAAGGTCAAAACATTATGCTTACAGTTTATATAATCATTGCGGCTGTAGTCCTAGTGATCGCAGTCCTTGCATTCTGTATCGTATGGCAGGTCCGAAGCCGTCGTTTTCGTCCCTCTGGCAATAAACAGAGCCAGCAAAATGAATTAAACGCCGATCTCGAAGAAACCGGGTTTGCCTATGAATTAAAAGGTGATTATTTCTATTCTCTTATGGACTGCTGGCAGAGAGAAGTCGGTTACTGCCGCCTTTATGATGAAGCCGCACCGCTGTTCAATATGATCATGGATTGTGAACCAGTTACCTTTAGCTATGCCGGCAAACGCTGGCTGATTGAACTCTGGAAGGGCCAGTATGGTATCACGACCGGCGGTGAAATAGGAATCTATAACACGGAAAGAAACGATATCGATTCCGATAAATTCAAAGGAACATTTTACGAAAACATTAGTAATGAAGAGATGCTGAAGATGTCGTTTGTGCTCCGCAGAAACGGCAGGGTTATTTTAAAGAGAAGTGCTGTTCACTGGTGGCTCACAGGTTTTAAACTCGGACAGTTTTCCCATACTGACATGCTGACGATGGATGCCAGAATCAGCTTCCCTGACCGCGGCATGAGAAATGCCTTTGTGGAATCACTCGTAGATATCGGTTACCGCAAAAAGGAATATTCAATCAGAAGGAACACCGTTTGTATTCATTATACGACACCGCATTCCCCTCAGGCTGAATCCCGCAATAAGGTAAGTGCAGCTCTTGTACAGCAGACAAATCACAACAACTGTAAACTCTACGAATTTGCAACAGGAAAATACAGTGATACCCTTGATAAACTGGAATACGCAAAGGCAATGGCCCCGGAGCTTTATAAATTATTCATCGACTCACTTTATGCAAGGGGAATATATGAGGCCTTCGAGTGGATCAAAGACTGGCTGGGCGGGAAACCACCGCACCCGGTTCCGCCAGTACCGCCATGCCCGCCACCTAAGCCTCCGATACCACCGTGCCCGCCTGAACCACCCTGCCGCCCGGAGCCTCCGTGTCCGCCTGAACCTCCATGTCCGCCGAAGCCGCACTGTCCGCCGCCTTGTAACTGCCCGCCGTGCAGTCCGAATCCATGCGCGCCTTGCCCGCCAAGGCCCAGTTGTCCACCACAGTGCAATCCGTGTCGTCAGGGAAATTATAATTCCTGCAATATGGAGCAGCGAAACCAGATGCAGTGCAGTCCCTGCAGAAACAACAGGCAGATGAGAGATTCACAGTATGGATACCAATCGGAAGAGACAGAATCCTATTCTGACAGAAATGATGATTTTGAATAGACCGCAGAAAAAACCTAAGTTTCTTTAGGATAGAAAAATTCCGGAAATGATAGAATCTTCATTTCCGGAATTTTTATGATATGCGCCCATATACGTCTTTCACACCAGCTTGGTATTTCCCGGCCATCAGTATTATTTTTCTCCTAAAGCTTTCTAAATAGAATTGTCAATCTCACTTTGTTTATTTTTATCATTTTGGTATGTCTTAGTAAAAAGTAGTGAAAAACAAATACATGAAAGGATCATTATACAAGGCAAATAATGTGTATCTTTATAATCCGGAAGGAATGTCAGAATTATATTAGTCATAAAATGCATAAATGATATAATCCATATATTTTTAGTTTTCATATACACATAACCAAACGCAACTGACAGGGCGGGCAAATAAATAAACCTGGCGAACTGTACTGTCCAGTTCCAATTATCAATTGGAAAGTAAAATGGTATATGCCATATTTGCCAGAGTACACCGACAAAAATGACGCCCAGCCGTTTTCCGAATCTTCTTTGTAATAATGGCTGGAGATACCCCCGCCATCCATATTCTTCCCCGAATGTCAATATACACTGTAATGGAAATGTTACAATAGATGCAACAGGAGCAAAAAATATAGTAGATGTTATTCCTTTAAAATTCATACACATAACTACAATAAGCATAATAACTGTATATAATAATATATATTTTGCCCCAGCTTTTATGTTCTTAGAAGGATCCAGCTGTGGACAGGACATCCATGCATATAAAAGTATAATTAGACTTAAGATACCATTACCTATTACTATGAAGTTCTTTAGCAGGGGTTCCCCTATAACGCCTGTAATCCTAAACAACAATGCGAAAAGAGACATACAAAAAGCAATTATAATTATTTTATATATTTGTTTTGCTCCCTTTTCTTTATCGCTGTTTCGTATTTTTGCTAAAGCGACACCAGCCGCAGGCGTTAACATCATAAATAGAGATATGTTATAAACTTCTTCATATATCCCCAAATAAATAATGATGCCAAAAATTAAGGAACATCCATACGAAATAGCAAAAAAAATTGCAATCTCTGCTTTTTTAGAATTACCTGCCCTCATTCTATTCCTTGTATAATATTTGTAGAAGCTGAATATTATACTCTCCTTCCTTTACTCCCAATTCCCCTTATTTCCATATTTTAACTATATCACTTTCAACTTTTAATTCAATAGTTCAAAAATAATGTTAAAAGAAATAATCCATCAGTAAATCTCTTCTTGTATATCGTGCCCTCCCGAAATATAATGAACATCAGAGAAGTTTCTAAATCACAGGGCAATAGCGGAGAAGGAAGTGGTTAATATGGACGGTAAAATATTATTGGTAGATGATGAGAAGGATATCGTGGATTTAATGGAAGAGGTTCTGCGGCAGGATGGGTTCCGGTTTATTAAAAAGGCTTATACCGGTATGGAGGCCTTACAATTATGCAAAGAATTTGAGCCGGATATCGTGGTTTTGGATATTATGCTGCCAGATAGCAACGGCATAGATGTGTGCAGAAAAATCCGTGAATTTTCTATCTGCTCGATCCTTTTTCTTTCTTCAAAAAATGAGGATGTTGATAAAATCCTTGGCCTGTCGAGCGGCGGTGATGATTATATTACGAAGCCTTTCAGCCCGCGTGAAATTGTATTCCGGATTAAAGCACAGCTTAGACGCCAGCAGTACCATACCGATTTTCAGCCGCTTGAAAAAAGCATGATTACTGCCGGCCCCCTTTCGCTAGATAAAGAGAGCTGCCGCATTTATAAGGACGGAAATGAAATCAGCCTGACTGGGCGCGAATTTCTGCTTCTGTCTTACTTCATGGAAAATGCGGATAAGATCATAAGCAAAGAACATTTATACGAACATGTGTGGGGTGAGTACAGTGTCATTTGTGATAACACGATTATGGTCCATATACGGCACCTTCGTGAAAAAATTGAGGACTCCCCTTCCAATCCCCGGCAGCTTATTACTGTGAAGGGTCTGGGATATAAATTAAAGAAAAGGATTGATTAGATGAGAAAATCTGGATACCGTTCGACACTGCACATATATTTCATTTTTTTAACAGCATTACTATGTGTAACTATTTTTGCAGCCCTCTTTTCGTTATCCATAATCACGGTCCATACTCCCGGCGGTTCTGCTGAAAGGAGCAGTTACCCGAAAGAGTTTACCGTGGGTTTTCAGGAACAGATTGTTTTTACAGATAATACACCTCGTATCAAACAATCCGGGTTGGAACTGCTGCAGTCAAATCATGCGGGAATACAGATTCTCAATGACAGCGGACAGGAAATAGTCAGTTATCAGAAACCTGAAGATTTCAGGGATTCTTATTCTTACAGAGATCTCTTGGAGATAAGTGAAACAGGACATATAAACGACAGTGGGACAACATCCTTTGTCGGCGCTCTGGAACATAATGGAAAAGATTACACTTATATCGTTCATTTTCCAGTAAATATAGCAAAGGTGACGATGTATATGAACGGAGACCGGTTTACAGCAGGGAAGCAAGTCCTCTTCCTGTGCTTAGGTGTTATGTTTTTAACCATACTTATCGCCGGATTTATTTACGGATTCCGGATCACAAACATCATTAGCCGCTTGTCTCACTCGATTCAGAATATTGCACAACGTTCTTATATCCCAACAGCAGACAGGGGTGCCTTCCGTGATCTCTTTGACAGTCTGGACCATTTGGATGCAGAAATCAAAGCAAGTGATAAAGTGGCGGAAGAAACGGAAAACTTGCGTAAAGAATGGATTTCCAATATAACACATGATCTAAAGACACCCTTGTCCCCTATAAAAGGCTATGCGGAGATGCTGTCTGAAAAAGATATCATATCTGAAGAACAGGTAAAAAAATATTCTCAGGTGATGCTAAAAAATGTTTCCTATATGGAGTCGCTGATCAATGATCTAAAGCTGACCTATCAGCTGGACAGCGGCATGGTTCCTATCCAGAACGAGCACAGGAATATTGTCCGCTTTTTAAAGGAACTGGTGATCGATATTCTAAATAATCCTGAATATGAGAACCGCGAAATTCATTTTGACTGTCCTGAGGAAGAAATTACACTTTTCTTCGACAGTAAGCTCATGACAAGGGCCTTTCAAAATTTAATTCTGAATGCTTTTGCGCACGGGAATGAAGATACAGAGATTACCTTACGAATTGCAAAAGCTGGAAGCATGGTGCAGATCATTGTCTCTGATAACGGAAATGGTATAAAACCTGAGGAAGCCAACCGGCTTTTCCAGCGGTATTACAGAGGGACAAACACGGAACAAAAGACAGCAGGAACAGGCTTGGGACTTGCTATAACAAGAAGTATTATCGAGGCACAGGGCGGCAGTATCATGGTCGAAAGTGAACTCGGAATCGGAACTGATTTTAAAATTTATCTGGGAAACGGATAAGAAGTGCACCCCACAGATGCATACAGGTGCGTAACTGCATTTTCATGAATTAAGGTTAATTAAGGATGCCTGCAAGTTAGATTAAGGTTGATAGCTTATTATGTTATGTAATAGCTATTAACCTTTTTTGTTACATTCACTGAACATCAAAAATACAGAAATTGAAAGGAGGAACAGCTTTGAAGATTATTTTGAAATATATTCTCACAAATGTTAAGGAAAGGAAAACACGGACAATTGTCATGCTTCTGTCAATCGTCCTTTCTGCAGTACTTTTGTTTGTTTCGTTTTCAATCGGTACATCCTATGAAAATGCACAGCAAAAAATGGCACGCGGAATGGCCGGGTCTGCCGCGATATCAGTCAGTCCCCTGTCCCCCGATGATACGGTCGGCTTAGATGATATCCCGGAATTAACTTCTATTAAGGCAAAAGCCGGCATGCTGGAGGGCAGTGCCCTGTACCATGAGGATGGTTATTATGAAACCATTGATTTAATCGCTTCTGACCTCTCTTTGCTGAACCAGATAAATAAGCCCCGCCTGGTCAGCGGCGGGGACATCGAAAATTTTACGGGTTACAAGGTTATCCTGCCTGACCGTTTTACTTCTAAATATGGAATTGAAAAGGGGGATACCGTCATTCTTCAAATCAACGGTGTCCCCACCCGGTTCGAAGTTGCCGAAATAGCTTCTTACGATACAGTCTTTTTAAGACATACAAGAGGTGCAACGGCTCTGCTGCCGGAATCCACACTCGCAGAAATTTTACAGAAAAAGAATGGATACAGCGAAATTCTGATAGAACCTGCCGGGGATGTATCTGCCGGGGAATTGGCGGACACGTTGACTGAGGAGCTTTCCGGCCGCCCCCTTAGCGTATCAAAGGTCGTGAATGAGGAGCAGATAGAAGCCGATGCCAGACAGAAATCAATGCCGTTCTTCCTCATCAGCTTCTTCGCCCTGACGATGAGTGTTTTTATTATTTACAGCAGCTACAAGGTCATTACATTGGACCGTTTACCAATCATTGGAACATTTCGCAGTATCGGGGCGACACAGAAAACGGTAACCCGTATATTAATGCTGGAAAGTGCCTTATATGGCTTTACCGGTGGTATCATTGGTATCTTGCTCGGCACAGTTATCCTTAAACTGATTTTACGGGGCATGGGCGATTCTTTGTCAGCAGGCATCGAAATTCCTGTTGTTATTACTCCTGCGGCAGTCCTGCTTTCTTTCGGGGCGGCGGTTGTCGTTTCCATACTCAGTGCATGGATTCCGGTACGCCGTGCCAGCCGGCTGCCAATTAAGGATGTTGTATTAGGAATGGTGGAAGAAAAACATATGCCAAACCATCACGCTGCCGGCATCGGTATCGCGCTTCTTGTGGTTTCTGTGTTACTTCCAAGGCTTGCCTCAGGGAAATTCCTGTACCCCGCAGGTGGTTTTTCATTACTCGGATTGATATCTGCGGCAATCATGGTCATCCCGCTTGTTACAAACTTATTGTCAAAAGTTCTGGAACGAGTGTATACGGTTATCTTCAAGAATGAAGGGATGCTGGCAGCCAGAAATTTGAGGGATAATAAAAACATAACCCAGAATATCACTCTCTTGTTCATCAGCATTTCCGCTGTGATTGCAATTACAGTTGTCGGTAATTTTGTCAATACCTATATCACAGATGTATTCAATGGCGCTGAACTTCAGGGATTTGCAGACGGGGAAATGGATGAAGATTTCATCAGACAGGTGGAAGGGATGGAGGGAATTGAAAAGATACTGCCGGTCTATGTATTCAATAATGAAATGCAGTGTCAGGATCATACATTCTCACGACTGGAGGCCACAGACAACCTTGAACTATACAACTCGATGTTTCATCTCATCTATTCAAAAAAGGACATGGAAGTCTCCGCCATTTCCGCTTTTTCGGAGACACGTTCCATCCTCATTCAGGAGGATGTCCTGAACAGGGATGACTATGAAATTGGTGATTCGCTGACACTGGAGAACGATTCCGGCAGGAATACTTACACCATAACCGGAAGTTTTAAATCGAGGGCTACCGATGTCGAAGCTGTTATCCCCTCGGCTTATGCCATCCCGGATTTCAAACCTGCGGCATATCATTTTCTGGCCTATACGGCTGCCGATCCGGATTCTATTATGATTCAGATCAGGGATTTGTTTGGAAATACACAAAACTGGAGCCGGACTGTCGAAGAATTTAATACAGATGCACTTTCCACGGTTGGGGCATTTCTGGAGCCAATGTATAGTATGACCTATTTGATACTGCTGCTGGCCGCAGTGGGCATCATTAATAATCTGCTGATTAACTACATCCAGAAACAGCGTTCGATTGCCATGTATAAATCAGTCGGCCTGAGCAACAGGCAGAATATCAAAATAACAATCATCGAAAGCCTCACCTCCGGGATCATTGGAGCCGCCATCGCAATCGTTGTATCTTATCTGGAGATCCAGACAATCTTTCTTGTGGCAGGTCCTAAAATATCCATGTCACCGGATTTGGATTTCAAGACCTTTTTATCAGCCGGATTATTGGGAATCCTCGTCACACTGGCAGGTTCGGTTGTTCCTATGGTAAAGAGCAGAAAAATGAAACTGGTTGAAGAGATAAAATTTGAATGATAAATAGGAGGACGTGAAATGAAATCAATTACTGGCAATATTGCTGTCGAAGGAAAGAATATCGTCAAAGATTTTATAATCGGAGATACAACGACACAGGTGCTGAAAGATATCTCTTTAAAAGTTTTAAAGAGTGAATTTGTCTCTATCATGGGACAGTCCGGTTCCGGGAAAAGTACGCTCCTCTATATACTGGGCGGCCTTGATACACCGACCAGGGGAACTGTTTCTATGAATGGAATAGATATCTCTAAATTTGATGATGAAAAAATGAGTAGAATCAGGCGTCAGAAAATAGGTTTTGTATTCCAGTTTTATAACCTGATCCCGAATCTGGATGTAGAGGAAAATATTATGCTGCCTCTGCTGCTGGACGGGAAAAAAATACGGGATTATAGAAAACGGCTGGATGAAATCCTCGAAGTAGTAGGGCTGACGGACAGGAAAAAACATACACCAAGGGAGCTGTCAGGCGGACAGCAGCAAAGGGTCGCAATCGCCCGTGCCCTAATGGGCAGTCCTGACATTTTATTTGCGGATGAACCTACTGGGAATCTGGACAGTCAAACCGGGGCAGAGATTATGGAACTCTTACAGTCTATCAATAAAAGCAGCGGCCAGACGATTATTATGGTCACCCATTCACCAGAAGCAGCGAAGAGCAGTGACCGTATTATTACCGTAAAAGACGGAGTGATTTTGTAACTGCTTTTTGGGAGGGGAGAAATACAGGGGCATCATGACCCAGGCTGAATCATGATGCCCCTTATGGATAATTAATCTTTTAATTCATTCCAACAATTCTGACCTCTCCCCAGATCCCTGACGGGAATGGTTCTTTTATCATCTCTCTCTCCCGCCAGTTGAATACTTTTTCTTCCCTGCACCGGTTCAGCCCGCCAGAAGCATATGGCCATTCCGATATGATTTTATCTTCCAGTATTTCCGGATATTCCGGATCGATCATTTTGTTAATCAGGAGATTTGTCACGACCAGTTCCACGCTGTTTTCACCCTGGTGCAAAAGCCCGGTGATATCTGCCCTGTAAGGATGCTTGATCACGGTATCAGCCAGCGTGCCATTTACATAGATCTCAGCCGTTTCCCCGAGGTGATCCATATGCAGTATTACAGCGCCGGAGCCTTCCAGTTCCGCCCATTCGTCTTCTGTGATACAGAAACATTTGCTGTACCTTCCGCTTCCAGAGTAATACTTAAGCTCCGGTTCTTTCTCCCAGCTGTCCAGCACATGGTATTCTTTTCGGAAATCTTTTTCCGGTATATCGAGAATCCAGCCGCGAGACAGGTCCAGAGATATGATTTCCTCTTTTCTGCGTTCAGGCTCAGGCATATCCATCCCGTCATGAAATACAAAAAGCAGGGACTGATATGCTTCTATATCAAGGCTTACCTCTATCCCATCCTCTGTCACTTGTATCTGTCGGATCTCCTTTTCTTCACAGTTCATAGGGTCAAATACACAGAATCCAGTTTTGGCTTTTGTAAACTTTATCGTTTCTTCTGTGTCTTTTTCACTAATATTAGACATAAAATAAATATCATCCGTCTCCGTTTTACGCTGTACATACCCGACGGTTTCCGGATGGTGGTATATCAGCACATCCGGGGTTTTTATCCTGCGCAGTTCCTGAATCAGACTGTCAAACTTATCCTCTGTGACGATAACATTCCCCTGCCTTTTCAACTCATTTCCAATCTCACGGATTCTGGCAGTATCCTCCTCAAACCGGAGCATTCCACAGGACTTGTCCGGAATCCTCCCGGCTGCAATGACGTTCCCGCCATTTTCCGCAAACTGCCGGATCTTTTCCATCGTATCGAGCGGGATATGGCCGCACTCAATCAGGAGCAGTGTGTCATATTCATACTTTTCCCAATTTTCCAGAACATCATCATTGACGTAGTCGAACCAGTAGCCCGCCTTATGGATCGCATTTATGCAGGATGATTCCAGTCTTTCGTCCAGCTTCATGCACATATGCGTATCCGCGAGAGGGGTTTTTGCCCATATATCATGCTGTGGCAGATACACGGCCGTAGAAACCACCGGCGTGCCCCGCTGCAGGAAGTCACACACACGGTTGATATAAACACTGATCTCTTTGTAATACTTCCACCATGTGTTCGTATGGTTAATGTTTGTGGATGCATAAAATGGAGTCATCCCCACACCGTCTTCTTTACTGTAGCTGTATCCGTGGTTGACAATCTGGTTGATTCCGTCCAGAAAAATACTGTCTGCCGCCGCCTTGATGTTTTCCAGTGACACTACAAACCGCGGGAAACGAAGCCAGGTAAAGGATTCATTGGAAATAACAGGCTTGCGGTAGACATGCCCGGCTGAAACCGCCAGCCTTCTGTGTACCGTATTCACAGCATATCTGTCAAATGCTGAGAAGGTCTCCCCTTCCGGAATATCTGCAGCCCCGTATGCCTGAAGGATGTCCCCCCATGTCCCGTGCGCCTGGATTCTGGAAACGGCGCCCTTTTCATGACACCACTTAGTCAGTTCCCGGAAGAAATTCTCCACGGTAAGCTCACCCATTGTTTTCTGGAAATCATACCGGATCTGTTCTGTCAGTCCCTTTACCTCCCCCCACAGGGCATAGATGTAAGGTCTGAGCTCATACCCTCTTCTTTTGCGGAACTCATCATACAGGATATCCGTCCAGTTGTGTCCGAACACCTCGATGGAATCACAGAAAAAGTTGCTTATTTTTCCCCGGCCGACGTTCTCTACAATAGGGTCCCCGCCATATTCCAGAAAGGCCCTCAGGGAATCCTTCCGGTTATGGTCTATGATCAGCCCTTCCCCGCCCCGCAGAGGTTTCAACACTCTCTGCCTTTTATCACTGGACACAAACAGGACGATTTTGTGCACGCCCTCAGGTATCACGATCTCTTCGATTTCCGTGCCCCAGGGCCAGTTGAACAGATACTTATCCACCACACGCTCTGTGATATCCACCATCGTCTCCGGAAGCATCTGGGCACCTTCCATTTTTCCCAGCACTGCACCGACAACTTTCCCGTATATGACTGTCGTCAGGTCTTTCGAAAAACGGCATGGCCCTTCGATGTCCAGACAGAACGGGAGAACACTCGGCCCGCTTAATTCTTCCGTAAGAAACGGCCCTCCAAAGGGCCAGGATGACCCGAGTGTCAGATCAAACTGCATTCCCCGTGCTGCGGCCTCATCTGCTGCAAAGCGTATCATTTCAAAGTATCCCGGAGAAAGATATTCGTAGTTTTCGACACCTTTTTCTTTATTATCCGCCTCTACTGGGTATAAAATCTGCAGTTCCACACCCCCGATCTGTGCCTCCTTCATCAGATCCAGTTCCCTTATAATCTCATCCTTTTCCACTGCACAGCCATACCACCACCATCTCGTACGTCCTCTTGTCTCACTGCGCGGCTGGTTCAGCTGATGAATGACTTCTTCTTTATTCATTTGAACACCTCCCGGCTTAATCGTTAAATCTTTTCCAATGCCTGCTCCAGATCCCCGATCAGTACATCGGCCCCTTCCAGGCCGCAGTGTATCCGGATCAGGCCGCTGTCATGCCCGTTCAGGTTCAGGAACTCCAGTTCCTCCTTCTTGTAATGTATCAGGGGGCACAGTGCCAGACTCTCAAACCCGCCCCATGAACAGCCGATTTCAAATACGTTCAGGCTGTTTACAGCCTTCACCGCCTTTTCAGGATCTCCTTTCAGTACAAAACTCATGAGTCCCGTATGTCCCGACTGCTGTTTTTTGATCAGTTCCGCCTGTGGGTGGGAGGCCAGTCCTGTATAGTAGACCCGTTCTACCTTCGGATGGTGCTCGAGATAATCTGCCACCTCCATTGCGGTCTGCTGATGCTGTTCCACCCGCAGGTGCATCGTCCGCAGCCCCCGGATTCCCAGCCACGCCTCCATCGGCCCTAATATCCCGCCAAAAAGCTCCCGGATTGTTTCCCGGATCAGTTTCCCCAGTTCTTCATCCTGAACGACAAGAATGCCGCCGATAATGTCACTGTGTCCACCGATATACTTCGACAATGTATGCATGACAATGTCGATTCCCATTGTCAGCGGTTTCTGGAAAAGCGGCGTACAGAATGTATTATCAATATAAGTCTTGATGCCGTGGGCCTTTGCAACCCTGGCCGCACCTGCGATATCCGTTACGGTAAAAACAAATGTCGCCGGGCTTTCCAGCAGAATCATATCCGTATTATCCTGAATCAGATCTTCCAGCCGGTTAAGGTCCATCCCGTCCCAATAGGATACCGTGATCCCCATTTTCGGAATAAAATACCTGTTCAGAATATTTTTCACCGGCTGGTAGACATCCCGCATACAGATCACATGGCTGCCTGCGCGGCATACCGCCAGTATTGCTGCCGATGCTGCCGCCATGCCGCTGGAGAATGCGATTGCGGTGCTCCCCTTCTCAAGGGCCGCCACCTTCTCCTCTAAAATATGTACAGTAGGATTTGCCGCACGCCCATATACATAGGCCTGGTCCTCCTGATGGGATGCATAGGATTCCAGACTGTCAAATACATGGAGAGAGTTCATAAATACCGGGGGAACAACCGCATTCATATATTTGCTTTGTTCTTCCCCAAGATGTGTGATTGCTAATCTGTCTTCTTTGTTCTGCATGACTTACTCCTTTACAGCCCCGGCTGTCATTCCTTCCACGATGAATTTCTGCATGGCCGCAAACATGACTGCCGTAGGAAGGAGTGCCATCACACCGCCCGCCATGAGCAGGCCCCACTCGACGTTGTATTTTCCGATCAGGGTCTTCAGTCCTACCGGGATCGTCCACATTTCCGGCGTACTTATGAAAATAGATCCTGCAATCAATTCGTTCCACGCTCCGATAAAGCCAAATACGAATACGGAGACGATGCCGGGGAACATGATCGGAAATACAATTTTAAACAGAGACTGCATTTTTGTACATCCGTCCACCTTGGCTGCCTCTTCCAGTGTTACCGGGATCCGCTCGAAGAAGCTCCGCATCGTAATCACGCAGAACGGCAGGTTCACGGTTACATAATAGATAAACAGCCCGATATGTGTGTTGATCAGACCCATTTTTGAGAAAATGATGTACAACGGAATAATCACAAGGATTCCGGGTATCATCTGCGTAATCAGGAAAAAGAGGATAACTGCCTGCTTTCCATTGAACTTATATCGTGCCAGTGAGTATCCGCCCAGCATGGAGAAGACCGTAACAACCAGTGCCGAAGTCACCGATACCAAAAGACTGTTCTTTAGTAACACACCGTAGTTAAACTGCTCAAATAAGTCTGTATAATTCTTCCATGTAAAATCCTTCGGGAAGAATGTCAGGTTATTGATGTCCAGAATTTCCCCGCTTGTCTTAAACGAAGTGATCACAATCCAGTAAATAGGCAGTACGACAAGTAAAAAGAAGAAAATCAGAACAAGAACACGTATTGTGCCTCCAATTGCGTTTTTTGTCTTTCTGCTCATTAGAAATCACCTGCCTTATCATATTTGGTCGCTTTCAGGAATACCATTGCATAAACTCCCAGAATAATCATCAGTATCACGCCCAGCGCCGCTGCAAAACCGAAGTCATAAGAGCCGAACGCCTTTGAATACATATACGCGGGCAGAGTCTGTGATGTATTCGCGGGTCCTCCGTCTGTAATAATAACCACCAGGTCCAGCGAATTGAAGATCCAGATTGTCCTCAGCAGGATCGTCGTAATCAGCGTTGGTTTGATATAGGGAAGCGTAATCTGGAAAAACTGTCTTACTGTCCCGCATCCGTCCACATCCGCCGCTTCATAGACATCCGTCGGGATTGACTGCAGAGCCGCGAGGATCATGATTGCAAAGAACGGGATTCCCATCCAGATCATCGCAATAATAACAACTGCAAGCGAAAATCCCGGTGTTCCCAGCCAGGCAATATTCTTGTCGATCAGTCCCAGTTTATCCAGAAGGTTATTTACAACGCCATATTCCCCGTTAAAAGACCAGCGGAAAATCAGACCAACCACAAATCCTGAAAAAGCCCACGGCAGAAATACGATTGACTGGTAGATGCCTCTTCCTTTGAACTGCTTCTTCAATGCTACTGCCAGAGTCATTCCAAGCAGAAACTGTCCCAGTACAGATACGATGACATAAATAAAGGAATTCTTTATGATCATCAACGCGTCCGGATCCCCCATCAGCTTGGCAAAGTTATCAAGTCCATTGAAATGAATATCGTTTGGCGCTGTCAGTTTGTAATTTTGAAATGCCATGATAATACTGTTGATCAGCGGATATCCAAACAGCAGCAGCAAAATCACAAGAACAGGAAGTAAAAACAACCAGGGTTCCATTTTCTTTTTCATGTAGATATCACTCTCCTTTATCTCGTATTCAAAAAATGCATGGCAGTTGTTCTGCCGTTGTAAAAATTCACGGTATCCGGTATGAAATGGAAAAGGGGTTAATGTTTATTTTCATTTTACATTAACCCCCTTCTCATCTTATCCTGCAATAACCTTACCTGCTGTATTTTTACTGCATCGTTTTCGGTGTTTCTATTGTAGATCCTTCATTATCAGCAAGGTACTGTTTCATTCTTGTTGTAAGTTCATCTCCGATATGAGTCAGGACGTCTTCAGCTGACTGCTGTCCAAGCAGATATTTCTGAAGTTCTGTGTGGAACATATCCTGATGAAGGTCTGTATAATTAAAAGGACCATACATCGGCGGAACGGTAAAATTCGGATCATTTAATTCATCCAGAAATACTGCGTAAGGTCCGTCTTCTCCGTATGTTGCATCGTCTCCGACATCCTTCTTGATCGGAATCAGTCCGCCCATCTTGCAGTATTCAATGTTATTGTCAGCTCTCACAAGGAAATCAATCAGCTGCAGGGACTCTTCCGGATATTCAGAGCTCTTTGCGATTGTATATGAGTAAGGGCTGCCCGCGGTATTCATCATCTTACCGTCAACAGTAGATACCGGCATTGGGAGGACTCCCCATTTGGAAGCATCCATCTTCTCTTCACATGCCTTTGCTACTTCAGAGTCATTGGAAAGGGTTCCTGTAAGGCCTCCTGTGAAGTTATCCACCATCTCAACAAATCCCCAGTTAACAGAATCTTCCGGTACATATCCGTCTTTATAAATCTCACACCATTTCTCGACTGCTTCTACACATTCCGGTGTATTCAGGATGAAATTGCCTTCTTCATCGAATACATAGCCGCCTGTAAAGGACTGCAGGTAAGCGAGCAGCGGGTCAAATGCACCTCTTGCCCCGCGGAAGGAGTTTCCGTAACGTTTCTGGTCTTTGTCTGTCAATGCCTTGATCAGATCAAAATATGCATCGTATGTCCAGTCATCACCGGTCGGAATATCATATCCTATCTCTTCCACCCAGTCTTTCCTGTAGAAGATACCCTTTACCATGAATCCGTCAGGAACAGAGTAAACATGTCCATATCTTTCTTTTTCCTGTGCCCAGTTGATTTTCTGAACTGCATCAACAAACTGGTCCCCGTTTTCCTCCACATAATCGTCAATCGGAATCACCCAGTCGGCCTCTGTAAACTGTCCCAGCCAGAGCGGGTGGGTGGTGATAACATCCGGTAATTGTCCGGAAGTACCGAGTACCGTCAGCTTGTCGGCTGCATCGTCCCACGGGACACTTTCGTACTTAACTGCCACGCCGGTTTCCTCTTCAAACTTGGCAAATGCATTCTCATAATACTTCTGCCTCTCCGGGCTCGGGCTTACATCAATAAAACGAAGCGTCGCTTTCCCGCCGTCTTTTGCCGAGTCTTTGGAGGAACCGGACTTCTTATCGGATGACCCGCATCCTGCCAGCAGTCCGCCTACCATAACAGCTGCCAATGTTGCCGCTAAAATCCTTTTTTTCATAACTTCCTCTCCTTTTCTTTTTTTCAAATCACAATACCAGGTCATTTGAATTATTTAGTTGCGCTTTTCCCTTAGCTGGTTACTGACCGCCACTCTCGTGAGGTATTTCCGGTCTGACCACTTATGCGATTATACTATCATTTGAAACTCCTCTTGTCAATATCTTTGTTATTTTTATACTTTTTATCTAATTTATCCCCTCCTTTTTTGGTTATTTTTCACCAATTAACTTTTTGTTTTCACTTGACAATACTGTACGTTTTTTATATTCTTAGCTTAATAAACTTTTCCCTTATCTGATCTCAAGTCTATTCACTTATATGTTGAATCGTAAAATTTCACCTATACAGAAAGGAGTCAGGCAGTATACAGACGTATATTGCTTAAATCATGATGAGTAAAAAATACACGGCCACCAGGCGATGCTACTTAATAGACCATCACTCCCCCCAGCCACCTGACGTCACGCTGAACCATCTCGATATCAAAGAATATGAGGCATTTTTCGAAACTGCCGGTATCGACTCTCTCATGGTGTACTGCAAAGACCACTGGGGCGTCACTTATTACCCGAGTGAAGTGCCCGGGGCACAAAAGCATCTCGGAGTTAAAGGTGACTGGATTAAAGAAATCAGTACACTTTTAAGAGAAAAAGGCATTGAATTTGTTGCCTACTACTGTATTGAATATGATGAAGGAGCCGCCAGGAGATTTCCGGAATGGCAGGTTAAGAAGGCGGACGGCTCCGCGCTGATCCGGGACGATGAATTTGCGAAATGGACACTCTGCTGCTGCCAGACCAGATACCGGGAATACTGTCTGAAACAGCTCGAAGAGATTGTAAGAAACTATGCCCCTGATTCTTTATTTCTGGATATTTTCGGGGCGTCCCTGTGCTACTGCAATCACTGCCGCACCAAATTTGCTTCCCTCTATCATTATCCGCTGCCGGAAACACAGGATGAAATTCTGGAACATAAAACAGACATTGTAGAATTTCTGAATCAGAATGCGATGAGTTTCCTTGCCGAGCTGAAGCAGCGTGTAAAGGCCATTGATCCGTCACTTGCCATTACGATTAATTTTTCCTGCCATTATCCGCAGGAACTCCGGGATATGCTGGACTACCAGTTTTCAGAACCACTGCTGAAAGACAACTGGTTTTCCTCCGCCTATGCACGTGACACTGCTGTAGGGCAGTATCCAATCCTCGCTCCCGGCGAGGCCTCGCAGGTCTATAATTACAGCTCTGTCAATGAATACATATGTGACCTCTCCTCGATCGCCGCACAGGGCTGCCGAGTAGGCATGTACAGCGGTTCCCAGCACATCGACGGCACACTCGATTTTGAAGAGGCAAGAAGGCTTGGCGCCGTCTATACCGAACTAAAGAAGATGGAGCCCTATTTCAATGGGCGCACCCCTGTAAAGTGTGCCGGCATCGTGCAGAGCGACCTTTCTATGGCCGTCAATATCCCTTCGCTGGATGCAGACGCCATCCTGCGGATGAAGCACCACAATCCGCACCAGAATGCTGTCCTGGGTGCCATGCAGCTTTGTGAAAGGGCCAAAATCCCTTACGTGGTTCTTCCTGAACGCACACTGGACAAAGCGCTTCTCGAACAGTTTGACCTGCTCCTGCTGCCGGAAGTATTTGTCATAGAAAAAGAAACTGCCGAACTACTGGCTGATTACACAGAAAACGGCGGTACCCTGATCAGTTCCGGGCAAAGCGGGCTGTGGACGGCAGATTCCAGAAAGCTTCCTGCCTCCACGATTGCCAGAATCACAGGGACCGGCGAGTGTACCATACACACTGAATATGCTGCCAACCGCTGGGCTGCATATCTGAAGAATACCGGCACGGAAGACTTTTCGGGACTTTTGTCCTGTACAACGCCCCCGGTCAGTGAACACTTCATTGAAACAATAACCGAAAAGAACGCCGAAACGCTCATTATTTTCATACTGCCGTGTGTCGCGTGTGATTCCCGGCATTGGGTCAACTGGTGGAGTCCTCCGCCGGGGGCCGATTCCGTCTTTCCCGCCCTGATCCGGAAAACAGCCGGAAAAGGCAGTGCTTATTACATGGCCTTCGACTTCTTTACAATGGCCTCACTGGACAGCTTCCAGTATCCGCATGAGTTATTCAGTGATCTTTTAAAGCATGAAAAAATCACACCAGCGGTGCGCAATATAACAGAAACACCTGATGTAATCCGCACAGCTTATTTTGAAACAGAAGACAGTTATATCATCCACCAGATCTCTATGGTTCCAAGACGTTTCCACGGAGACGCCTTCCCGGTCAGCGGAGGAACTCTGGAACTTGACCGCACAATTTCACAGGCTGAGCTTGTATACCCTGAATGTGCCACATTGGAACAGCATATGGAAAATAATAAAACAGTCATATCTCTGCCTGCTTTTTCACTACAGCAGATAATTGTTTGTAAGAAATAGCCTAAGAATAAATGTGAGAATCTTATGATGAAAGGAAATATGGATCATGAATAACCGAGAACGCCTTCAGGCGATTATGAATTACGAAAAACCGGACCGGATGCCCGCCGTACATTTTGGCTTTACCCCGGAGGTCATCGAAAGATGGGTTCAGGAAGGGCACCTTGGCAAAGATATTCTGGATTTAGAAGAATACTCTTTTGAAGGAGAAGAAATTCTATCACAAAAACTAGGATTTGATTTCGGGTGGCATGCCAGCCGTATAACTACCACCGAACTTTTCCCCTTCTTCGAGGAAAAATTCGTAGAGCATCTGGATAATGGCTTCGATAAATATATCAACTGTGACGGAGTATACATCCTCCAGCGTGCCGGGGCCAAGTCTATTCCCGCCGAAGTCGGGCACCTGCTGGAAGACAGAGAATCCTGGGAAAAATACTATTTACCGAAACTAACTTACACGGAGGAGCGTTTTTCCCAGTCAGAATTAAACCGTGTCATATCGGAACAAAAGAAGGGGAATCCCATCGGCCTCCACTGCGGCAGCCTTTGCGGGCGTATCAGGGACTATCTAGGGATTGTAGAATTCAGTTACATGATGGTAGACGATGAAGAACTTCTCGAAGAAATGTTTAACACCGTCGGAGACCTCTGCCTGAAATCCGTAAAAAGGACTCTGGATACGGGCATCCGGTTCGATTACGCACATTTCTGGGAAGACGTCTGTTATAAAAATGGCCCCTTATTAGCCCCGGATGTATTCGAACAATATACCGCACGCCATTACAAAAAGATAACGGACCTGCTCGTGGAATATGATGTCAGGACCATCAGCGTAGACTGTGACGGGCTGGTAGACTCCCTTCTCCCGATCTGGCTGAAAAACGGGGTCAATACAATGTTTCCAATCGAAGTCGGTACCTGGGATGCCAGCATAGCCCCCTGGCGTGAGAAATACGGGCGCCCCTTAAAAGGAATCGGCGGCATGCGCAAATCTGTGCTCGCCCAGGATTATGCAGCCATAGACGAAGAAATAAACAGGCTGAAACCGCTGGCCCGGCTGTCCGGCTACATCCCCTGCCCGGACCACCGGATTCCCGATGATGCAAAGTGGGAAAACGTACAATATTACTGCGAGAAAATCAAAAACATTCTGGATTAGGGTTACATTTCCAACAGGCCGGGCACGGGAAACACTCGTTCTCCCGTGCCCGGCCTGCTCTTTACTTAATCTGTCCGTATATTTCCAGATCTAAAGCGACTATCTTATCAAACCTTTTCAATGCCTCTTCTACATTCCTCTCCTTCATCATCCGCACCATCTCCAGATGATATGGAAATGTCTGAAGCAAAATTGGTAAATAATCAAAATCTTTGTCTTCGAAATACCCATACAGGTCATTATCAAAGGTTTCATACATCTCGATCATATTGCAGACCAGATTAGCCAGTTCCTGATTCCCGTAACTCTCACTTATGCTGCGGTGGAACTGGTGGTCCATTTCCTTAGGCATGATCCCTTTCGCCGCTACCGCATCCATCTGTACAGCCATATCTTCCAATTCTTTCAGCTTTTCTTCGGATATATTGGGAATCGCTTTCTCAAGACTGTATCTCTCCAACACAGTCTTAATCTCAAATAGTTCCAAAAAATTCTTTAAAGCAAGATTAATGCTCAACTGCCTTCCCTCTACATAATCAGTGACAAATGTCCCTTTTCCCACTTCCACACGGACAATCCCCTGATTCTCCAGCTCCCGGATCGCTTCACGCAGGGACGGGCGGCTGACCTTCCAGTCCGCCGCCAGCTTACGTTCCCCCGGCAGTCTGTCCCCCGGACTTAAGTGCTCTTCTTTTATGTATTGGTATATTCTATCTGATAGCTTAGAATATAATAATCTTTTTCTTCCTGTATCTCTACCGTACTCCATAATACTCCTAACCGGTCTGACCGCTTTTTATTTGATTATAAGGTCAGCCGCGTGCTTAGTCAAGTCTTATATGGAAATTAATCGTCCACGCATTTCGAGTACTGTTTATTATGCCGCGAAGGTACAATTAAAAACCTCTCACACCATCGGTTTCCCAACGGTATAAGAGGTTTCCATCACATATCAGTCAGATAAATCCGCCGATTATGCATTCTTTTTCGTAATTGCAGCCTGAGCAGCAGCCAGTCTTGCAATCGGTACACGGAATGGTGAGCAGGATACATAATCCAGACCAAGTGTGTTGCAGAATTCTACAGAACTTGGATCTCCACCGTGCTCGCCGCAGATTCCGATGTGCAGGTTCGGGTTAACCGGTTTTCCTAATTTGATTGACATTTCCATTAACTTGCCGACACCTGTCTGGTCAAGCTTAGCAAATGGGTCGTTCTCGAAGATCTTTGCATCATAGTAAGCATCTAAGAACTTACCTGCATCATCACGTGAGAATCCGTATGCCATCTGTGTCAGGTCATTTGTTCCGAAGCAGAAGAAATCAGCTTCTTTAGCAATCTCATCAGCTGTAAGGGCAGCTCTCGGGATCTCGATCATAGTACCAACTTCGTACTTCAGGTCGCTTCCTGCTGCTGCGATTTCAGCGTCTGCTGTCTCAACAACAAATTTCTTTACATACTTTAACTCTTTGATATCACCAACCAATGGGATCATGATTTCCGGGCAAACATTCCAGTCAGGATGTGCCTTCTGTACGTTGATAGCTGCACGGATAACAGCCTTTGTCTGCATCTTTGCAATCTCTGGGTAAGTAACTGCAAGACGGCATCCACGGTGTCCCATCATCGGGTTGAACTCATGAAGAGAATCAATGATTGTCTTAATCTCTTCTACAGTCTTGCCCTGGGCATCAGCCAGTTTCTTAATGTCTTCTTCCTCTGTAGGAACGAATTCATGAAGCGGCGGATCTAAGAAACGGATTGTAACCGGGTTTCCTTCCAGAGCTTCAAATAAACCTTCAAAGTCTCCCTGCTGTACTGGAAGAATCTTCTCAAGTGCTGCTTCTCTTTCTTCTACTGTATCTGAGCAGATCATCTCACGGAATGCATCGATTCTGTCGCCCTCGAAGAACATATGCTCTGTACGGCAGAGTCCGATACCTTCTGCTCCCAGTTCACGAGCTTTCTTAGCATCTGCAGGTGTATCTGCATTTGTGCGGACTTTCATGGTTCTGTACTTGTCAGCCCATCCCATGATTCTTCCGAATTCACCGGCGATTGTAGCATCAACTGTCGGGATTAATCCGTCATAGATATTACCTGTGGAACCATCCAGAGAGATTGCATCTCCTTCATGGTATTCTTTTCCTGCAAGTGTAAACTTCTTGTTAGCCTCGTCCATAGCGATGTCACCGCATCCGGATACACAGCATGTACCCATACCACGTGCAACAACGGCAGCGTGAGATGTCATACCTCCACGTACTGTCAGGATACCCTGGGCAGCCTTCATACCTTCGATATCTTCCGGAGATGTCTCAAGACGTACAAGTACGACTTTCTCTCCTCTTGCAGCCCATGCCTTAGCATCGTCAGCTGTGAAGACAATCTTACCGCATGCAGCTCCTGGTGAAGCTCCTAAAGCCTTTGCAACAGGTGTTGCAGCCTTCAGTGCAGCAGCGTCAAACTGTGGGTGAAGCAGTGTATCTAAGTTTCTAGGATCGATCATTGCAACAGCTTTTTCTTCTGTGATCATTCCTTCATCAACCAAATCACAAGCAATCTTCAGGGCAGCCTGAGCTGTTCTCTTACCATTACGTGTCTGCAGCATGTACAGTTTTCTATCCTCGATTGTAAACTCCATATCCTGCATGTCTCTGTAGTGGTCTTCCAGTTTATCACAAATTGCTACGAACTGATCATAAACTTCCGGCATAACTTCATGTAACTGGGAAATCTTCTGAGGTGTACGAACTCCGGCAACAACGTCCTCGCCCTGAGCGTTCATCAGGAATTCTCCCATGAGCTTCTTCTCTCCTGTTGCAGGGTCACGTGTAAATGCAACACCTGTTCCTGAAGTATCACCCATGTTACCAAATGCCATCATCTGTACGTTAACAGCTGTTCCCCATGAATACGGGATATCATTGTCACGACGGTAAACGTTAGCTCTCGGGTTGTCCCATGAACGGAATACAGCCTTAATAGCGCCCATTAACTGTTCCTTCGGATCAGTCGGGAACTCTTCGCCTAACATCTTCTTGTATTCATCTTTGAACTGTCCTGCCAGAACCTGAAGGTCCTCTGCTGTCAGGTCAACGTCCTGTGTAACACCTTTTTCTTCTTTCATCTTGTCGATGAGTTCTTCGAAGTATTTCTTACCAACTTCCATAACTACGTCTGAATACATCTGGATGAATCTTCTGTAGCAGTCCCAAGCCCAGCGTGGATTGCCGGATTTAGCAGCCAGTACTTCAACTACTTCTTCATTTAAACCAAGATTCAGGATTGTGTCCATCATTCCCGGCATGGAAGCTCTTGCTCCGGAACGAACAGAAACAAGAAGCGGATTCTCTTTATCACCGAATTTCTTTCCGGTAACTTCTTCCATCTTTGTGATGGATTCCATGATCTGATCCATGATCTCGTCATTGATCTTTTCACCATCTTCATAGTACTGAGTACAAGCTTCAGTTGTGATTGTGAATCCCTGTGGTACCGGAAGACCTAAATTCGTCATCTCAGCAAGATTGGAACCCTTACCACCAAGCAGGTTTCTCATGGTCGCGTTACCTTCTGTAAACATATAAACCCATTTTGCCATGTCTTAATGACCTCCTAAAAATATTTTTTACAAATAATATTGCACTAAGTCGCATATAATATTTTAATGGTTTTATTTAGGCTCGTCAAGCACTTTGTACGGAATTTTGACCAATCTTTAGCAAGATTTTTTGTTTAAAATACCCTTTTCCGACAAGCCCGATTTTTTATTTGGAATTATTCACAATTTTATTTCACATAATATCAAAAAACTAGGCAAACTCCCTTATATGAAGGAATTTGCCTTGTGTACAGAAAAAAGGACATCACAGCAGGCGGGCTCATTTTGCTAGAGTGTGTTTGATAAATCATATATACGGCTGATTGTCCCACTTTGCGAGATATTTGAGCCAAATTTTTGAAGGGTAGTGGTTCTACGTTGATAAAATTTGGCTCAAATAGGTCGTGAAGCGGGGCGGTCAGACGTGTACAATGAATTATCAAACACACTCTAAGCCTCTTTCAGAAATGCCAGATATCCTTTTAGTGATTCGTAGATATCGGCCTTACTGGATACTTCCCACGGAGCATGCATGCTCAGAACCGGAATACCGCAGTCAATCACATCCATCCCGTAATCTGCCATCAGATAGGCGATGGTTCCTCCGCCCCCTCTGTCTACCGCCCCCAGCTCCGCTGTCTGCATGACAACCTGGTATTTCTCCATGATCCGCCTTAAGTCCGCTATAAATTCAGGATTTGCATCGTTTCCCCCTGATTTTCCCCCACTTCCGGAATACTTATTGAATACAAGCCCGTTTGCAAGATATGCGCTGTTCTTCTTTTCGAAATATTCCTCAAACATCGGGTCATAGGCCGCGCTGACATCTGAGGAAAGCATTTTGGAATTGGAAAGGCAGCGGCGCAGCTTCAGTTCTGAATAATCACCGCCCAGTTCCATTATTTCCGCAAGGGTGTTCTCGAAAAAATGGGAACGCATTCCGGTTGCCCCAGTGCTTCCAATCTCTTCTTTATCAACCAGCAGACAGCAGGACGTACGTTTCGCCATTTTCTGCTCAAGCAGTGCAAGCAGCGAGGTAAAGGCACAGCTCCTGTCATCCTGCCCGTACGCCAGTATCATGCTCCTGTCAAAACCGCAGTCCCTGGCTTTTCCGGCAGGCACGATTTCTAATTCTGCTGATATAAAATCCTCTTCCCTGATGTGGTACTCTTCCCGCAGAAACCTTAATATTGTCCTCTTCACCAGTTCATTCTCTTCAGCGGTTTCCTCTCCGTCAACAATCTCCAGATGCTTTTTCCCAAGCGCCTTCTTTTCTATGCCCTTCCCAGCCGGCAGGTTCCCAATCAGAAGGTCCATCTTCTCTGCATCAATGAACTCTTTGACCTTCTTTTCATTTTGCTCCTTTCCCAGATGGGGCAGGAGATCTGTTATGACGAAAACCGGATCCTTTTCTCTTTCCCCGATTTTGATTTCCGCCTTTGTCCCGTCTTTTCTGACCACAACACCATGAATAGCCAGCGGGAGTGCCATCCACTGATATTTTTTAACACCCCCGTAGTAATGTGTGTCCAGATAGGCATTTCCATGACTTTCGTACAGCGGAACTTGCTTTACATCAATCCTCGGCGAATCAATATGCGCCCCCAGAATATTCATCCCCTTCTCTAAAGGTTCCGCACCTATCTGAAAAAGTACAACAGCCTTGTCCATGTGGCAGGCATATACTCTGTCGCCCGGTTTCAACGTCTCCTTCGCTTCCTGTATCGTCTTAAGGTCCCTGTATCCCTGGGCCCTTGCAAGTTTAATAGCCGCAGCGGCACATTCCCGTTCTGTTTTGCTGCAGTCCAGAAAATGGCAGTATGCGTGGCAGATATCTTCCACCCGTCTGCGTTCTTCCTCACTATAGTAGTTCCATGCATTTTTTCTTTCCATATAGTTCTCCCTTTCTCCAGACACTTTTTCACATTTATCATGCTTGAGGCACATAACACCAGCAGGATAAAAACATATCAGCACATTAATCAGACATCCGGATTCTCTTTGATTATTATGGAGGATTTTGGGAAAACTATACCTTACTTCTGGGAACAAAAAAACGGCTGGTCAGCCGTTTCTTTGTTTTTTAGTGTATTGAGTTTCATACATGTTTCTGATTTTATACCTTTTTACTTAACGCATATCAGTCAGAAATGCGCAGTATGCTCTGTATGCTTCGTATACATCGGCTTTGCTTGCAATTTCCCAAGGTGCGTGCATACACAATACAGCAACACCGCCGTCGATTACTTCCATTCCAAACTGCGCCAGAATATAAGCAATTGTACCGCCGCCACCGACATCTATTTTTCCCATTTCCGTCATCTGGAAAGCTACCTGATTGTCGTCAAATACTTTTCTCAGCTTCGCAATATACTCCGCATTTGCATCATTAGAACCACTCTTTCCCCTGGAACCTGTATGCTTCTTGACTACAATCCCTTTTCCAAAGAAAGATGATGATTTCTTGTCATAGGCATCAGCGTACATCGGATCATAAGCTGCCCCTACATCTGAAGAAATCATAGCAGAATTAGCAAGCGCATGGCGCAGCTTCAGTTCTGAGAAACTTCCCATTTTATCCATAAGATCGGCTACTGCATTCTCAAAAAATCTGGAATGCATACCGGTTGCACCTACACTTCCTATTTCCTCTTTATCCACAAGTATACAGCAGGAAGTACGCTTCACATGTTCTGTTTTTAACATTGCCGCCAGAGAAGTGTATGCACATACCCTGTCGTCCTGCCCGTAAGCCATGATCATACTTCTGTCAAGACCGCAGTCCCTTGCCTTTCCGGCCGGAACAATCTCCAGCTCCGCTGACATGAGATCTTCCTTTTCTATGGCATATGTATCTTTCAGGAGCTTCAGGATCTGCGCCGCTGCCGCATCCTTCTCCTCTCCCGCAAGAGGCCTGCTGCCGATCAGGATATCCAGATTCTCACCTTCAACCACCGTAGCGGCGTTCTTCTCCATCTGCTTTCCAGAAAGATGAATCAGAAGGTCGGTCACAACAAAAACCGGGTCCTCTTCCTTCTCACCAATCGCAACCTCAACCTTCGTACCGTCCTTTCGCACAACAACTCCATGAATGGCCAGTGGAATCGTAACCCACTGATATTTCTTGATTCCACCATAATAATGAGTATCAAAATAAGCAAATCCACTCTCTTCATAAAGCGGGTTCTGCTTCAGATCCATCCTCGGAGAATCCACATGCGCACCGAGAATGTTCATGCCATCCTCCAAAGGCTCCTCCCCAATGTTGAAAAGAGCAATTGATTTTCCCATCCAAGCGGCATAAACCTTATCACCTGTCCTTAACACTTCAGCCGCTGCCAGATCCCTGTATCCCGCAGCCTCTGCCTGCCTGATAACCTCCGACACACACTCCCTTTCCGTTTTGCCTGCATCCAGAAACAATTTGTACGCAGACGACAGAGAATCAAGCTCTGCCAATTGATTGTTGTTGTAAACTTCCCATAAATTCTTATCCATCATACCCTCCTTGGGGACGTAATATTTTTAAGGTTTGCTACGTCCCAAATTGCATTTAATGGTGTACCAAAATGAAATTTACCCTGTCCCTTTTTGGTAATCACTTAGTCATTATACTCTTTTTTATATAATTATACAATTTATCCGCTTTTTTTTGTGAAATATTTAAAGAACTTTTCAGACTTTGCAAATACTTTTCTCTCAAGATTTTATCTTCTAGAATCTCAACATCTTCCTTTACTTTTTCGACTTCTGCCATAGCACTAAGTATGACAAATGCCGCACTCTTCATCTGCATATCTACATCGGCAGCTACATCCTGATATGTACAAGTATCCTGCATTTTATGAAAATCTAGGAAGTTATCAAAATTATCAAATCGCTTTTCCCACATTGTGATTACGTTTTCGTGTATAACTACAGCCTTTTTCTGTTGAAATTCTTTCATACTGCTGAATTTGTAAGTACATACGTCTTTTGCCATTTTCGCTTTCACTGGGTTCATGTGGATATATCTAACGCAATTCCATAAATACTGCGTTGTTTCAATACATTCACTTCCAAACCTGTTTTGAAATACATGGCCGTTTCTCCCATGTTTATAATTATAATAGGCAGCATATTCAGCCAATACCTTTGCCATAAAAAGCGATAAAATGTTCAGTTCTGAACGGATAATTATATGGATATGGTTCGACATGATGCAATATGCATATATCTTTACATCATATTTTCCCAGATGTTTTAACAGAATTTTCTTGAAATAATAGCGTTCCCTGATTTGATTAAAGATTTGTTCTTTATTTATTCCTTTAGCAGTCACATGATAAATATCTGTGCTGCTTTTTCTACGTCTCTTTGTCGGCACACATTCACCCATCCTTTCATAGTTCATTTAGGTACAGGGTAAATTTCATTTTGGTACACCACTTAGGTTAATTTGGGACGTAGCCTTCCTAAAAAAGATTACGTCCCCATATATATTAAAATTTTAATTTTTCTTCGAAGTATGTTTTCAGATCTTCGATTTTGACTCTTTCCTGCTGCATTGTGTCTCTGTCACGGACGGTAACTGCCCCATCTTCTTCTGAATCGAAGTCGTATGTTACGCAGAATGGGGTCCCGATTTCATCCTGACGGCGGTAACGTTTTCCGATGTTTCCTCTATCATCAAATTCACAGTTATATGTCTTTGATAATTCTGCAAATACTTTTTCCGCCCCTTCATTCAATTTCTTGGATAACGGAAGTACTCCAATCTTTACCGGAGCGAGTGCAGGGTGGAAATGAAGAACTGTACGCATGTCTCCGCCTTCCAGCTCTTCTTCGTCGTATGCACTGCAAAGGAATGCAAGTACCATACGGTCAGCTCCGAGTGATGGTTCGATTACGTATGGAATGTATTTTTCTTTTTTCTCATCATCGAAATAAGACATATCCTGTTTGGAAACTTCCTGATGCTGTGTCAGGTCATAATCTGTTCTGTCAGCGATCCCCCACAGTTCTCCCCATCCAAATGGGAATAAGAATTCTACATCTGTTGTAGCCTTGCTGTAGAAAGAAAGTTCTTCTTTATCGTGGTCACGGTATCTTACTTCTTCATCAGTAAGGCCGAGTGAATGCAGCCAGTCAAGGCAGAACTGTTTCCAGTATGCAAACCATTCTAAGTCTGTGCCCGGTTCGCAGAAGAATTCTAGTTCCATCTGCTCAAATTCTCTTGTACGGAATGTGAAGTTACCCGGTGTGATCTCATTTCTGAAAGACTTACCAATCTGGCCAATACCAAATGGTATTTTCTTTCTGGATGTTCTCTGGACATTTTTAAAGTTTACAAAAATACCCTGTGCCGTCTCTGGTCTTAAATAAACAGTATTCTTAGCGTCTTCAGTAACCCCCTGGAATGTCTTGAACATCAGGTTGAACTGACGGATATCTGTAAAGTTGTGTTTTCCACAGGATGGGCATAAAATATTGTGTTCCTCTATAAATGCTGACATCTGCTCCTGAGACCATGCATCGACTGCGCCTTCAATAGCGATGCCATTTTCTGCACAATAATCCTCGATCAGCTTATCTGCACGGAAACGTTCATGGCATTCACGGCAGTCCATAAGCGGGTCTGAAAATCCTCCAAGGTGCCCGGAAGCCACCCATGTCTGCGGGTTCATCAGAATTGCACAGTCAACCCCCACATTATATGGAGATTCCTGAATAAACTTCTGCCACCATGCTCTTTTTACGTTATTCTTCAACTCTACGCCAAGGTTACCGTAATCCCATGTATTGGCAAGCCCACCGTAAATCTCGGAACCCGGGTAAACAAATCCTCTTGTTTTAGCAAGAGCTACAATCTTATCCATCGTTTTTTCTACCATAATACTGCTCCTCACATTCTTTTTCATCTCGATTGCTAACTATTATAAGGTCTATTTCCTTTTTTTTCAAGCCATTTATTACAATCCATGATTCTCCCATTACGCTTGTGACACAACACGGAGATTTCCATTCAATTTACCATATGGTATCATAACCATCAGGCATGGCTGTTACTGTCACTTCGGTATACTGGCAGCGTTTATATTAGTGTCTCCAGTATTTCCAGAGATTTAAACTTTTTATCCACATACACATCCCGGTACCTGTCCATGACTTTAGCCAGCTGCTCCAGAACTTCCTCTTTCACATTAAAGGTATACAGTTTCTCTATTTTGCTTGTTTCAATGTATTGCATACTATATAATGTAGAACCATCCAGACGCATCCCATCGATCACATCATGGCCGCATTCCGAACAAACTATCCCCCCTTTATTCACACTGAAAACCGCAGGCCTGTCTTTATCCCCGCACACCACACACTGGAATACCTGAGGACCTTCCCCGTTAATACAGTAAGCCCTCAGTTCAAATATGTAACGGATCAGCCGGTTCGGGATATGGGGATTCGAGAGGGCCCTGAGCGTCTGGTATAAAAGCTTCAACATTTCCCGTTCATCATTGAATTCTTTTGTATAGTAATTCGCAAATTCAAGAAAATAAAACCCATAGTAAGCCCCAATCATATCATTTCTTAGTTCCGAAAAATAATTTGTAATATTGGCGGACTGTATCGTATGTGATGTCCGCCCTTCATACATGGTGAATTCACCGAACGTAAAGGGATTTACCGCCCCCACCAAAGGACTGTTCGGACGTCTCGAGCCCTTAGCGAACGCGGCTATTTTCCCCTGTTCTTTTGTCAATATGACGACTCTTCTGTCATACTCTCCAACCGGAGCTGTAGACAGTACCATTCCTGTCAGTACAATCTGATTCACGGTTCCCTACCTCATTGTTTCTTTCCTTATTAAGTCCAGATGTACCGCTTTTCTGCTCCATCCTGTAACTTAAATAATCTTCCACCTTTCCAGTGGATGTAAACTGCTGCCAGTATTCCTTCTCCATCAGATCACCTCTTCTTCAGTCATATCTGCCCGCGCGGCATGTATTACGATGTGCGCTTTGGGTATAATATTAGGTTCTCCGATTCAGACAGCAGTATACCTCGTAAAATATACCAGTACTATTTTGTCAAAATGCCTTGACAATCACCGGGCAAAACGATTCATTAATTTTCTTCTTCCCGGTATCCGAAATTCTTCATCAGGGAATCGCTGTCACGCCAGTTTTTCTGTACCTTAACCCACAACTTCAGGTTCACCTTGCAGTCCAGCAGGCGTTCGATCTCAAACCGCGCCGTACTGCCAATTTTCTTCAACATGCTTCCCTGCTTCCCAATAATAATCCCTTTGTGGGAATCTCGCTCGCAGATAATCGTTGCGTCTATATGCATCACCTTTTTCTGCATCTTCATACTGTCGATCGCAACCGCAATCCCATGCGGAATTTCTTCCTGCAGACTGTGCAGTGCTTTTTCCCGTATCAGTTCCGCTACAATCTGGCGTTCCGGCTGGTCCGTAATTGTATCTTCGTCATAAAACTGTGGCCCATAAGGAAGATACTGCATAATCACCTTGACCAGTTCATCCGTGTTATCCCCATTCCTCGCAGAAACCGGGACAATCTCTGCAAAATCATATTCCTTACGGTAGACATCAATATAGCCCAGAACTTCTTCCTTCTTTACCATATCAATTTTATTGATAACGAGAATAACCGGCGTTTTCACATTCTTTAGTTTCTCAATAATATGCTGTTCCCCTGCGCCGATAAAATCCGACGGCTCCACCAGCCACAGTACAACATCCACTTCATTTAAAGTCTTCTCTGCTACATTCACCATATATTCACCAAGCTTATTCTTCGCCTTGTGAATTCCCGGTGTATCCACAAAAACAACCTGCCCCTCATCCGTTGTCAGCACCGTCTGTATACGGTTCCTCGTTGTCTGGGGCTTATTCGATGTGATAGCGATCTTTTGCCCGATCAGCTGGTTCATCAACGTAGATTTCCCCACATTCGGCCGTCCGATCAAAGTAACAAAACCCGACTTAAAATTATCCTTCATTCGTTCTCCTCTCATTTAGGTACACCACTTAACTCAATTTGGGACGTAGTAAAACTGAAAAAGATTACGTCCCTAAAAAAGGGTTTTTACTTCTTTGAATAGTGTTTTCTGTTCCTCTATTTTTTCTTCTCCGCCGATTACGCAGAGCTGCCCAGCCTTGAGCACTGCTGCCACGACATCGGCCAGTCTGCGTATATCTTCCTGCTGTGCCCCTAAGATTTCCATTCGTTCTTTTTTGATCATTTCTTCAGTGACATGGTTCATATACAGGCTCATCGAGCGGTCTCCCTTTGCGGAAGGGTTCATCGGGCGGTCGATATTGCTGATTGTACCGATCACGTACTTTGTCATATCCCGCTCATCCACAGTGAAGTTCTTCAGGTAATCTACGATTCCTTCGTAAACTTCAATTGTTTTCTCGAGGTTCGGATCACGGTAGGATATAAAGTATCCTTCCCCGAGTCTGTTGAAGCTGCTCATGCAGCCGTATGCGCCGCCTTTGACGCGGATATTCTGCCACAGGTAGTCATAACTTAGGATTACCTTCAGTATCTGAAGTGCACCGTTGTACTCGGCGCCGTGGTCGATGAAGTTTCCGACTCTGGCCACATACTGTACTTTGGAAGAGGTCTTGAAGCCTTCATTTCTTTTATGGCAGTGGATGATGCATGGTGTCTCTTCACCCACAGGTTCCTCATGCAGGCTCTTTGTAAGTTCCCGGATCCCCTCATATGCAGGCTCAAGCCCATCTTCGGAAGCGGTATAACTTACCATCATGTTGTCTGCCCTAAAGAGCTTTGCAGCCAGTTCCTTCAGGTTCGCAATCAGTTCGCCCTTCTTCTCCTCAAAGTGTTCCTCAATCTCCTTTACGGCCTCGTAATATCCGATTCCGTCCACATCATCCTTGAACTTCGCCAGCGGAGAGTCATAGGAAAGTGCACGCAGTGCGGCAGTTGTATGTCCGGATGACAGAAAACTCATCTGCAGCCTGGACTTCAGCATGGACAGGATCTCTTTCAGACGTTTCTCATCGTCCAGCCTGGACTCCATCAGAATCTCGCGCATCATTTTGAAAAGGACATCCATTTTCGGATACAGTGCTTTTCCTTTAATCTCAAATGTGGCACGGAAGTCTTTTTCTTTGACCTTTGTCACATCCGCATATAACTCAAGGGAAGTCCCGATTCCACCGGTATGCACATTGATCTCATTAAACAGTTCCCCGTACTCATAGTTCGTCGTATCAATCAGGCCGAGCACTGCCTGCAGCAGTCCTGCATAGGCAAGCTTTTCCTCCGGCACACAGGATAAATCGAACATCAGCGTCAAATAACCGATTCCGTTCGTATCGACATCATGATAGACCATCTTCGTCCCGTCCACATCTTTTTCTTCATTATAAATAGGGGCAGTCTCTTTCGAAATATCTTCCCTGCGAAGGACCGGGATCTTCTCCATATCTTCCTTCGAATCTTCCTCTTCCTGATACTCAATCAGTGCCTTCGTATCCCGGACAAGCTTTTTCACTTCCTCATCATTTAAACCCGCCTTATAGTTCTGGAGTTTGTCATCCAGTTCCTTATCCAGTCGCGCGGTTCTTCCTTTTTCCGGCTTCACGATCACGACAGAAGCGTGCGTATTATCCAGCAGGTACTTCTGAATCAGTTCTTCAAAATAACCGGTCCCCACCTGTGCTTTCAGAAATTCAAACGTCGGAATTGCCTGCATATGGATAAATGGCTTATCCTCTGCATACAGCCAGCTGTCAAAGAGCTGAAGTCCATACATCAGTCCCTTCGGATAGCTGCCGAAATCGGCCTCACGGAAACGGAATTCATGATAATTGATTCCTGCCTCCAGTGCCTTCTTGTCAATACCGTTCTCCACCAGATTCTTCAGCGTATTCTCAATCACATCCAGAAAATCTTCCTTCTGCTCCAGGTTAGCATTTTTTGCAATCACAGAAAAAATAGGCTGCAAAATCCCGTTGTCATAGGATCCCATGATGTCTTTTCCAATCCCCGCATCCACAAGTGCCTTCTTAAGCGGTGCGCCCGGGGCAGACAGAAGCGCATAATCCAGAATCTGGAACGCAAGGTACAGCTTCTCATCCAGACTTGTCCCGATCACTTTGTTGTATGAAAGATAGGTATTGTCCTCCTCCGGCTCCTCACTGGAGATCGAATATTCCATCTCAATTTCCTTCACAGCGTCAAATGGTTCCTGATAACGGATCTCGGAATCCACTTCGATTTTATCAAACTTACTCAGATATTCACGGTCCAGCCACTTAAGCTTTTCCTCCATATCCATGTCACCGTACAGATAGATATAACTGTTGGAAGGATGGTAATATTTCCTGTGGAAATCAAGGAACTGCTCATAGGTCAGTTCCGGAATCACATCCGGGTCCCCGCCTGATTCATTCGCATAAGAAGTATCTGGAAACAGGGAATTCAGAACCATGCGGTCCAGCACACCCTCGGGTGAGGAAAACGCCCCCTTCATCTCATTGTAAACAACTCCATTGTACCCGAGCTTGTCCTCTTCACTGTCCAGCTTATAGCTCCAGCCCTCCTGACGGAAAATCTCCTCATGCTCATAGATATTCGGATAAAGAACCGCATCCATATACACATGCATCAGGTTCTGGAAATCCTTGTCATTGCAGCTTGCAACCGGGTAAATCGTCTTGTCCGGGTAAGTCATCGCATTTAAAAATGTATTCAAAGACCCTTTCACAAGCTCCACAAACGGATCTTTCACAGGGAAATCCCTTGAACCACATAAAACAGAGTGTTCCATAATATGCGGAACACCCGTACTGTCAGACGGCGGAGTCCTAAAACCGATAGCAAATACTTTATTGTCATCGTCATTCTCCATCAGGAGAATCCTCGCCCCGCTCTTTTTATGTTTAAAAAGATAGCCTTTCGATTTTAAATCAGATAAGTTTTCCTGCTGTATCAATTCATATGCATTCAAATCCAAAATACTCATATTACACCTCACTTTTTATTCGATGCTCCTATTATAGCATCTTCCCAAACACAATAAAAGGGGTCTGCATATGTCAAATATTTTCTCCATGCAGAAAAAATGCGGAAAAAACAGCCTGTGAAGCAGACATTCTGCCCCCAGGCCATTATTAAAAAACGGAATATTCTATTTCCTTCCCCTGTATTTTTTCAGATTCTCATACAGAAGTCTCACAATCAGATTGATAAACAGCAGAAGCATACACATCGCTGCCGCCGGAGCGGTCTGTCCCGCACCCTCCATGCTTACGATGACAACGGATGCGATAGGTGCCGCCGGTGAGAACAGAAAGACCACTGCGGATACGGTCACAAGTGAGTTCACGAAGAAGTATACCCACATCTCGCAGATTGCGGGCATGCATAAAGGTAAGGTAACACGCCCCAGTGTCTTATAAAACGGAACCGCTAATGATTCCGAGACGGTTTCGAACTCTTTGTCCAGTCCCTTCAGCGCCGTTGTTGCCGTGGAGAATGGAACGGAGTAAAAATGGATCATATTGGCAAGCACAATAATCCAGATGGTCCCGTATATGCCGTGGAACGGATTCTGCAGCATATACCCATCAAGGAACGGGATCTGAAAGTACGGTGCATTAAAAAACATAATAAAACTCAATCCCACCACGGTACCCGGAATTGCAAGCGGAGTGATCGACAACAGGTAGGCCGCCCTCCTGCCCGTCTTGAATTTCTGGTTCTTCTCGATCACATAGGCGCCAATAAATGTGATGCATGTTCCAAGGAATGCCGAGATCAGCGATATCAGAATAGAGTTCTTAAAAGCTGTGAAACCATTCCCGGATGATACCTTGCTTAAATCATAGTTTGAAAGTGTAAATGTCAGGTTATAAGGCCACAGCTTTATCACGGAGGCAAACAGTGCCACGGCGAAAAACAGCATCATGGCAACCGTCACCAGAAGGCAGAATAAGGTGGCCGCTGTATCCGAGGTGCGGTGCGGCTTGATCTGGTACGGCACGGATTTGGCGCTGATTGCGGCGCTCTGCTTCTGGCTGGTGATCCGGTCTACCGCAAAGGACAGGACGGCTGGGAATAACAGGATGATTCCGACCACGGCCCCCATGTTGAAATTCTGCTGCCCGACGACCTGCTTATACACATCCGTCGCCAGAACATTATAATTGCCCCCGACAACCGACGGGGCCCCGAAATCGGTAAAGCTGTATGTAAATGCCACGAAAATCGCGCTGATCAGACCATATTTTACATTCGGGATCGTAATGGTAAACATTTTTCTTATGGCTGAGGTCCCCATCGTATCCGCCGCCTCATACAACCGGTTATCCGCCGCCGAAAACGCCACCATCAGAATCGTGGTCGCCACCGGGAAGCAGTAGATACTCTCCGCGATGATAATGCCCACTTTCCCGTAAAGTGGAATCTGAAGTCCCAGGCCTGTCAGGATTCCCTTATTTCCAAACAGATAGATCAGTGCGATACCCAGCAGCATTGTTGGTGCAAAGATCGGTATCATGCCGATATATCTGAAAAACCCCTTCCAGGGTACATTTTTTCTGGAAAGCGCATAGGAAAAAAAGAAAGCCATTGTCACGGATATTATAGTAGAAACGATTGCTATAAAAAATGTATGTGAAATGGAATAAACCATTGACTTGCTCTGAAAATATTTTATAAACTGGTCAAGTCCGACAAATGCCCCGTCTTTATTCTGGAATGCCTTCATAAAGAGGGTGCACAGAGGAAATACCAGAAACAAAACGAGAAATAAAACAACGCAGCAGATCAGGATTCCCCTGACAATGTCTTCCTTCGTCCCCCCTCTTATTTTTGCTTTTATACGTTCCATGTCATGTTAATCTCCTTCCCCATCATGCTGATTCAAAACACAGCAGTTCTTCTTTCGGCAAATTCACGTACACATTCTCCCCCACCCTGAATTTCATCTCTTTTGCCGTCTGGAAAGGAACATCCACATACAGAACCATATCTCCGTAAAGAACATGGCTCACCTGAACAGAAACACGGTCATAAAAACCTCTGAATTCGATATCCGTGATCCTGCCGCGGAGCACATTGTCAGACGGGTTTCTTGTGATTTCTATTTTTTCAGGACGTATTGCAACACGCTCATAATTTCCAAGGTCATATACTTTGCTTTTTTCTTTATCAATAAAATTAATAGAACCGATAAAATCCGCCACAAACGGATTCTCCGGGTGTTCATAGATTTCTTCCGGCGTTCCTTCCTGCATCACGACCGCCTTATTCATCACGACAATTCTGTCCGCCATAGTCAGCGCCTCATCCTGGTCATGTGTTACCATGATCGTCGTCAGGTTCAATTCTTTCTGTATATTGCATATTTCTTTCCGCAGGGAGATACGCACCTTCGCATCCAGCGCGGACAGTGGTTCATCCAGAAGGAGAAAATCAGGTTCCGTCGCAAGCGCCCTGGCCAGTGCGACCCTCTGCTGCTCCCCTCCGGACATCTGGGACGGAAGCCGGTCCTTTGCACTCGTCAACTTGATCATTTCAAACAGCCGGTCTACGCGCTCCTGGATATCTTTGCTCTTCATCTTCTTATTACGCAGTCCGTATGCCACATTTTCAAACGCAGAAAGATTCGGGAAAAGGGCGTATGACTGGAACATAATACCGAAATTCCTTCTGGAAGGAGGAAGGTTCGTCACATCTCTGTCATTGATATAGATCTTACCTTCACTCGGCCTGTCCAGACCGGCAATCAATCGCAGAAGCGTTGATTTGCCGCAGCCTGACGGGCCAAGCAGGCAGACAAATTCGCCTGCCTGGATCTGTAAGTCTACGTTATTCAATGCTACGTTCTTATCAAATACCTTTGAAACGCCGCTAATTTTTAAACTTACACTCATAGTCCTGCCTCTAACCTTCTTCCTGAGCACTCTTAGAATCGTATTTCTCCGTCCATGTTTCAAGTACTGATTCCCTGTCCTTTGCAGCCTTGTTAAAGTCCATGTCCGGAATCAGCTGGTCAATCGGATTCTGGGAATATCCTTCCGGAATATTGTCACCAACACCTGTTGCCACGATCGGATAGTTTGTCGCATATTTTTTCATTACATTCTCTGAAATCGCCCAGTCAAGAAACTTCTTAGAAATCTCTTTTTCCTGATCTTTCTTAATCAGAGCGTTCGCTTCCATGTCCCATCCGGAACCTTCCTTAGGGAATACAGCCTCACAGATGTCACTTCCTACTTCTTCGGCTGACTGGATACAGCGGTATCCGAAGGAAATACCAATTCCGTATTCCCCTGCTGCCGCAGATTTTGCCGGCTGGGAACCGGAGTGCATATAGACTGCAACATTTTCATGCAGCTTGTCCAGATAATCCCATCCCTCTTCATCGCCGTATAAGTTCAGGATACCATTTACAGTCAGCAGCCCCGTCCCTGAGGATGCAGGGTTGGACATTACGATCAGGCCTTTATACTTCGGATCCAGCAGGTCTTCATAAGATTGGGGAACGGTATCAATCCCCTTGGACTTCAGTACTTCCTTATTTACAAGGAATGCTGTCTCCCATGCATCAATCCCGACCCAGGTCGGAACCTCCGCATCATCCTTGAATTCTGGCAGAATCTTATCAACGCCCTCGGGTGAATATCCCTCCAGCATATCATCCTGACCGAGCACGAGCAGGCTTGTTGCTGATAATCCCCATACTACATCCGCTACTGGATTGTCTTTTTCTGCAAGGAGCTTTGATGTAATAATACCTGTAGATTCCCTCGTAACATTTACAGTCACATCCGGGTTCTGCTCCTTGAACTCAGTCAGGTAATCCGCAACCTGCTCATCTTCCAGAGCCGTATAAACATTAAGTACATTCTCGTCCGCTGCCTGGGCAGTATCTTCTGTCCCTGTCCCGCTGGCATCAGCTTTCGTCACACATCCCGTCAGTACACTTACGGATAACATGGCTGCAAGAGCCAATACAATCATTTTCTTCATAACTACCTCCAAATAACTTTTTTAAGATTACAAACGAAGTATAGCGTCCAAATGTTGAATCTTCATCGGCTTTTTGTATAAATTATGTAAAATGATGTAAATTGTGGTTTTTTATGACAGGAAAAGGATCTCGCTGCTCTTATGGGCAGGAAAACCGCCAAGTTCTGTCCTTGTCTTTTCATAGCTGCCGTGGAAATCACTGCCGCCCGTCATGATGAGCTGATAGGTCCGGCAGTATTCCTCTACTCTTATCCTGTCATTTTTCCTGTGGGACGGATGGTTTAATTCGATTCCGTCAAGGCCGGCTTCTGTCAGGCGGTGAATGGAACTGTAATTGTTCTGCTGGCCGGGATGAGCCAGCACTGCACTTCCTTTATCTGCCTTAATCGCCTGTATGACATCTTCTGCCGCCGGGTAGGTGATATCAAAATCACAGGGGCCGTTGTTTTTAAAGATGTTGTGATATACCTCCCCAAACATCGTCTCTTCCTGCCCCGTTTTTACAAGGTAATCCAGTATGTGCTGCTTGTAAATGCCAGTCCTTCCCATCCTGGCCGCCTCTTCCTCAGGAACATGGTAGCCGAGTGTGTTCAGTATTTCTATCTGTTTCAGGCAGTTTTCTGTCCTCTTCTTTAACGTCTCACGACCAATCGCCTCGATCTGGCGGTTGGTCTGATAACCATATCCTAAGATATGGACTTTCTTCTTTTTCTTATAATCATAGGCAGACATTTCTACTCCCGGGATTGCCCTGATCCCGTATTTTTCTGCCAGTTTTAGATGTTCTCCTGCACAGTCCGTGGTATCATGGTCCGTGAAGGCCAGATGTGTGATTCCTTTATCAAGGGCAAGCTTCAGGATTTCTTCTGCGTTCATACTGCAGTCGGACACATCTGTGTGTATATGTAAATCTGCTGCATACATTATGATGCCTCTCCTTCCTGAAAACTTCCTTTTGAAATATTGTAAACATGGTCACACAGCCCTTCCATGAACTCCAGATCATGGAATATACCGATCATGGATGTCCCCTCTTTTTTTAGTTTCATCAGCAGCTCCTTTACGAGCAGCTTTGTGTCATTGTCAAGGGAGGCCGTCGGCTCATCCAGCAGCAGCAGCCGGGGCGCTTTTACCATTGCATGTGCCAGGTTCAGGCGAAGTTTTTCTCCTCCGGAAAATGTATTCGGGTAGATGTCCCACAAGGTCTCACTCAGTTTAAAATACCGGAGCATCTCTTCCGCTTTTTCTACGGATTCCTTATAAGAAAAACCGGCATCCAGTGCACCGTTAATCACATGTTCCCTCGCTGTCGTTCTCGGCAGGATCGTCAGAAACTGGGAAACATACCCAAGCTCCACCTTCCTTAAGTGAATGATTTTTCTTTCATCCGCCCTGACCAGATCCAGCTTCCCGTAAGACAAAGAGTCATATACCACTTTCCCCGTGGTCGCGAGGTATGTGCGGTATATGCAGCGCAGGACCGTTGATTTTCCTGCCCCCGACGTCCCCACAATTCCGATAAACCCGCCCTTATTCAAAGTAAAGGTAATATCACTGCAGCTCTTGATTTCCCGATCCTGTTCATATAAATAAAATTGTTTCGACAATCCCTGTATTTCCAGTATCTTTTCCATCTCTCCTCCTAATCCGCCGCGCGGTAATGACATTCTGCCACACATTCACCATTGACAAACACAAACTCCGGGACCGGCCTTTTTCCCGAGGCATCCACTACGAGCAGGTCCGCCTTTTTCCCGGTCTCAACAGAGCCCAGCATTCGGTCCAGCCCAACCGCCTTCGCGGGATTTATCGTCACATACCGGACCGCCTCCCACAGGGGGATGCCCTGCTCCTGATACAGATAAAAGACGGACTGGAGCAGGGCCTGCGGGTAATAATCAGAAACAAGAATGCCCGCCGCATTCTCCCGGATGGCATCCATTGCAGATAAATTACCCGAGTGTGATCCCCCCAGCAAAATATTTGGCGCCCCCAGAACGGTCATGAATCCTTCTTTTGAAGCAGCCTTTGCCACCTCTAAGGTGATCGGGAACTCACTGATTTTTATCCCAAGCTCCTTGTTCAATTCCAGCTTTTCTATTGTATCATCATCATGACTGGCTATGGAAATGCCCCTTTTCCCAGCCGTTTCTGCCAGTACTTTCAACTCATCCAGAGTAACAGTATTCTTATTTTTTTCCCGTTCTACCAGCTTTTCAAAATCTTCATCCGAAATCTTTTTTCCTTCCCCCGGCTGGTGTTTTCTGTATACATCCAGATTTTTATACTGCCCCTGTCCCGGAGAATGATCCATGAAGGAAAGCAGGTCGACGAAACCGTCCTCCAGCATTTTTTTGACATCCTCATAGCAGTCCAGATTGTCTATCTCGTAGCGCAGATGATACCTGTGGCGGATCAGTCTCTTCTTGTGCCTGTACCCGCTGATTAGTTCTGCCAGCCTTTTCACCTGCGGCGCTTTCCGGATTTCCTTTACATCCCAGGACCCGTCGCGGAACATGGAAATGGAATGGAACATCGTCGTAATTCCGCAGACGGCCAGCACCCGTTCCGCCTCACCAAGCCCCATTTCAAAATCCATGACCGCGGTGCTCCTCGGCTGGATATAGGCTTCAATCATGTCGGAATGAATGTCGATAATCCCGGGCATGATATATCCCCCTTTTGCATCATATACGGATATGTCCCCTGTCATATCCATACTTCCCGCTCTTTGTATTCCACTGATCAGGCCATCCTCAAGAATGATGTCACAGCCGTCCAGAAGCTGTTCCTTTAGGATGATCCTGCCATTTGTAATGATTTTTTTCATTTCCCTCTCCTTATCACATTCTTTTCGCAGACTCCCCTAAGCCCAAAATCCCCTCAGGCTTACAGCAGGGAGTGCACCAGCTGCTGCGTATACGGCTGCTGCGGGTCATCCAGAATCTGGTCGGTCAGTCCCTGCTCGATTATTTTCCCGTCCAGCATGACGATAGTCCGGTCTGAGAGCATCCTGATGACCGCCAGATCATGGGACACAAGCATAATCGATATATGGAATTCCTGCCTGATCCTGCGTATTAGTTCCAGCACCTTCGCCTGTACGGATAAGTCCAGCCCGGTCGTCACCTCATCCAGCAGGAGGATTGCCGGGTTATTTGCCAGCGCCTTTGATATCTGTACGCGCTGCTGCATTCCGCCGCTGAAGTTTTTCGGGGGCTCTTTCTTTCTTGACTGCAGGATCTCTACGGCATCGAGCAGCTCCCCGACACGTTCATTCATCCCGGCATAGTTACGCCGTCCTGCCGCTATTAGTTTCTCTGCAATATTGCCAGCACTGGAATAGTCCATGCGCAGTCCCAGCATAGGGTTCTGGTACACCATCCCCATGACATGATTCTTGATATATTTTTTCTGCTGCAGGCTTTGTCCGAAAATATCCGTCCTGCCGTCTTCAAAATCCCGGAGATACCCTTTTCCTTCTGTAACAGGGAAGTCAAAATAAAGACTCTTCATCAAAGTGGATTTCCCTGACCCCGATTCCCCGACAATGCCAAGTATTTCCCCTTCATAGAGTGTCACGTTAATATCATTGCATGCCCATACCGTCTTGCAGTGCGGACAGGTATTCTTCACCAGCCTGCCGCCATTTCTGCAGTACTCACATGTCCTGCCGTAACGGACCGTCAGGTTCTTCACTTCCAGTACCGGCTGTTCCATCATGCCCCACGCTCCCTTCTTTTTTGGCAGAACCCGGTATCGCTGCATTCGTATACCGTTTCGCCTGTCTTCTCGTCAATGATTTCATCCAGATAAACGCCTGCCGCCCCACAGAGCCTGCAGTGTTTGCCTTCGAAATCCTCTGTCTGAAAAGGAACATCCTCGAAACACATGGACTCTATCTTTGTGTGGGGGGGAACTGCATATATTTTTTTCTCGCGCCCCGCACCGAACAGATACAGGGTGTCACTGTCATTCAGTTTCTGATTGTCGTATCTCGGGATCGGGCTGGGATTCATAACATACCGCCCCTCGGCCATGACCGGGTATTCCGAACTGATGCTGATCTCCCCGAACCGGGTCAGATCCTCAAACAGGGACAGCCACATGCCGCTGTATTCCGCTTCTGCATGCATCTGTTTTGTGACAGATTCTTTCGGTTCCACAATGCGTAAGGGCTCCGGGGTCGGTACCTGTAATACCAGAATCTGATCGTTTCTCATCGGAATCTCCGGAATACGGTGGCGGCTCTGAATGATGCTGGCCTCCTCTGAATCTGTAGTCAGTTCTACACCTGTGCACTCTTCGACCAGTTTCTTGATATTTACCGCATTCACACTGTCATCACTGCCCTGGTCAATGACTTTGAGTACATCTTCCTTTCCGATGATCGAAAGCGTGATCTGGATTCCCCCTGTTCCCCATCCCCTTCCGATTGGCAGCTCACGGGACCCGAACGGAACCTGATATCCCGGAATTGCCACTGCTTTTAAGATGCTCCTTCTGATTTCCCGTTTCGAGCCCTCATCAAGGAATGCAAAATTATAATGCTTCGCGTCAATCATTTTTCTCCTCCTGCTCATCCTCCTGTATTCTGACACGGTCCAGTTTTGACTGGAAGGTGACATAGTGCGGCAGCTTCAGATGGGAAATAAAGCCGCTCATTTCCAGACAGTCCCCGTGGGTCAGCACAAATTCCTCGTCCTGGGAAGGTGTGTTCCCCTCCGTTTCCAGACTCGCATCCGCAATGGACATCGCGATTGCTTTATTTTCATTTCTTCCGAAGATGAGTCCATATCCTCCGGAAAGTGTCATTTTATCAAACTCTTCCTCTGTTTCCGTGTGGGAGGGGACAAGTGCCTCGACCTCTGTGACCAGAATATCCCCGATACAGATTTCCTCAGATTCATCCAGTACATAGGGGATGCAGACCTCGACATAGCCGCAGCGCAGTTCAGAAACCGTTGGATGGACCGCCCCGTATCCCCGCATGGAACTGTAGGCCACCCCGCCAAGGAAACCGGCGTCACTCCTTGCAAATGTCTGCAGTCTCGCGCTTCTCGGTGCGGGAAATGTCAGCACATCGCTTGTCACATCGAACGGAGGGGTATTGTCCTCCTCTGTCTCCACCAGCACCTTCTCTTTTTTCAGGATGTCCGTCACACGTCCGCAGCGGATATCATATCCTTCCTTTGCAACACTCCTGCCAGTATCTTCACTTACTTTTTCTTTCTTTTTTTGCTGCCGGTTGTTTTCTTCCCCATCCATGAGGGAAAAGTCCAGAAGACGGTGGGAATAATCGTAAGTCGGTCCCAGTATCTGGCCTCCCGGTATATCCTTGAATGCCGCCGAAATTCTCCTGATCAGCCGCATATCAGAGGTATCCACCGGCAGGGAATAATAATTCCTCGGGAGGGTGGAGCGGTATGCCCGCAGAAGGAAAACAGCCTCCTCCACGCTGCCCTCGCACTGTTTCAGCGCCAGTGCCGCATATTCCCGTGAATAGAATCCGGCTTCACTCATAATTTTGTCGATTAAAAGCCCCATGTTGTCTTTGATGCAGGACACACTGATATCAGTTTTACTGTCCCGGAATATCTCCAGCAGCTTCAGGGACTGCTCAATCGCCTCCCGGCCGCCGGTTACTGCTACATAAGCCATCTTTTTTCTCCTTTTCTGCTAATAAATGTGTCATGCCGGTATCAGTCTTTCGGCCTGCACAAACGTGGAACCCCCATGATGTTCCCCTTTGTATCCGCAAAGACCAGGTCTATTCCAAGCGGATATTCAATATGGAGGCTGTCACGTAGCGCAGTCACCTTTTTTATGTAAGGATACACATTGACCCGGAGCGTATCTTTGATCCCCGGCCCCTGTACCTTCATCTCCTCCGTCCCTTCTATCGCCGCGCACTTCAGGAATATAGTCGCCGATAACTGGGGGTCCGCATAAGTGCCATGCTTTACATTCTTAAGGATCTGCTCCATAGAACCATAGTTCATTTCCGAAGAGAGAAATACATAATCCGCTTCGTCCAGACTTCCCTCATGGCATAAAGTCAGGCTGTGCAGCTCAGACGAAAGGTCCGGATTTTTTTCCACATACATTGTTTCCTCATTATCGAGCAGCGTACACCCCAGGGCCATAAGCTCCGGATACGCATTTTCAAATTTTCCCGCCTGTACTCTGATATTCTCAATCCTCCCCGGATTGGACAGGGCATCCAGCAGTTTTCGAAACACCTGCTGCCCGTCAAACACAAAATCAAACTCATACGCCAATTTTAAATTCACTGCCATTGCCTATTCTCCCATCACATTAAAGTTCACCTTTGACTTTTGGACCGCAAGGTTCAATTCCGCCCGCTTTTCAGCCTGACGGTTTTCCAGCATCAAAAGCCGGTCCAGTATAACCTTCTTTTCATCCTGCCTGCCCTCCAGATTCAGAAAACCATCAATCACGGCTGCCGCCACAGCTTTCTCAAAATCATCCCCCGCTATCATTCCTGCCCCCTTCACACCATCCACAAGGACCATGCACTCTGACGCCAGCACCTCCCCGAGATAGAATAAGGACTTCTTTATCGATTCCCGGGCCTTCACCATAACCAGAGTTTTCTGCGGCTGCTTCATAATCTGCACCCTGCATCGTTCATAAACAATAGACGCAGTCTCTGCCACTTCCTCCTTAGACGCCCTCGCCAGAATCCTGGAAACCTCCCGTTTTGTCATCCATGTACCCTCCCAACTTCTATGAATAGAAACCTGTTTTTCCGCTTCTTTGTGCATCTTATTGCAGGTGTGTAAAGTCGCCAACTAAATTACGTAAACTCTCTGTAAAGTTGTCTGAATTGTGTTGTGTGCCCATATTTATGTTGATATAATCCAGATGAAACCGGAAGGTACCGCAAAGGGGTCAGACCCCTTTGCGGGCCATTGTCTGAAATCTATGGGAGATGTGTGCAAATGAAGAAAAAATGGACATGGGAATCTATTGTAGATGTTTTAATTCGCGAATTTCAGGAATGTAAGTACAAAAAGGGGGAAAAGATGCCGAGCGAAAATAAGATGGCTGTCCGTTTCGGGGTGACACGCTCGGAAATACGAAAGGCGTATGAACGGCTGAAGGAGCTGGGATATGTGTATTCAATGCAGGGATACGGCAGCTTTTTTTCCGGGAAACGTGAGAAAATCCGTCTTTCTATGACGGATCAAAGTTTCTCCAAGAAAATGTCGGCTCTGAATCTTCATTTTGAGACGAAAAATATCGGCTGCCAGAAGCTTCGGGATGATTCGCTGATTCATTCCATGCTGGATGTTGATTTTAGTGAGCCGGTCTATAAAATTACACGGCTGCGGGTTCTGGACGGTGAGCCCGCGGCGATCCATATCAGCTATATGGCGGAAGACTTATTCCCGTGTATCCGGGATGACGGAGCATCCGTCACTTCAGTGTATGATTATATCCATAACTGCGGATATGTAAACCTGCACAGTGAAAACACGCAGATCACGGTTTCTTCCCTTAGTAAAAGGGAGCGTGCCCTTCTTGAAATCAAAGGATACGCCCCCAGTCTTGTGCTGACCTGCCGCTGTGTGACCCTGCCCTCCAGAACGGTTGTAGAAGTGGCACGCACGATTTACCGCAGCGACCGGTTTATATTTGAAATTTAATGAAACTAAACATGGTGCTCAAAGAGCATCCACGTTTTTCGTTGCTACGATGTCAACTCCGGTCCCGGCCGCGTTCTGAAGAATTACATCACCAATGCGTACAGGTGCTTCTGCCTGTGCGTTTTTTAATGCCTTCACACAGTCAAAAATTTTTCCCTTCGGAATATCCGTTTTCGTCTTCACGGAGACCATTTCCTGTACACCGCCTGTGACCCGTACGGTCGTCGTTACAATCCTCGTCGGATTTGTAACTTCTTTTCTTGCATAGCTGTCTCCTCTGGGGCAGGTATTGCCTGTCACAGAAATCACTTCTCCTTCATCTGTCTCCACACTCAGGGGACAGCCCATCGGACAGCCGATGCAGATTAATTCTCTTCGTTCCATCTTCTACGCCTCCTCTACCTGAATGCTAAGCTCCGCCGGTCCGGACAGTCCCGTCAGCTGTGATTTTTTGATTTTAACTTCCTCCATCTCACCGGGCGCCATGACCGGGCACTTTCTGTGGAGAATCCGCTCTCCATTCAGATAAACACCAAGATAGCAGTTCTTATATACACTGCCTACACGGAATCTTATGATCTGCTCCTCACGCATTCTGTCAGGATGGATAAGGGACGGTACCGTATAGCGCACGCCGTTCTCCGGCTTTAATGTAACCGTGGCAGATGCTTCCTGACCCGCCGCCGAATCCGTTTTTTCATATGCTTCCGCTGTTCTCTGAGAGTTATCCACATAATGTGCCGCATTTTCCCCCGCCATTGCCGCCTCTTCGGAAACAAAATCAACCAGATCGTGAACATGCAGTACATTTCCACAGGCAAACACGCCTTCTATATCAGTCTCCAGACTCTCATTCACAACCGGGCCTGAGGTTGCAGGGTTCAGCGTCACACCCATTTGCCCTGAGAGTTCATTCTCCGGGATCAGGCCAACAGACAATAGAAGGGTGTCACATTCATACTCTTCTTCCGTCCCCGGGACTGGTTTTCCCTTCCCGTCAACCGCAGCAAGTGTAATCCCCTCGACCCGCTCCCTTCCTTTGATGTCGGTCACGGTATGGCTTAATTTCAGCGGTATCCCGTAATCATCCAGACACTGCACAATATTACGTTTCAGCCCGCCGGAGTAAGGCATCAGTTCTGCCACCACCTGTACCTGTGCACCCTCCAGCGTCATACGCCTTGCCATGATCAGGCCGATATCACCGGAACCGAGAATGACTACTTTGCGCCCCGGGAGAAATCCTTCCATATTGACGAGCCGCTGAGCTGTTCCTGCCGAGTAAATCCCTGCCGGACGGTATCCGGGTATATTCAGGGCGCCTCTGGAACGTTCCCTGCATCCCATCGCAAGAATGACCGCCCCTGCCTGTATCTGATACATCCCCAGTTCCCGGCTCATAGCCGTCACTGTTTTGTCCGGGCTGATATCCATAACCATCGTATTCAGCCGGTATTCAATCTGGAGCTCACATGCCTGTTCAATAAACCGGGCCGCATATTCCGGTCCCGTCAGTTCCTCTTTAAATGTATGTAACCCAAATCCATTGTGGATACACTGGTTTAAAATTCCCCCCAGCTCCTTATCCCGCTCCAGTATCAGAATCCGCTGTGCCCCTGCTTTTCTTGCAGAAACTGCCGCTGAGAGTCCTGCCGGGCCGCCGCCGATAATCACAATCTCATATTGTTCCATGTTCTTTCCTCCCTGCCAAAAATATCTAAATCCGGTAATAATATCTAAATCCTGTCCTTGTTTGTTCCCACAATCAGTCTTGAACCGCCGCCGGACTTCGTGACTGCCTCCATCGGTTCCCCCAGTTCCCTCGCCAGTATCTCCATCGTACGCGGGGAACAAAAACCTGCCTGACAGCACCCCATGCCGGCCCTCGTCCTGCGCTTGACACCATCGAGCGAGCGGGCCCCCAGCGGCCTGTGGATCGCATCAAGAATCTCCCCTTCGGAAATCATTTCACAGCGGCAGATGATACTACCGTAAGCCGGATTCTGCCGGATCAGTTCGTTTCTCTCCTCCATCGTAAGTTTAGACGGATCTAAAATCCCCTTCCGCTTCCCCTGAAAACCCGGATTCACTTCCAGATTCAGTTTATCTTTTAATATCCCGGCAACCATCTCTCCCACTGCCGGAGCACTGGTAAGCCCCGGCGATTCGATGCCTGCACAGTCGATAAAGCCCGGGGCGTCCTGCACTTCTCCTATGACAAAATCATGCCGGTCCTCGTGGGCACGCAGACCTGCAAAACTGGTGATTACTTTCTTAAGCGGCAGGCCGCTGACATTCTGCCCCGCCTTCTCAGCAATCGCCGCAAGCCCTTCCGGCGTCGTATTCACACCGTCCTTGTCTTCAATATCCTCAGCCGTAGGCCCGACAAGCAGGTTGCCGTGGACCGTCGGCGTCACAAGCACCCCTTTCCCAAGTTTCCCGGGCAGTGCAAAGATCGTTCTCGAAACATGGTCACTCGTGCTCTTATCCAACAGATAATATTCACCTTTCCTCGGGGTGATATGCAGCTTTTCCCTGCTCACCATGTTGTGGAACTGATCTGCATATACACCGGCCGCATTCACAACATATTTTGTCTCATACACTCCCGCTGAAGTCTCCAGCAAAAATCCTTTTTCAGTCTTCCTGATATCCATAACCTCTGTATTAAAATAAAATTCAATGCCATTTCTATTTGCATTTTCGGCAAGGGCAATATTCAGTCCGAACGGGCATACAATACCGGCACTCGGTGCGTAAAGTGCCGCAATGACATCCTTTGTCACATTCGGCTCCAGTTCAAGCACCTGCTCTCTGTTCAGAATTTCAAGTCCCTGCACACCATTTAACTCTCCGCGTTTCTTAAGCTCCTCCAGTGCCAAAAGCCCATCTTCTTCCCTGCAGATCACCAGTGACCCTTTTCTGGAAAACGGGAAATCCAGCTCCTCTGCCAGCTCCCCCATCCTGTCATTTCCCCGGACATTCAGCTTTGCCATCAGGGTTCCCGGCGCCGCATCATACCCCGAGTGTACAATCCCGCTGTTTGCCTTCGAAGTACCGCAGCATACATCTTCCGCCTTTTCAAGGACACACGCCCTGACCTGATATCTGGACAATTCACGGGCTGCTGCCGAACCAGAAACACCTGCGCCTATAATAATTACATCATACATCTTCATACCTCCCATATTCCTTTTAAACGAACAAAAACAGAGTCCGACAAATAAACATATCTGCTGATATGTCATCTGCCAGGCTCTGTTCTCATAGGCATACATTATAAATTTCTACGTCTATTATACACCCCGCCTTTTTAAATTACAACTCTAAATTCCATTACTATGGCAGCACATTCCCTGCCGCACCATATAATTCATACCACTCTTCTTTGGTGATTTCGATATTCTGCCCTTCTGCAATGTCCCGGATCCTCTGTGGATTCATACTTCCGATGATCGGCTGTATCTTCGCCGGATGGCGCAGTATCCAGGCGATCACGACTGCCGCCGGGGTCACGCCCTTTTCTTTGGCAAAATCGTCCAGTACCTGATTCAGTTCCGGATATTTCTCATAATCCCCAATGAAGGTTCCTTCGAAGAATCCATGCTGGAATGGTGACCATGCCTGAATCGTAATGTTCTTATCACGGCAGTATTCCAGTACTTCACAGGAGCGTCCGACGGACTGGCCGTCATTCATGTTCATATAAATCTGCTGGTTAACCATCCATGTGTGGGCCGGGCTGAACTGGAGCTGGTTCACGATCAGCCGCTGGTTTAATTCCTTCTGGAGCAGCTTCACCAGTGCAGGAGATTCATTGCTGATACCGAAGTAGCGCACTTTTCCTTTGGAAGCCAGAATATCGAACGCCTCTGCAACCTCCTCAGGCTCAACCAGTGTGTCAGGACGGTGCAGCAGGAGGGTATCCAGATAGTCTGTCTTCAGCCTGCCAAGAATTGCATCGACCGCCTCAATGATATGTTCCTTTGAAAAATCATAATACTGTTTACAGAACGGGTATCTGCCGCGTCCTTTCCGGATTCCGCATTTTGACTGAATGACCAGGTCCTCTCTGCGGATGTCTGTTCTTTCCAGTGCTTCTGCAAAGATTTCTTCTGACTTACCAAATCCATAACAGTCTGCATGGTCAAAAAATGTGATCCCTGATTCTACGGCTGCATCGATTACTTTCTGCGCATCCGCTACATCCAGATTTTCCATACGCATACATCCAAGGCCAATTGCGGATGCCTCTAAGGCGCCGCCTAATTTTATTGTTTTCATATTATACAAGTCTCCTTATCTTTCAACAATTTATTTTCACTGTACCGCTTTTCCTTTTCCAGAAGTCACATTACCCCTTCACCGAGCCGAGCATGATACCACTGACTATGTATTTCTGCAGGAACAAATACAGAAGCAGGATCGGAATCATTGTCAGGAGGAATAATGCAAATGCCAGATTCAACATAGATGTATTCGATGTAATAAATGTAAACTGAAGCAAAGGCAGTACATAATTCGCCGGCTTCGTCAGTACGATGAACGCCAGTCCGAAATCATTCCAGATACTCAGTGCATTGATGACAATTGAGGTCATGAAAATCGGTTTCAGAAGCGGCATGACAATCTTTACAAACATTTTCGGGATACTGGCCCCGTCAATCAGTGCTGCTTCCTCTATTTCCACCGAAATATTTTTTACGAATCCGGTCGTAATGATGACACTGTACCCGACCTGTGCCCCGACCTTCGCCAATATAAAGCCAAGGTTCGTATTCAGCAGTCCCATCCCCCTCAGTTCATCATACAGAGGGAACATATATGCCTGGATCGGCACAAGTAATGTAACAACCATCAGCGTGTAACAGATGGAATATATTTTTCCTTTCCTGCGTGCAATTGCATACGCCGCCATAGCGGAAATAAATACAATAAGTGCCGTACCTACCAATGTAGCAATCACAGTATTCATCAGTACTTTAAAGAAAGGCATTCCTGCGACATAAGTCTGGCGGATCGCTTCCGTAAAGTTCTCAAAGTGCAGTTCTTTCGGCCACGCCAGACCGGTCTGTGCAATCTCCTGTTTTGTCTTAAGTGCATAATTCAGTGCCACATAAAACGGGCTCATAAAGAGAACCAGTACGGCAATCTTAAATATATTCTGTAATACAGAAGAGAGACGTTTTTTCCTTGTCATAGTTCTACCTCCCAGTATAATAATGATGTAGTCAATCAAGACTACTTGGTTAAT
>NZ_QUGN01000001.1:289261-463308 GCF_003479085.1 Clostridium sp. AF19-22AC | reverse complement strand
CTTGTAACTTAACTAACTGACATTGGGAGTGAACAGTAACCCGAAGATTCATATTACCAGAAATGGTAGTCATCCCGTCTTGATTTTCCGACACATATGTCGTACAATAAATTTACAGACACAAGTGTCGGTTTTTCAAAAAATAATCCAGGAGGAAATCAAGTGAATAAAAAAGGTGAAGCAACCAGACAGACAATCAAAGAAAAAGCTTACCTGCTTTTCGCAGAAAAAGGATTCAAAGAAGTCACCATGAAGGATATCTGTGAAGCCACAGGTTTGAGCCGCGGCGGACTCTACTGCCACTATACCGGTACCGGGCAGATTTTTTCAGAGATCATCCATGACCTTATGAGCAGGCAGGACCAGGATTTCCAGACTAAACTCAACAGCGGCATATCTGCGGTTACAATTCTGGATGAAGTCCTGAACCGGTATCAAATCGAGATGACCGACAGTGCGGCTTGTTTGAGTGTGGCAATCTTTGAATATTTTAGTATGCAGGAACATGGTTCGAAAGAAAACAGCATTTATGAACAATACCTGCTTTCCTCTGAAATGTGGCAAAGTCTGATACAATACGGGATCGGCAGAAAAGAATTCTATCCGGCCGATGTCCGGGCCGTCATCGACCTGCTTCTGTTTTCCTATCAGGGTGTCAGGATGTACAGCTGTCTCATGCCTATAGACGAAACAATCCCCGCACACATACTGGGGGAAATCCGCAAAATCTTAGTCATTCCCAAGGAGGTATAATTATGGCAACCATATTCCAGCATTACGACAATACAAGGCAGGCATACATCAATCCACAGGATTCTACCAAACCAATTCCCGGCTTTCCAAAGAGGTGCGTCACAACATTTTCAGAAAATATCATTCAGAAATTTGCCTCCGTGAAGGGCGTACAGGTCATTACAAACTTATACTCGGCGAACGGCATTCTCCCCGTCTATGAGATAAACTATGCTGGACACCGGATCGCTTTCTTCCTCTCACGGGTCGGTGCACCTGCCTGTATAGCAGGTCTTGAGGAAATCATCGCATTAGGGGCCGAAAAACTGGTGATGTTCGGCTGCGCCGGAATGCTCGATGACACCGCCACGCAGGGGAAACTCATGATCCCAGTGTCCGCTGTCAGGGATGAGGGCACAAGCTACCACTATCTGCCCTCCAGTGAAACCATCAATGCCGACCCTCATTCCGTTGAAGTCCTAAAGGAATGCTTCTGCTGGAAGAACGTTCCATATGTAACCGGAAAAACATGGACCACCGATGCCATTTACAGGGAGACTCCTAAACGAATCGAAGAACGAAGAAAGCAGGGCTGCCTGACCGTAGAAATGGAGTGCTCCGCCGCCCTCGCCGTCACACAATTCAGGCAGGTTTTGTTTGCCCAGTTCCTGTACGGGGCCGACAGCCTGTCCGGGAAGCGCTGGGAGCCTAACGACTTGATTGAATATGGACTGAAAGGTGCTGAAAAATACATGACTCTCGCTTTTGACTGTGCACTCAGCCTGTAATGTGCTATACTAAATTTAACATTAAGGTTGCGTTTCTCAGGAGGTTTCTATGAAAAAGAAGAAAAAAGAATCAGGCACAGATCTCGGTATTGTTATTGGCTTTTTCGCCGCTTTGCTTTTAAAAAATCCTCTTTGGATACTAATCGGAATCGTTGCCGGTTCCATTTATGATATGTTTAAGAAAAAGGACCTGATTCCGTAAAATTCAAAATACCGCCTGCTGGGACCTTTACAGACCCCCACGGGCGGCATTTTTTTAATCCATATTTATTAACCCAGCCCCTAACCTTACAGCAGTTCTGCCCTGAGTTCCTCCGCAGATTTCATGGAAAGCATTCCCGGAGCAATATCGAATACAGTCCTTCCTCCCGCTTCCCCGTTCTTAGCTAATCTGTAAGCAGCCCTCGCATAGCATACAAGGACACTGGATGTAAATTCCGGATTAGAATCCAGTTTCAGGGAGTATTCGATCACATTTTTATTTCCATCACGTCCGGTCTCACCGCTTCTGATCACGAATCCGCCGTGAGGCATCTTGCTGTGGTTCGCCTTCAGCTCTTCTTCCGTGATAAATTTAACCGTTGTGTCGTAATCTGAGAAATAGTTCGGCATATTCTTGATTGTCTCTTCGATCTCCTTGAGGTCTGCACCCTCCTCGGCTACCACATAGCATTCTCTCAAATGCTTTTCTCTTGTTGTCAGCTTCGGTCCACATCCGCTGCGTACCTTCTCCACTGCTTCTTCAACAGGCACAGTATATTGAATAGCATTCTTCACGCCCGCTACACGGCGGATTGCATCTGAATGTCCCTGGCTAACGCCCTTGCCCCAGAATGTATAGGTATCTCCATCTACAAGGATAGACTCCGCGTAGATTCTGTTCAGGGAAAACATTCCCGGGTCCCAGCCTACAGAGATAATTCCGATATTACCACCCTCTTTTGCAGCCTTGTCCATGTTTGCAAAATACTCCGGAATCTTCGCATGAGTATCAAAACTGTCGATTGTGTTGAAATTCTTAACAATCTGTGGTCCGATCACCGGAAGGTCTGTCGCAGAACCCCCGCATAAAATCATAACATCAATCTCATCCTTCATACCGGACATATCATCCATATGTACCACCGGCACGCCTTCTGTAAGAATCTTTACAGACTCCGGTGCACGTCTTGTAAAGACTGCCTTCAGTTCCATATCCTCATTGCGCTCCACTGCAAGCTCCACACCACGTCCGATGTTGCCATATCCCACAATTCCAATTCTGATTTTCTCCATCGTATATCCTTCCTTCCAATCTTCATATCACAAGTTTTAACCGATAATTAGTATAACATATGAGGGCGTGATGCACAATTTAAAATTCGTAACAGATTTTACATGCTCCAAAATCTTTTTTGTCACTTTCCTGTCACTTTCCCAAGCTAATATGATATCATCGTAACTGACCAGAATCGGCCAACACCATTGCCAAAGGCGATTTGTAAATCTTTTCGGCGTACCCGTTCCTGTTCTGGCCGGGATACGTGTTATGAATCTGGAAAGGAGTTAGAAACTATGGAAATACTGCGCTGCAGCCATCTTACAAAAACTTATGGAAGTGGTTCGAATACCGTATCCGCCCTTGATGATGTCAGTCTTTCTCTCGAAAGGGGGAGCTTCACCGCCATCGTAGGGGCATCGGGTTCCGGGAAATCAACCCTGTTACACATGTTAGGAGGGGTGGACCGTCCGACCAAAGGAAACATATTCATAGAAGATACTGATATCTCTGCACTCAGTCAGGAGCAGCTTGCCGTCTTCAGGCGGCGGAAAGTGGGGCTTGTTTACCAGTTTTATAATCTGATCCCCACCCTCAATGTCCGGAAAAACATCCTGCTGCCGGTCCTTCTGGATAACCAGACGCCAGATGAGGAACGATTCCGCCATCTTGTCTCCACGCTGGGTCTCACGGAGCGTCTGACACACCTGCCAAGCGAACTCTCCGGCGGACAACAGCAGCGTGTCGCAATCGCAAGAAGCCTGATCTACCGTCCGGCAATCCTGCTGGCTGATGAGCCTACCGGCAATCTGGACAGAAAGAACTCAGAAGAAACCATCGACCTGCTGAAGCTTTCCAACCGGCAGTACGGACAGACCATCCTGCTGATCACCCATGACGAAAAGACAGCCCTCAAGGCAGACCGCATCATTACACTGGAGGATGGAAAAATCCTGCATGACGAGGTGGTGTCCTGATGAAGATTATACGAGAATATGTATGGGATACATTAAGACGGAATAAAAGAACGAGTCTGGCCATTATGACGGCTCTCTTCCTCATGACCACGATGATGTCCTGCTTCAGTGGTTTCGTGTATACGATGTGGACCGATTCCATCGCCCTGTCGGTCAACGAAAACGGAAACTGGCATGGGGAGCTGTTTGACAATACAAGTGCAAAAGACCTTGAATACATTAAAAATTATGCATCCGTATCCGCGGTACTGCTCAAAGGAGCCTGGGAAGCCGCAAAGCTGGAGGATGAAGGCAGAAGAATGTACCTGATTACACGCGGGGCGAATGAGGAATACTGGAATTCCATGCCGGAAAAAAGCACCGTCATTGAAGGGCGTATTCCGGAGGCCGAGGATGAACTTGCCCTCTCAAAACAATACTTCGATGACCACCCCGAGGCCTCTTTAGGAGACACGCTCACGCTTCCTGTAGGCCAGAGGATCTATGACGGCAGGGTGTGCATGGAAACAGATATATGGCGTGACGGTGAGACCTTCCGCCAGACAGGGACAAAGACTTATAAACTGGTTGGAATCATGGATGTCGCTACCTCCTCTTCTGTTCCTGCCTATACAGGACTTGGCTTTCTGGACGAAGAAACGATTAAACCGGAAGACAATATTACCGTATACCTGCGCTTTGACTCAATACGCAGCACATACAGGGAGCTTCCCGCCCTTGCCGAATCAATCGGATACCAGAAGGATGAATATGGAAACTATAACCTCAGATATAATACAGACCTGCTCCTGAAATATGCAGTCCTGCCACCTGAACAAATCATAAGCATCACCAGTCTGAACATCCTGGCAGTACCTCTTATGTTCCTTGTACTGGCTGCGCTTCTGATTGCCGTATTTGTACTGGTCATTCACAATGCATTCGCCCTGTCTGCAAATGAAAAAATGACGCAGCTCGGTACACTCGCAGGGATAGGGGCTTCCCCGAAACAGATCAAATCGGCCGTATCCTCTGAGGCAATGATGCTCCTGATCATTCCGCTTCCGCTTGGCCTTCTGTGCGGCTGGCTGCTGGATATAGAATTATTCCGCCTGATCAATGCCGCTAATGACATCGGCAGGACGGCTCCCGACATTGTACTGACATTTGGGATTCCCGCGGTTCTGCCCGCTGCGGTACTTTCCATCATTACGGCATGGTTATCCGCCAGGATACCTGCCAGAAAAGTTGCCAAAATGATGCCTGTAGAAGCACTGAGACAGGTGGAGACACTGAAAGGGAAGAAAATCAGGCAGAGCCGTATCTCTGGCCATTTTGGAATCAGCGGTGAACTGGCCTCGAATGCCCTGACAGCACGAAAAAAGTCTTACCGGACAGCCACGATTTCACTCTGTCTCTCCTTCCTGCTCCTGACTGGGTTTTTATATATTTTTACTGCCCAGAATGCGGCAAGAGAAGTGTATCGGACACAGGATGAAGCAGAAGGGCATATTTTTCTGTCTATCAGTGACGGCAGGGCGCCCGAGCAGAAGGCGCTTGATGAGTTGAAGGAAGTTCCCGGCGTACAGAAATATGTATTATATGACCAAATGCCCTGTGCCACCTGGATTACACCGGATCAGGCCTCTGATGATATTGAGACCCATTTGGGGGGATTTGATAAAATTGTCTCGGAGAAAAAGTATTCACCAATCGAGAGGGACGGAAAATACCGGATTTTTTCTACACTGATCGGTCTGGAAGACGATAGTTTCCGCGAATACTGCCGGCAATTGGGAATCGATCCGGAAGCATACTATGAAGATTCCTCCAAAGCAATTATCTATAACCAGACCGCCGATCCATACGCCAGCACACGCAGGGAGAATGTATACCGCGAGATGCTGAAACTGGAGGCGGGACAGACCATCCCATTTACAGAACGGGCCTATGATGAGGACACCGGGGATTTTGAATTTCAGCTGACAGCAGGAGATATTGTAACAGAACTGCCTTCAGAAGGACTGGGCCTGTCCAGATTTACGCTGGCAGCAGTCATGCCTATGCAGCACGTAATGGATCTGGCAGCCTCCTGCAGTGAAAAGAGACGCCTCAGGGCAGCTTCCGTATATGGGAATTTCATAACAGATACTTCCGGGGGCGTTTCCTATCCGCTGATTGAGAAAACGACCTCCAGAATCCGGGAGATTGTGGGACATTACTATGGGAGCGGTGACTATATGCTCTCAGATCTGGCCGAAAAGGAAGAAATGAGTAAAGAGACAAACGGTGTAATGGCCAAAATCGTTGCCTTTCTGACCGGACTGCTTGCACTGATCGGCCTCTCCAACATTTGGGCAAGTATCTCCGGCAACTTAAGACAGCGGAGCCGTGAATTTGCCATGCTGAAGTCGGCAGGACTATCACCAGCGCAGCTCTGGCGGATGCTGTTTCTGGAAGGCCTGACCCTCGGGCTGAAGCCCCTGATCTACAGCCTTCCGTTCCAGATCGCCATTCTGGCAGTCTTTCTGAATATAAACGAGGTCGGTTTACTGGAATACCTGCCCTATGCACCTTTCGGGATACTGCTTGGATACACCGGATTAGTCCTCCTCGCAGTCACCGGAGCCTATTATACAGGCGGCAGAAGAATTCAAAGGCAGAATATCATCTCTGCAATCAAGGATGATACCATCTGACACCTATTTTTTATAGAATCTTATACAGAACCGGGCATGTCCGTCAGCAGAGTTCTCTGCACGGATCTGCCCGTTCTGTTCTTCCAAAATCAGTTTGGTAAGCGCAAGCCCGATCCCGGCGCTGTCTTTTCCGGCACGTTCCCCCCTGTAAAACCGTTCAAATAAATGAGGCATGTCTTTCTTGGAAAAGCCGGTGCCTCCGTCTTCAATCAGCAGCTCCGTATATAATGGATTCTGCTCATAGTTTATGCGGATCACTCCGCCTTGTGGCGTATGCTCCGCACAATTTTTAAGTACATTTAAAATGGCCTCGGATGTCCACTGCATATCTGCATTTATCCAGATTTCCTGCCCGCTTTCCGGCGGCCGGACATCCAGTTTTACCTGCCTTTTGTCCAGCATATCCTGAAGCGGCTCTTTAGCGGCATCCAACAGGTCTTCCATGTCTGCTGCCTCCATATGCAGCTTAAGTGTATGGGAATCCAGCTTCGCAAGTGCCAGAAGTCCGTCTACCAGACCTTTCAGCCGTTCGACCTGATGCTTCAGCCGTTCAAGATATTCCTGTTCTTCCTTCTGGGAAGGTTCCAGTAATTCCGTCATCAGCGACATAGACGTAAGCGGCGTTTTTAACTGGTGTGCAATATCGGCAATCCTCGCTGCCAGTATTTCATGGTCTTTCACTGCCTCTTCTTTTGTACCGTAAAGTTCGGCAACGGTCTTGTAAATCTCATCTTCCAGATGGGAAAATGCATCCTCTTTCCGCATGAGTACGGCCGCCCTGCCCTGGTCTGCCGCTTTTAAGTAATTGGTCAGTTCCGTAATTCTCTCTGCCTGTTTCTTCTTACGTTTTCCTTCTGCAAAAAATATGATGCAGCCCGCTGTCTCAAACAGTACCAGATTGAGCATAAGAGTGAATGGAAGATTATCCGTAAACCTTCCCAGCCTTCTGTATCCATACCTCTTTAAGTATGCCCGGGCGCTGCTGCCTGCTTCGTCTCCTTTTCTATAGGCATCTTTCAGTGCCTCCGGAAGGGACCCCTCCCTTTGAACTGCTTCTGCCAGATTTGCCGTCATGTTATATTCGTGTGCGCTTAAAAATGCAGCTGTCGCGAAACCTCCCGCTAAGACGGGGATGAGCCAGAGTATGAAGGAGATCAGAAATGCTTTCATTCCCCGCTGTTTCATGCTTTATCCTCCATCCTGTAACCGATACCGCGTATCGTAACGATAAGCTCTGTGCCGGACAGTTTCTTCCTCAGCCGTTTTACAGTGACTGTTAGTGTATTATCATTAACGAAATTGCCTTCCGCATCCCACAGTTTATCGAGTATCAGATTTCTCGGCAGAGTCCTGCCCTTATTCTCGAGCAGCACGCACAGAAGGCGGTATTCCAGAGCCGTCAGTTCCACCTCGTCCCCGTTCATGCTGACCTGCATCTTATCCTTATCGAGACAGATGTCCCCGCACGACAGCAGGTTCTGCTTTTCTTCCGGCACCCTCCTGAGTACGGCTTTCATCCTCGACTCCAGAACTTCAATATGGAACGGTTTCGTCACATAGTCGTCGGCCCCCATATCCAGCCCTTTCGTAATATCCCGGACATCATCCCGGACCGTCAGGAAAATGATAGGAGTCTTAAATCGTTCCTTTACCCATCTGCAGAAATCATAGCCGCTGCCATCCGGCAGATTGAGGTCGAGCAGGATAAGCTGAAACTCATCGGAAACAGCCTGTTTCCCCGCTTTAACCGTGGAACAGGCTGTACACATATATCCTTTTCGTTTTAATGCTGCTGTAATGCCAAATGAAATTGTCTCATCATCTTCGATTAACAAAATTCTGATCATATGCCCTCCGGATGATACTGACGGTTTTCCTATTCTTTCAGAAGTTTATTTGTTTTCCACTTCCCGCTCCTGATCCGCAGGAATGAGAAGATCGCACCGATCCCCCATCCAATCGGTATTGACCACCAGATTGCGCTGGAACCGATGAAGTGTGCCAGCAGGTACGCGATGATGACACGCGCAACCAGATTGGACATGGAACTCAACATGAATGCCCCCATATCACCGGCTCCTCTTAACATTCCGTTTCCTACAAACATGAATCCCATCAGCACATAAAATACAGATACCGTTTTCATATATTTCATACCATATGCCATTGCACTTCCGGCTGAACCGGCATTCAGGAAAAGCCCCAGAAGGTTCGGTCCGAACAGGAAGATAACACCTGTAATAATAACAGAAAAGATCAGGACCATCAAGAGGCTCGCCTTATAACCCTGTATCACCCTGTCCTCTTTTCCCGCCCCGATATTCTGGGCCGTATAACTGGACATGGCATTGGAGAAGTTCATATTCGGCATCATTGCCAGTGTATCTATCTTTGTAGCCGCCGTATAGCCTGCCACGAATACCTTGCCGTAAGAATTCACCAGCCCCTGCATCAGCATCATACTGACGGAAACAATGGACTGCTGGATCATGGAAGGTACACCGATTTTCGCAATCCTCTTCGCCGCAGCCCACTCAAAAAGCCCCGGTTTCTGATCTGCATATGCGGGTTCATTCTCCATCTTTCTGAGCCTCCTCATCAGCACCGTAAATGAAATGACCGCACACAGTCCCTGTGCAATCAGAGTCGCCCATGCAACGCCTGCAACCCCCATACCGAATTTAATAACAAAAAGCAGGTCCAGGCCGATGTTTGTCAGTGCAGATACCATCAAAAACTTCAGGGGTGTGTTGCTGTCCCCGAGTGCGTTATAAATACCGTTCAGTGTATTATATAGAAAAAGGAAGACTGCCCCGCCGAAATAAATTCTCAGATATGTCAGTGAGTCTGCCAGAATTTCCTGATTGGTCCCAAGAAGTTTCAGAAGCGGCAGTGAGATTATTTCTCCTGCTGCCATGATCACAAGTCCGATGACACCCAAAGCAATCAGCGCCGTGTAAATCGTCGTCTTCATCTCTTTAATCTGTCCCGCACCAAAAAGCTGGGAAATAACAACTGTACATCCCATTGACAGCCCTGCTGCTACCGCTACGGCTAAAAATACAACAGGGAAGGAAGAACCAACCGCCGCCAGCGCATCCTCACCGACAAATTTCCCGACCACCATCGAGTCGACCATATTATAAAGCTGCTGGAACAGGTTTCCCAGTACCATCGGCAGTGCAAAGAAAAACAGCAGCTTCAAGGGTCTGCCGTTCGTAAGATTTTTAACCATTTTTCTTTCCCCCATTTTCTTTTTTGTATTCCAGCACATTCTGGGAAATACGTTTTATGAATTCATGATTCTGTTCTCTTTCTTCATCTGTAAAACCTTCATAGCAGATGTCGTCCCATGCCTCGTAGATCCTGCAGATAGTGCCGTATATCTCGTCCCCTCTTTCCGTCAGTGAAACAAGCTTCTGCCGCCGGTTCTTATCATTCGTAATCCGGCAGACAAGCCCCTTTTCCTCCAGCGCATAGATCGTACGTGCAATCCTGCCTTTATCGATATCAAGAGTCTCCCCCAGCTCCTCCTGACTGCTGCTTCGGTCTTTCAGCAGGCGGATCAGCCTCCCCTCCATCGGGATCAGTCCGAATGCCTCCAATTCACTGCGGATGTAGGCAAGTTCACACCGTCTGATGATACTTACATAATAATTCTTCATATGTACTCCTTACATGTGCCATTGTGATGCGATTTCACCGTATAATAGTTGTATAATACAACAGTTGTACAGCACAACTATTATATGCTTATGATTACAGGATGTCAAGAAAAGATATCCGGAAAAATCCGCTTCCTGAATTTCCTATTCAATTTTCCGTAATTTTGTGCTATAATAGTTAAATAAGCTACGTCTGACTACTTTGCCGCAGTTGTCAGGGTAGCTTTTCCTTTTGTTAATCAGTTTCAGAAAGTAAGGGTGAAAAATGTATCAAATCAATGAAATCGTAGTTTATGAGAATGGTGACCTGTATACAATTAAAGATATCGGTGTTCCCGATTTTATCAAATCAGACCGAAAATATTATACACTGGAATCTTTAGAAAATTCCAAAAACGTAGTCTATGTAACTTTAGAAAATGAGGATAAACTCCGCACCGTGATTTCCCGTGAAACCGCTGCAAACTGCCTTGCAAAGCTGCCCGAGATCGAAGGACAGTATAACCCGAATGCAAAGGAACGAGACAAGGAATATCTCGATGTGATTAAGAACGGCTGCTGCCTGACACGGCTCAAGATGTTCAAGGGAATCCTTCAGGAGAAAAACAGGCGTGTCGGAACCGGAAAGCACCTCTGTGTCAGCGATGACCGCTACCTGCAAAAAGTCGGGAAATTAATCGACTATGAATTTTCAGTTGCATTGAACGTACCGATAGACCAGTTGCACGGCTGGATTGAAGATGCATTATAAAAGATTAAAGACTTTAGCCCGTTGTCTGTGAAAATAAATTTTCAGAATTTTCAAAATTTTCTTGACATTCATTTATTTGTATGGTAAAGTAACAACAGTTGTTAATTTGAATCGAAAACCGGAAGGGCAATGAATCTTATTAATTCATTGTCCTTCTTTTTTTGTTCGGTTAATACAAATATTAAAATGGAGGTACTGATTATGAATAACGGTACAGTAAAATGGTTTAATGCACAGAAGGGATTTGGTTTCATCACAGACGACAATTCAGGAAATGACGTTTTCGTTCATTTTTCAGCAATTATGTCTAATGGATACAAAAGCCTTGAAGAAGGTCAGAAAGTAACATTTGATACAGAGACTGACCCGAAAGACAGCAGAAAGCTGAAAGCAGCCAACGTTTGCGCTGCATAAGAATTTTTCTATAGAACCAATAGTTCCAAACATATTTTATTCCGGTGTACGATTATTATCATCCATTTGAATATTTGTATTTTGAACCATCACGTTTTATGAAATCAAAAAAAGCACTGAAACACGGAACACGGGCGGGGGAATCATCCCCTGCCGCAGAAGTCCGGTGTATCAGTGCTTTTTAAGTGTTCAGGATAAATTTTTCTATCACCTCTGCGATCCCGTCCTTTTCGTTGGATGCAGTGATATATGCTGCTTTCTTTTTGACTTCTTCGGGTGCATTTCCCATCGCTACGCCAAGGCCTGCGTATTCTATCATGGACAGGTCGTTGAAACCGTCTCCGACTGCGATCATTTCTTCTCTTCTTATGTGATACATCTCTCCTATTTTTGCCATTGCCGCCGCTTTCGACACTTTGCTGTTGAAAAACTCCAGAAACACGGGTTTGGAGGTACAGTACGTGACATTGTGAAAATCACATGCGGCCAGTTCATCCTGCCACTTAAGTAAGGACCCGGCATCATCGTACCACAGGATCTTTGTGATCCCCTGCTCTAAAAGTGCCTCCTCATCCTCAATCAGCTCCGGTTCCACCCCTGAGAGCTTCTTATAATCATGAATCCTGTCGTTTAACACATTCCCATACAGCCGGTTCGCTGACCAGATGCACATCGTCGTCTCGAATTCCCTGCCCGCCTTCAAGATCTTCCGGGCATCTTCTTTTTCCAGTTCCTGCTGAAACAGGATCTTACGGGTATCAGAAAGAACAATCATAGCCCCGTTATAAGTGATAAACGGAGCTTTCAGGTTCAATATAGGCTGATAGATTTCGACCCCCTGTATCGGGCGGCCTGTAGATACCGAGAAAAGAATCCCCTTCTCCGCCGCTTTTTTGACCGCCTCCAGTGTGCGCGGTGTGATTTTCCCGGACTGGTTCAGCAGTGTCCCGTCCATGTCCGCCGCAATAAACTTATACCCCATCTTTGCTTCTCCCCTGATATGCCTGATTAAGTAGTTTCGTATTTCTAATTTATGTAGTCTTACGTCCCTTATTTTCGAAAAGCAGCCTCTTCTGCATGTTTCATCAGCTGTTCCATATCACTATAAGTCAGCTTATAATATTTTTCAAGGAGTTTCAGCTCTTTTGTAATCGTTGTATTGCTCACCGTCCGGTTGTCTGTATTGACTGTCACCGGTATCCCGGCCTCCAGAAATGAAAGGAACGGGTATTCTTCCATAGATTCCACCGCATGGGTCTGCAGGTTGCTGGTCGGACACATTTCAAAACAAATCCGTTTTCCGGCACAGTATTCTCTCAGCTCCTTATCTTTCCCGGCCGCAATGCCGTGTCCGATACGTGACGCGCCGAGTTCCAGTGCATCCCGGATGCTTTTCGCACTGCCGCACTCTCCTGCATGTATCGTAAAAGGGATTCCAAGACGCTGTGCTGTCTCAAACATCTTCGCCTGCCCCGTCACCGGAAATGATGTCTCATCACCGGCTAAGTCAACCGCGCAGACACCGGCATCCATATATTCCCTTGCCGTCTTTACCAACTCTACATTTTTCTCCACCGCCATATGCCGCATCCCGCAGAGAATCAGACCGCAGTCCACATGGTAAGCCGCCTTCCCCTCTTCCATTCCTTCGATGGCGCCCTCGATAATCTCCCTTGCAGAAAGCTGTTCATGGACGGACAAGAGCGGGGCGAAACGAATTTCCATATAAACAACGTTCTCCAGAGACGCATCATGGAGTACTTCCCTGACTGCCGTACGGAAATTTTCTTTCGTAATCAGGCATGACAGCGGCAGGTCAAACTTCATCAGGTATTCCTTCAGACTACGGCAGTCCGGCTGCACCTGAAGGAGGCTTGAGAGGGCGGCATCATCCGGCAGGTCCCTTCCGGTCTCACATGCAAGTTTCCGAATGGTCACTGCACTAAGGGAGCCATCCAGATGGCAGTGCAGGTCGTATTTCTTTAAGTTTTCTATTGTATTCATGTAAACCCTCTACTTTAACTGATCCAGTATGGATGTCCCTATGGTTCCTTTAGGCATCTTCACGCCGAAATTGTCGGTAACGGTTGCCCCGATCGCAGCAAATGTATCTGTCTCCGGCAGTTCCCCGCTCCCCTCCATTGATTTGGAATATGCAATAAATGGCACTTTTTCCCGTGTATGGTCGGTTCCCGTGTAAGTCGGGTCGTTGCCGTGGTCTGCAGTAATGATGAGCATATCGTCTTCCTTCATTTTGTCCAGAAGGATTCCCAGCTTTTCATCGAATTTCTCTATCTCACGGGCATATCCCTCCGGGTCCCGGCGATGTCCCCAGAGGGCGTCAAAATCCACCAGGTTTACAAAGCACAGTCCGTTAAACGCTTCTTTTTCCGCGATCTCGATAGTCTGGTCCATCCCGTGCACAGAGCTTTTAGACTTCAACGCCCTGGTGATGCCTTCCCCTGCGAAAATATCATTGATCTTCCCGATGGAAATAACATCGAACCCGTGGTCCTCCAGCGCATTCAGGGCAGTCTCACCGAAGGGCTTCACTGCATAGTCATGACGGTTGCTTGTTCTTTTGAACTCGCCTTTCTTCTTTCCGACATACGGCCTTGCAATCACGCGCCCTACCTTCCATTCGTCCCGCATGGTCAGTTCTCTTGCGATCTCACAGCAGCGGTACAGTTCTTTCAGGTCAAAGGTCTCCTCGTTTCCGCAGATCTGGAGCACGGAATCCGCTGACGTATAGACAATCATATGCCCGGTTGCAATCTCTTCCTCGGCCAGTTCCTCCAGAATCTCCGTCCCGCTGGCGCTCTTATTACCAATCACTTTATGTCCGGTCCTTTTCTCAAGTTCCTCTATCAATTCTTTCGGGAAACCTGTTTCCGTGAACGTAATAAAGGGTTTCTCTGTCTTTAAGCCCATGATCTCCCAGTGTCCGGTCATGGTGTCTTTCCCCTTGCTGATCTCGTTCATTTTCGTATAGTATGCCAGCGGATGTTCTGCCGGGGGGATCTGCCGCATAGGATGCAGATTCCCGATCCCCAGTTTTTCAAGATTCAGGATGCGGAAGGTAGCCACACTCTGCGAAATATGCCCCAGAGTGTCGGCCCCTGCATCGCCATAGTCTGCGGCATCCTGAGCGGCACCGGCCCCAAGGGAATCTACAACAATTACAAAAATACGCTGATATTTACTCATAGTTAACCTCTTTTCTGTAATCTTTCCATTTCTTTACGCCAGAGCATCCGGCCCGAATCCCATCGGGAGCATTTCCCGAAGCGTATGGATCTCATAATGCGCTGTGTCCGTGGCGAGAATAATCCGGAATTCCTCTGGCCTGCAGAATTCCATCATCACCTGCCTGCACACGCCGCAGGGAGGGGTCAGTTCTGTCAGAACACCGTTTTTGCCTCCCACGATGCAGATCGCCTCGAATTCTTTCACTCCTTCGCTCACCGCCTTGAAAAAAGCGGTGCGCTCGGCACAGTTGCACGGTGTATATGCCGCATTTTCTATGTTACAGCCCTGATATACGTTCCCGTTTTTTGCCAGCAGCGCTGCGCCCACCTTAAAACCAGAATACGGTGTGTACGCATATCCCATCGCGTCTATTGCCTGTTCAATCAATTCTTTAACCGGCAGCATTCACTCCACTCTCCTTTGCCAGTTTTATGATGCGGCTCGTTCCCAGCCTGTCAGCGCCGAGCCCGATGAACCTCTCGGCATCATCCAGACTGCTGATGCCGCCTGCTGCCTTGATCTTCACATGCTCCCCTACGTTCACCGCAAACAGCGCGATATCCTCAAACGTGGCCCCTGCCGTGGAGAAGCCTGTGGAAGTCTTGATATAATCCGCCCCCGCATCTGTTACGGCCTGACACATTCTGACCTTCTCTTCATCCGTCAGGAGGCAGGTTTCAATGATCACCTTCAGGACCTTGCTGCCGCACACTTTTTTCAATTCACGTATCTCTTCCTCTACAAGGTCATATTTTCCGTCCTTCACCCAGCCAATGTTAATAACCATGTCGATCTCATCGGCTCCGTTGTCCAGTGCATCCTGTGTCTCGAATACCTTTGTCTTTGTGGTCTGGTACCCGTTCGGAAATCCGATCACCGTGCAGACAGCCATCTTATCCTTCACGTACTCCTTTGCCTGTGCCACATAAGACGGCGGGATACATACGGATGCCGTACCGTATTCCACTGCATCATCGCATATTTTCTGTATCTCTGCCCACGTTGCCCCCTGAGAGAGCAGTGTATGGTCCACACATTTTAAAATCTCTTTTATATCCATTTTCATCCTCCTGACTGCGGGAAATTACTATTTGCCCGAAAAATTAAAGTATACTGTGAACACCCTTCGGGTGTTCACAGTAACAAACGAGTTACTCATAAGTTTATATGGCAAGGGCGATCTCCATCATTTTGCGGAAACCTAACTGCCTTTCTTCGGCGCTTAATTTTCCTTCTTTATAAATCAGATCCGAGATCGTCAGCATGCAGAGCGCTTTCTTCCCAGCCGCCGCGGCATTCATATACAGGGCCGCCGCCTCCATCTCAACCGCAAGTACACCCATGCTGCGCCATTTATCATTAACCGAAGCATCTGCATTGTAGAACACGTCAGAGGACAGCACATTGCCGACTGCCACCGGTGTTCCCTGTTCTTCCGCCACTTCCACGGCCCTTCTGACGAGCCCGTAATCCGCGATGGGGGCAAAGGTCCCCGGCAGAGCGTACTGGTAAGCGTAGTTGGAATCTGTGCAGGCCCCCATGCCGATCACGACATCCATCAGGTTTACATCGTCCTGAAGCGCCCCGGCAGATCCAATGCGGATGATCTGGTCCACATCATAAAAATGAAACAGTTCATAGGAGTAAATGCCGATCGAAGGCATCCCCATACCACCGCCCATGACGGATACTTCTTCTCCTTTATAGGTTCCTGTATAGCCGAACATATTGCGGACCGTGGTAAATAAGACCGGGTTCTCAAGATATGTCTCTGCGATATATTTCGCACGAAGCGGGTCTCCCGGCATCAGTACCTTTTTTGCAATCTGCCCTTTCACAGCACCATTATGTGCGGTTGGTGTCATTTCCATTCTATTTTCCTCCCAAATCTTGTTTAATCAATTCTCTGACAGCCTCCACTGCCACGCGGATTGCCGCATCCGTATCGTGCACGACCGGGTTATCCAGTCCCTGCTTCGCCCTCTCCTGATTGGCAAGAACAAGGAATACGGAACCCGCACGTACTTTTAGATAGCTTGCTACGATAAATAACGCGGCAGACTCCATCTCGGACGCCTTGCAGCCAAGCTTCACCCAGGCATCCCATTTATTCATCAGCTCATATCCTACCGGTTTGGTTTCCGGTGAGTGCTGTCCGTAGAAGGAGTCTTTGCACTGCACCACACCTACATGGTATGTCTGATCTAATTTCTTCGCCGCACTGACAAGTGCGTTTGTTACATCAAAATCCGGAACCGCCGGAAATTCGATCGGCGCATATTCCTTACTCGTACCTTCCATGCGGATAGCCCCGTTTGCAATGACTATATCTCCGCTCTTTACATCAATATCCATGCCCCCGCTCGTGCCGATCCGGATAAAGGTATCCGCACCGGACATAACCAGTTCCTCCATCGCGATGGATGCAGACGGTCCCCCGATTCCGGTCGAGGTCACACTGACCTTCACGCCGTCCAGTTCCCCTGTGTAGGTAACATATTCACGGCTGTCCGCCATCAGAACGGGATGGTCAAGATATCTGGCAATCAGCTCACATCTTTTCGGGTCCCCCGGCATGATGACATATTTCCCCACATCCCCTTTTCCTACCTGAATGTGGTATTGTTTTCCTTCTTTTTCTGAATAATTAATCATCCTTGCATGCTCCTTCCTATACTTCCACTTCATCAATCTTTTCGGAAACGACCGCTTTGATTCTCTGGTACTGGTCCCTGTCGATCACGATGGTTCTTCCTTCCCTCGAGATATACCCGTCCTCCTCCATCTTCTTCACGCAGCGGTTGATGGTCTTGATACATAGTCCTGTACTGTTGGAGAGATCCTTTCTTGTGAGTCTGATCCTGCACACCTTATGTCTCGCCGACTTCTGGTAAATCTGCATGAACAGGAGAAAAAGCCGGTCCGCCCCCTGTAAGAACAGGAAAAGGCGTTCCTTCCTCACCTGCTCGAGCAGATACACACTCATCGCCTTGACCTGCTCTAACACCGCATGGATATCCGTCAGCATCCATTTGGCAAACTGGTCCTTGGACACCCGCAGGAAACGGCAGTCTGTCTCTGTGATCAGGGTGGTCTTGTACTCCTCATAACCCATCAGAAATTCCATTGCACCGAAGACTTCCACCGGATAGAACCGCGCATAGTCATAGGCGATTTCCTGCACACGGTAGTCTGTCGCCTTGACCACGCCCTCTACAAGGATATATACCGTATCCACATAAGCATTCTCATGAATGAATGCATTTCCTTTTTTTATGCGGACAATCTGAAATGCCTCCAAAAGCCATTTTGGTGCATTCGCCAGATAATTATTCAGGTAGTCTCTCTCCTTCGTATGCAGTTCATCGATCAGCTCAACAACTTCATTCATCTGTCTCTCCTTATTTTGTCATTTACTGTTATACCCTATTCTACCATCTGAAGTTCCAAAAAGAAAGTGCCCCGGCAGTGTTACCTTGCCCCCTTTTCGTATGGCTGTCCACTTGCCTTTGGTGCTGCGGAACGACCAACAAACAGGATCAGGATGATGATGGTGATGATATACGGGAGCATGGCAAGTATTTCGGAAGGAACCTGGAAAGAACCGCCTCCCAGTATCACTGTCAGTGCCTGTGCCGCACCGAACAGGATGCAGGCGCCGTAAGCACCGTGGGGTGTCCATTTTCCAAAGATCACGGCCGCAAGGGCGATGAATCCCTGCCCGCTGATGGCTGTCGGTGTAAACTGCGGGATAATCGCGAGCGTCATGGATGCGCCGCCGAAACCGGCAAGTATCCCGGAGGCTATGACGCACAGGTAACGGATTTTATAAACATTGATCCCCATTGTATCTGCTGCCGCCGGATGCTCTCCAACGGAACGGATATGAAGGCCCCATTTTGTCTTGTAAAGGAATCCCCACAGCACAACTGCGAAGACAAGTGCAAGCACTACGGTCACATCTACGTTCAGGTTCTTCAGTGCGCCTGTGATACCGGCACTGCCGAACAATTTCGGAATCTTGTTTGTAACCGGCACGGACATCGTCGCCCCGTCGAACAGCAGGCGGCAGAGGAACAGCGCCACGCCGGGTCCGATCAGGTTGATTGCAATACCGGAAATGGTCTGGTCTGCCCGGCATGTGATGGATGCAAATGCATGCAGAAGTGCAATCATCCCGCCTGCAATCCCTGCCGCAAGGAAACCGCCCCATGCACTCCCTGTAAAATAGCCAACCGTTGCACCCGTAAATGCACCGATGGTCATCATTCCCTCAATACCAAGGTTCGTCACACCAGAACGCTCGGAGATCACGCCGCCCAAAGCCGCAAACGCCAGCGGAGTGGAATACATCAGTGTAATGCCGATAAATAAGGTGATACTACTTAGCATGTTTTTTCCCTCCTTTAGAAAATCTCTCCACCAGCGGCGGAATGATATGTGTCAGTGCCACAAAAAATACGATAACGCCGATGACAATGTTAATGATCTCGGACGGCGCCCCAACTTCATACTGGAGTGACTGTCCGCCGTACAAAAGGCCTCCAAACAGCAGTCCTGCGAAAATGCATCCAACCGGTGAACTTCCTGCAATCAGACAGACGCCAAGGGCGTTAAATCCTGTGTTTTCAAAAGCCGCCAGTGTGGCGATCCCGTGGGGAGAGTTGCCCGTAATATAAAATGCAGCCGCCAGTCCGCAGATTCCGCCAGAGATGACCATAGAATGAAGGATATTTCTATTCACGTTGATACCGGTAAATTCTGCCGCATACCGGTTGGCACCCACCGCTCTTAATTCGAATCCCTTCGTAGTTTTATATAGAAGGAATGAGACAAGCACTGCCAGAATAATCGCTGCGATGAAGCCTGCATTCACGTCTGTCTTCAGAATGGTATCTTTCAGGAAATCACTGCTTAAGAGGGCTTCCTTCCCTTCCTTTGTCGTCTTCCATTTACCAAGAATCATGGTATAACTGGACTCGTTTACCGGGTATGTACCGATCGTATCCGGTTTGTGGAACCGCTCTAGGTTGCAGATCCAGTTGGAAAAATACAGTGCAATCCAGTTAAACATAATACTGGTCAGTACCTCGTGAATCCCAAATCTAGCCTTGAGGAACCCTACCAGCCCGCCGAATACGGCACCTGCAATTACTCCCGCTGCTAGTACAAGCGGAATCTGTATCACGGCCGGGAAATCACAGACGATCCCGACTGTTGTAGATGCCACGCATCCCATGATAAACTGGCCTTCCGCCCCGATGTTGAACAGGCCGGTCTTGAAAGCAAATGCGACACCAATCCCTGTCAGGATCAGCGGCGTACTCTTGATGATGACATTCGATATGTGCTTCGGCCCGGAAAAAACTCCCTGTATCAGCACACTCAGGGAATGAAACGGCGGATATCCGGCAATGGACAGAATAATCCCCGCCACAAGGAAGCCGCACAGAATGGCTATGATCGTCATCGTAAATGGTTTTTTCAGTATTTTCGCTGTTTTATCCATGATTCTTTCCTCCTGCCATCAACAGACCGATCGTGTTTTCATCCACAGTACCCTGTGCAAATGTATCCTGAATCTTTCCGTCATATATGACTGCGATTGTATCAGATACATTCATGACCTCGTCGAGTTCAAAGGAGATCAAAAGCACCGCTTTCCCCTTATCCCTCTCCCGAATCAGGGTCTTATGTACTGTCTCGATGGCTCCTACATCCAGTCCCCTCGTAGGCTGTACTGCGATCAGCAGGTCCGGGTTCATCGCGATTTCACGCCCGATAATTACCTTCTGCTGATTCCCTCCGGACAGTCCGCCCGCCCTCTTCGGGCCGCAGTCCTCCGGGCGGACATCGTACTCTTTAATCAGCTTCTTTGTAAATGCTTCCATTTCTTTCTTGTTCAGGATTCCCTTTTCCGAAAACGGTGCGGTTCTGTACTGCTCCAGAACTGCATTCTCATTGACCGTAAAGTCCAGTACGAGCCCCCGCTTCTGACGGTCCTCCGGAATGGTGCTGACACCGCTGTCTATGACCCGCCTCGGCGAGGTGTTTTCGATGTGTTTTCCGTTAATCAGAATACTTCCGGAAACAACCGGTGTCAGGCAGTTGACCGCCTCAATCAGTTCCTTCTGCCCGTTGCCGTCTATGCCTGCGATTCCGACGATTTCCCCGCGCCTTACCTTCAGGTCCAGTCCCTTGACTGCGTCCAGCTTTCGGTCATTTTTCACAACCAGATTCTGAATCTCGAACACGACTTCGCCCGGTTTCGCCGGTGTCTTGTCCACGACCAGATTTACCTCATGGCCAACCATCAGGGTTGCGAGTTCATTCTCCGTTACATCCTTCACCGGTATCGTATCAATATATTTCCCCCTGCGGATGATTGTACAAGTATCCGAGGATGCCTTAATTTCTTTCAGCTTATGAGTAATAATAATGATTGCCTTGCCGTCCTTTACCAGATTATTCATGATCGAGATCAGGTCCTCGATTTCCTGAGGTGTCAGGACGGCCGTCGGTTCGTCCAGGATAAGCAGCTGGGCGCCGCGGTACAATGCCTTCAGAATCTCAACTCTTTGCTGCATCCCGACGGAAATGTCACTGACTTTTGCATCCGGTTCGACTTCCAGGCCATACTTATCCACAATCTCCAGTATCTGTTTCCTGGCTTTCTTCATATCCACGAATCCCGCATGGGACGTTGTTTCATTCCCCAGGATGATGTTCTGCGTCACCGTGAAATCGTCTACCAGCATGAAGTGCTGGTGGACCATTCCGATCCCGTGTTCAATCGCTACATTCGGGTTTTTAATATCTACCTTTTTTCCGTCTATTAAAATCTCTCCCTCATCAGCCTGATACAGACCGTAAAGGATATTCATCAATGTACTTTTCCCTGCTCCGTTTTCACCTAACAGAGAATGGATGCTGCCCTTTTTTACATTCAGTTCCATATCCTGAAGTGCATAGAAAGAACCGAAGCTCTTCGTGATCCCATGCATCTGTACCGCGTATTCGCTGCTTGCCCCAGCCATACCGTTATCTCCTTTCGCCTTATCCTACTTTGTGATAAATGCCTCATATTCATCTTTTGTAGAAGGTACTTCAATTTCCCCGCTCTTGATCTTCTCGCCGATTTCCAGAGTGGCTTCATATACGCCCTCCGGCATGTTTTTATGCTCTTCTGAGATACCGACACATTCTTCTTCCAGTCCGAATGTCAGTGTCTGTCCGCCGATCTCTTCTCCGTCCATTGCTTCCATAGAAACTTCTTTTACTGCTTTTCCAACCAGTTTCAGGGCAGATGTCAGCACATTATCCGGTGCAAGATATGCCTGGTCCCTGTCCACTCCGATGACCCATTTGCCTGCTTCTTTTGCCGCTTCGATGACGCCTGTCCCGCTTCCGCCTGCAGCATGGTATACAACATCACAGCCGTCGGAATACATCTTGCTTGCAATCGCTTTTCCTTTTGCCGCATCGCTGAAGCTCTCTGCATACTGAACTGAAACCTCAATCTCTTTGCCCAGCTCTTTTGCCGCATACTGTACGCCGGCCTCGTATCCATACTGGAACTGGTCGATCAGGCCGGATGAGATACCGCCTACGAACCCAACCTTATTGCTCTCTGTCGTCTTTCCTGCCACATAGCCTACCATGAAGGACGGCTCCTGTGCGCGGAACATAACGCCTGTCACATTATCCGGGGTTTCCTCATAGGAGTTGTCCACAACTGCATATTGGAGATCCGGGTTTGAATCTGCCGCTTCCAGTACTGCGTCCGCACACGCATACCCGATTCCCCAGAGAAGTGTTGCCCCGCTGTCTCCAAGACGCTCCAGATTTGTTACGAAATCAGATGCCTGCTTTGACTCGATATAGTTTACATCGGCGCCTGTCTCTTCGCTTAACTCCTGAAGCCCCTCCCAGGCCGACTGGTTGAAAGACTGGTCATTGATTCCGCCCGTATCCGTAATCATTGCTACGGAATAATCGCTCTTCTTATCCGATGTCTTGCTGTCAGAAGTCTTCTCCTCTTTGTCCTTTGAACCTCCGCATGCTGCCAGTGAAAGTGTCATCGCTGCTGCCAGTCCGATTGCCATTGCTTTCTTGAATTTCATAATCTTGTTTCCTCCTTAAAAATAGTGGTTTCTTTGTTTCCTGTACTGTCTCAGACAATACGTATATTCGAAAAGCCGCAGTTTACGGCAATTCCTCTCCATTTTTCCATCTGTTCACCAGATGGCATTTCCTCATCTTTTAACGCGGTCCTGACTCCGTGGCTGCGGAATGCAATAAGCTTTAATGTGAAATCATCCAGGTGTTCCCGCACACTCCCTGCAATCCCCCGGATCACGGCTTCTACATCTACCTCCGGCTCCAGACATACAATACGCACTTCTTCGAGCTGGTGCCTTTTAGCCAGATAAATGAGATTTTTCTTAACAGTTTCATTGCTGCTTCTTGTCAGACTGTAAAATACATTCTCATCCCATGCCTTTACATCCAGCATAACTTTATCGCATACGTCCATCAGGTCCGGATACCTGCTGAAATCCACACAGCCATTGCTGTCGATGTAACAGGTCAGTCCTTCTGCCCTTACCTGTGTAAACAGTTCTGTCAGAAACTCAGGATAGAGTGTACATTCCCCGCCCGACACGGTAATCCCCCTGATGAAGGGAAGATTCTTCTTGATCTCACTGAAAACTTCTTCCACCTCCATAAGGTGTATTTTGGGTGAGGAGAAATACGGGCAGACCCGGATGCATGTATCACACTGCACACATTTTTTCTCATCCCAGATCACGGGAAGCCCTTCTAAATCCCGCCCCTTCTCCTGAACCAGACTCAATGCCTGTACCGGGCACTTTTCCACACAGATGCCGCATCCGGTGCACATTCTCTGTGTCTCCGGGTTATGGCAGTAGGCACATGCGATGTTACATTTCTGCAGGAAAACGGACGTCCGGTTTCCCGGCCCATCCACCACGCTCAGCGGGATGATCTTGTTGACCGGCGCCCTCAATTCGACGACCTTACCTTCCTGTTTTCAAGATGCGCGTTGCGGTAATTATCTCCGCCTAAGTAGACTGTATTCTGAAGGACCGCCTCGCCCTTATAGTAATGTTCCATATCACTGCGTTTCACAAGGTAGCCTGTGATCCGCACCAGATCGCTGTCGGATGCATAGAAGCTGATGTATTTATCGCCCAGTTTGAACGCGCCTTTAACGATATCCAGCACCGCCGCGGGATTATTGCGTCCGGTTGGGTCAAAGGAAAAGATGTCTGCACAGCCTGTCGGGAAAAACTTATGGAACCTCGCGCTGTGGCGGAGGTGGTCAAACATGCTGTCCGGTTCTGCACCGACAGGTATTCTGACGCCGGAGGTAATTCCGTGGTCTGAGTCGATACCGACCTGCGCATGCAGGGCAAAATGTCCGTGGAAGATTTCGGAATATAGTGCCTCGGAATTCTCCGCATATTGCGCGATCACGTTCATAATCTCCTCTGCCATATCATCTGCATCCGCATCATGTCCATATGTCTTGTTTTTATCATCCATCAGCATGTTCGTACATTCTGCCAGCCCGACAACACCGAACATTGCCAGAAAATTTTCTCTGTCTATAAAGCCCTCGCGGGACAAAAAAGAACTTTCAAAGAAATTGGACCGTTCTACAAGGAACCGTATCCTCTCATTCATATAATCTCCCATATGCCTTAAGCAGTCCGGCAGAAGTTCTTTCAAGAAATGTTCCCTGCTGTCAGCCTCCTTCGCCAGCCTCGGCAGCACGATCCTTGTCAGTGTGTAGGAGCCTCCCCCGATCGGAAGGATGTTATAGCAGCTTGAAATCCCGTAATCCCCATAAGTATCTTTATGCATCCTGTGATTGCAGATCGCGGGGTTTGCACAATACAGGGACGTATATAATGCCAGTTCTGCATAAGCGTCCGGTGTGATATCCGGGTCATATTTCAAGGTCAGGTTCGGCACTGCGTTCTGCAGGTCTTTTTCCAACGTCAGGATGATTTTACCGGCACGTGTCTCTTCCGGTCCCAGATTCGCATGACAGAAACCGTCTGTAATCGTCCGGTCCAGATAGATCAGGAACAGCTTTATCTTTTTCGCTGCCTCTTCGTCTGATACCCCGTCCAGGAACGGTTCAATCAACTTGTCTATATTTCCCAAGAATACCGGGTAGCTCGTAATTGATGGCACATGCCGGTAAAAGATCATTAGGAAGGAAAGCAGTTCATCCAGATCTTTCGGCGGTTCCAGCCTCAAAAACTGGCAGCCCTCTCTGACCGCTTTTTCATAATCCGGCATGATGTAGCGCGGACGGTACGGCGCATGTCCCTCATCCAGATCACAGATGGCCCCGGTCTCCATGTAGTGCCTTGTCTTTTCCGGTATGTCCAAAACATCCAGACTATTCTCTGCCGCATGGGCAAGTGCAACTACCTTTTGTTCATAAGTAAGTCCCTTCGATGTCACAACCTCGAATGCTGTGCTCATAACGTATCACCTCTTCATAAATTTGTCGGCCGTTTCAAATATGCCCTGATGTACTTTATCTTTTTCAGATAAGCGCTTATGTCTCATTTGCTTACGCCTCATAAGCAAATTATATCGGCTTGTCCGTCTGATTAAAGGACTTATGTCCTGTTTTGAAAAATCCATATCCATTTTGTGAAAAGTAAACGGTATTATCAGGCATTTTTTAGTAATAACGCCAAATAAAAAGGGACTTGTGTCCTATTTTATCGCATTTTTGCTTTAGTAAAAACGCACAAAAAGGACTTTCGATTTTAAAAAACGAAAGTCCCCGAAAATATCACAATATTGTATTTAACTATGGGATGTTAAAATGGCACACCTAATTCTGCCGTTTCTCCATCATCAGATTCAGCGCCATTGCGAAGGCAACAATCAGTCCTCCTGTAAAGGTCGTCTTCGAATATGTATTCATGAAAAACAGGTCGATAATGATCCCCGTAAATACCTGCGCTACAAACGTCAGCAGGGTCAGACGGAATGCCGGCAGTGCCGGGACGATAATGTTGCAGAGGTATACGGCCATAACTCCCAGCATTCCTCCCATATACATCCACGGCCTTGTGCCTGATAAATCCAGTGTGTATGCCGGCGTGATACCCGCGAAAAGCAGTGCCGTAAAGGCAGATACAATCAAACCTGCGAGGTGGTTGACAAAGGAACTCTGCATCTCACCGATCTGCTGTGCAAGGCGGGCATTAATTGTTCTCGAAAGCACTACGGTAATGCCGGAAAAGAGAGAGAAGATGACCGCCAAAACCCCCGTTGTCACGGAATGGTCCAGCATGATGATGATTCCAATTATGGAAAAGGCAAGCCCTGCAAAGACTGATTTCCGAAAAGGACATTTTTCCATTCCAAAAAATCCGAAGCTGTCGATCACCAGAGATGCCGCGGTCTGCCCCAGTAAACCGAGTGCGATGATGCTCGTCATGCTGATATGCCCGTAGGCGAAATTGTTAAACACAACCGTCATGACACCAACCGCACCGCCTGCATAGATCCACAGCGGATGGAATATCTTCCCTGGTATTCCTGCCTTCTTCCCTTTACACACCAGAAGGGCAAATACGGTGCCAACCGCATGGACAATCACCGTCGCCCAGAAAACACCAAGTCTCTGCGACAAACTCCCATTAATAGAAACCATAACTGATATTGCCAAACCTGAAAGAAGAGCTAAAAAGTTGTACATTACCTTACCTCCCGTACTGATACTTTATAGATTCATTATAGAATTAGGATTGACGTTTACATATGACATATGTCATAGTAATCATATGATGCCGGGAAAAAAGAATTTTGACAAGAAATTTAAAAACATTCGGATTGATAAAAGCGAGGTACAGAGAATGCAAAGAAGGCCTTTGACTGAAAAACATTATGAAAAATTAAAAGAATTCGCTCTGTCTGATCTGCCGCTGGAAGCATGTGTCTGTCTCAGCTATGATCCGGATGAAATACTGATTCAGGAGGATATGCCCATAAAATATCTATACCTCGTCCTGTCAGGCAGGGCAAAAGTATGCTCTACTACTCCAAACGGGAAACATCTCGTCTTATGCTATTATGTGTCTAAAGGGATACTTGGGGATGTCGAACTGATGGCAGATGCAAATACTGCAACTGCCACCGTTATCGCCATCACTGAATTTGAATGCATCGCAGTCCCTTACCAGAGGAATGCTGCAGCATTGAGAAATCATGTAGAATTTTTAAATATTATCGGGAAAGAGCTCGCTTTTAAACTAATCACGAGTTCGCACAGTCTGGTCTCCGCCTCTCTGTGCACCGGAGAAGAAAGACTCTGTTCCTATATCCTGCACGCGTCACACAATGGAATCTTCCGTGATACCCTGACAGATACCGCATACTCCCTTGGCATGAGCTACAGGCATATGCTGCGCCTCTTAAACCAGCTCTGCTGCGAAAAAGTGCTGGAAAAATCGGCCTGCGGATACCACATTCTAAACCGGGATGTGTTAATCAGGCGGGCGGGGAATGAGGGGGGACTTTGACTCACTCAATCTTCCCGTCCAGATAGGAAATCAAAATATTCTGTGGGTTTCCATAGTAAAAACAGCTTAACGGTTCTTCTCCTCCAGAACCTTAATTCCTTCCAAAAACATCCAGCATATGGGTGTGGGGATTCCCTCTTCTTTCCCCATCTTTACCATGCTGCCGGCAAACATCTCGATTTCTGTCTTTTTCTTTGCCTCGAGATCCTGCAGAGTTGAAGGCTTATTCTCATACGGAATCCTGCATATCGTGTCATACTGCCTGCGCATCTGCTCATCTGTTATGATAATTCCCTTTGCCTTTGCAACTGCCTGTACTTCCTTCATGGCTGCCCAGCGGATTTCATTGGCCGGCTCACTGTCCCGGAACATTCCGAATGGGATTCCGAGCAGTGCACAGGTCAGGTTCTCACCGACATTGCACATGTATTTAAACCAGAGCCCCCACATCATATCCTTCTCTACCTTATAAGGGATATCACACCTTTCCATCAAATCAAAAACAGCCTTTACACGCTCTGTCAGAACTTCATTCTTTGCTTCTCCGAAGTACACTTTGCCCCAGTATGGGTCGAAATCTGCTTTCCCATTCCTCATCACAATTGACATCCGCATATAAGAATAGAGGACATGCTCCCAGCCGTAAACAGCAGCGACCCTCTCTTCGCTTTCCACGCCATTCATCACACACAGGATCTGGGTACCGTCCCCGACGAAATTACGGATATCTTCAATGGCCTGGTCCAGTCCCATGTCCTTTACCGCCATGATGACCAGATCTTTTTTCGTTCCTTCCTCAGGTGTACAGACCGGGAACCGGTAATTGACTCCATTCACGGTTACACCCTTATTCTCCAGACGCTCTTTTCTTTTTCCCCGGGCAATGACGCAGAAATTCTCCCTGCCCAAATGTTCCTCCATACGCGGGGCGAAGAACACGCCCATTGCGCCAAGTCCGATTAATGCTGCACTTTTCATTTCCATATTCATTCTGCCTCCTTTATTCCCGTGGGCAATGAAGCGGCGCGGGATATTTGAATTGCTGAAAATAGTTACCATGAACACTAGATTCGGAAATACCTCACCAAGTGTAAATAGTATATCATAAATACTAAACTCGTAAAATACCTCGTTAAGTATTTAGATATATATCTGTTTATACGTTTCCCGCAAATAGAAAATATTTTTTACTTGACGCATATATCTGTAACTGCTATAATTACAGTATGAACTGTACTTATTTTATTTACAGAAAGAGGTGACCATACCATGAAGAAAAGAATCTTCTTATTCACGATTCTGACCTGCGCTGCCCTGCTGCTGAGTGCTTGTCAGAAGTCCACTGGTGCTGATGATACGAAAAAGGATGCCCCGGAAAAGACAGCCGGCTCTTCCACCCTTGAAAACTTCAAGCTTCAAAGACTGGATGGAACAGAGACCGATTTAAACAGCCTTCTACAGAAAGCAGAGCTTACCGTCGTCAATATATGGGATCCGTCCTGTGATACCTGTCCTGATGAAATGAAAATTTTTTCAGAACTATCCGGCCAGTATTCCGGCAAAGGGATTCAGGTAGTCGGAATCGTCCGCGGAGTTACGAAAGAAAAAGATGAAGATGCACTTGCAGTAATAGCCGATACCGATGCACATTATATTCATCTTCTCGATTCAGATGAATTAGACAAACAGATACTGGACCAGTATCCTGATACACCGACAACAATCTTTATCAGCCGCGACGGCCGGCAGTTGGGGACAGCATATACAAAGGCCGAAGATAAAGCATTCTGGGAAACAGAATTTGAAAAATATCACAGCCAGATATGTGAAAATGACCATCCGGCAGACTGTGCGGTTGGCTGAACGCCGTGGTAGCAGCAGATTGCTGCTTCGCGGTAATACAAAACAGGACTATCCTGAATTATTATTACATTTTCAGGACAGCCCTGTTGATTTTAACTGCACTATATTTTATTTATTTTTCTTTTTTCTTGTGAGCCTCCAGATAATGGATAAAACTGACAAGACAACTGCCGCTGTCATACTGCCTACATATATTCCAAGCTTCTGGTTATCCCCCGTACGAATTGAACTGTTGTTATTCTTCTCATTGCTTTCCGTCCGGCTGTTTCCAGAATTGGCTGTGCCGGGGACGTTCTGTCCGGGCTTCTCCACACCAGGATCGTTCTTCTCTGGTTCTTCAACATTAAGATCACCCTGTCCTGGTTCTTCCGTATCCGGAGAGTTCTGTCCCGGATTTTCTGTTTCAGGGGGATTCTGTCCCGGATCTTCTGCATCAGGAGGAGCCTGCCCCGGATCTTCTGTGTCAGGTATGTCGGGCTTCTCCGGGTTATCCGGCTGTTTTTCATCTGCCTTCACTGTTAACTTTCCATTGATAAAAGTAATCTTATAATTATTGCCGCCCTCTAATCCTGAAGGTACTATACTATATTCGCCGGCCTTTGGAATATCCGAACTCAGCGGATTTCCATCTTCGTCAGTATAGTTCAGCAGCAGACTGCCCTCCAATGTATCTCCTGAAAGCACACCCTGAACTGTGTAGTCCTTCTCCTCATCCGGCATTGACACATCCGGCAGCTGTTCCCCTTCCTTTATTTCTTTATCAAGCGCTGTCACAGTGGCTTCAGCCTTTTGTATCTCAAAATCTGTAATCTTAGTACCACTATATGTTTCATTATTTTCATCTACAGAAAGGATCAATCTGTATTTCCCTGCCTCTGCAGGCGGCTCACTGCTTTCATACTGTGTTCCCTCTCTTCCCTGATAAAGGATTTGCACATCAGAATCCTCAATTTCTGCAATATTACCATATTCATCGCTCCATTGGATTTTTTCACCTTCAGTAAGAGTAAACCCAAATGGCTGTTTCCTGTAGGTTCCGCCCTGCATTTCCACATTGACTGCCTGCACAGAGGTTTTCTCTCCCACACGAATGGTATCTGATTCTAATACTGATGTATTGCCACAATAGTCTGTTGACATTACGGTCAGCTTATATGTACCGTCAGATACAAACGGAAGTGAAAATGCGATTCCTGTATAAATATCATTTTCTTCCAGAATTCTGCCATCGGTTCCAACTACATTTTCAGGAAGATCAGGCCTTTCCCCGCCTTCATTCGCATCTTCATATAATATATTTTCCGGCTGTGCCTCACCATCTTTGGTAAGAATGTAGCTTACCCGCTGAACGCCTAAATTATCAGAAGTATTTACTTCCAGCCCTTCCGGATTTGTTTTGGAATCCGGATTAACCGTTAGCATGCTGCTTATTTCGATCCCCGGGCTCTCCTTATCATGGTGTATAAATATCGTTCTTTGAGCGTCCCCTGCGTCATTTTCTGCGGTTATATGAATTGTTCCTGCAAAGTCACCCCTGACAGGCACTATGGCTTTTCCATCCGCCACCTCTGCCATTCCCGGATCTGCCGGTTCATCTTCGGTTCCTTCCCAGCCTGCAAACTGGTACTTAATTGACTGCACGTTTGCGGCATGAATCACAATTTCATACACCTCATCGTCGTTACAAGTACTAAAAAGAGTATCATGGAACCTCTGGAAAATATTCGTCTTTTCCATACTGCCCTCTTCCGGAGTGATTTCTGTAATTTCCGGTAAAACAGGCTCTTCCGGCTCATTTTCTGAATTGGTCACTACAAACCCGTCTAATGTCAGCCGGTATTTTCCCGGCGCTGTCTTTGGGACGACCTTTATTGTATGCTCTTTATTTTCAAGCCCTTCTGCTGTGAAAAATACATAATGGTACATCTCTGCATTTCCATTTTTGGTAAATACATTATATTCACCTTGATGTTCACCATCTATGTAAACATCTGCAAAGCCTCCGCTTCCGCTTCCTGAATCTGTAATGACCTGTATTCCGGTTCCGTTAAATGTAAATTGTGCATAACTGTTCTCATCAGTTATGGTGTTATTCCACTTGTGCTCTGTTTTATTATAGCGATTGTACTGTGTACCCCCGCTCCATTTAGCCCATGCGGTATTGCCCACGGATGGGGAATAAGTGATCACATCCTCTCTGTCGTCATCAATAAGAACCACCTGTTCTGACTCCTCCACCCTTACTGTTTTGGTAAGCGTTTCCAGACCCGCTGCTTCATCTTTTGGTACTGCTGTAATTGTAATAAGACCTTTGGCATCTGAGCTCAGGCTGAGGATTCCCATATCGGTGATATTGGTTTTTTGCCCGGCAGCCGACGGTTTTCCATCCTTTCCGCCTGCATCTGCGGCTTCTCCTGTATCGCCTGAAACACTCCAGTTATATTCCTTAACATCCCCGTTTTCCACACGCAGCGCAATCTGTGCATAGGGATACAGATATTCAAAGTTTCCACTTACAGCCTGTATACTTCGTATATCCCCGCCGGGATTTTCCGTTTTAGCCTGTGTTATTACAAAGGCATCCAAAGGAATTCTGTACTTATTCGGCTCCGCTCTAGGCACAATTTCCAGAGTATGGGAACCATTTTCGAGACCTTCGGTGGCGAAAAATACGTAATGATACATATTCGCCCCTGCATTTTTTAAAGTAACTGAGTATTCGCCCTGATATACATGATCAAGGTATATGTCAGCCGAGCCACCCTGATTCGTCCCTGATTCTGTGATAACCTGAATACCTGTACCTTCAAATGTCAGGCTGGCATAACTGTTCCCATCTGCCGTTGTGTTATTCCATTTATGCTCAGTCTTGTTATAACGGTTATATTGATTTCCGCCTGTCCATACAGCCCATGTACCGCTCTCTTCCGACGGCGAATAAAGCAGGTTATCCGTAGCATCATTATCATCTATCAGTGTTACTTCTTCCTCGCTCTTAATATGAATTTCTTTTCTAAGTACTTCCAAACTTTCTTCCTGATTTTTCGGCGTGGCTATAACCGTCAGGGTTCCTGTTTCATCGGATGTTAAGCTTAGAATTCCTTCTTCACTGATATTGGTCTGTGCGACCTCCTTCCCGGGTGCCTTTCCGCTCTTTCCCGCATCATTGGCTGTTCCCGCTGCCCCTTCTACGCTCCACTCATAATCGCTTACTTCTCCGTTTTCTACAGTCAGCGCAACTTGGGCATATGGATAAAGATATTCAAAATCACCATTAACCGAACGAATTGTCTTCTCGTCTGTTTTCATTGATTTTACAAAATGAGCGGTGTATGTGTTCATAGCCTCAGCCGTTCCAATCACAGCCATTGTCTCCCTTGTTCTTTCAACAACTGTTTCATTTCCCGTCTTATTATCTGTGATTGTCCAGTAACCAAATTGATACCCTGAAGCGGCCTGGGCTTTCACCTCTGCCTTCTTTCCGGCACCGATTTCCGCGGGGCCGGATACGGTTCCACTGTTTTCCGGCTCTACCTTATAAACCGCTGTTTCTGCTTTCCGTTCCGACATAACGGTATAGTGGGTTGATATTTTATTACCATATTTCCCTACATGTCCAACCACCTCAATGCTGTCTCCCGGTTTATAGTTCTCCTCTGTTACCTCCATACCGGATTTTTCCCACCACACAAATGAATATGGATCGGTAAATCTGGTGTCATCTCCACATTGATACTCCATTTTCAGATAGTGTATTCTTGGCAGATCAATTGTTTCTCCCAAGGCTATTTCCTGCGGATTGTCTTTATTGTTGATGATACCTGTGTCAAACGGTACGTCGCTGCCACGGTTCGGAGACACAGATGCTGTATCCAGGAGAGGCTCCGGCAGTATAGTAACATCCGCCTTTACAACTGCCCGGTTTTCTTCTGCAGTTCCATATACTGTAGCTTTTCCGCCGTCCCAATTAAACATCGGCCCAACTGCATCCTTAAAAGATTCCGGGGCTGCTGCATCCCACAATACTTCCACTTCTTTCTCTGTACCGTCACTATAGAGAGCCTGCACTTTTTCAGGCATATCAGGAACCTGATTCCGCTCTGTCGTAAGGTACTGCGTTTCCATTGAAATTATAACCGGTGAATCTTTTGCATTTACTATCGTAACTTCTTTCTCTGCCTGCACACCGGAACCATCCGGGGCTTTTGCAATCACACTTACCGCACCATTGGAAACAGGTATGAGCCTGCCCTCATCTGTTATTAAAGCTTTGCTGTGATCTGAAGTATCCCATGTCACATGCTGATCCGACTCATAGAGTAACTCCTGTGTTAAATCTCCGGCATCTGCAGTCTCCGGCCCGGAGATTGAGATACTTGTTACCGGCACTTCATTGAGCGGTTCCGTATGGAGCACACTCACCCATGCATTGTCAAAATATGCTTTTGTACCTGCATTAACAGAAAATCCTGCCTTCCCACTCCGGAACGCTGTATCCCTCACTGTCATGATATGGTTATCATTCACAGACAGGCCAAAAAACTCATCCATAACGGTTAAATTAAATGCGTACCATTTTCCAGATTCCATTGGAATGCTTTTTGTTTCCCCTATATTCTCCCATGCACCGCCTGTTTTCTTCATAAACTGCAGCTCTGCCGCTGTGCCATCCTGACATACAGACAGCTTATACATATTCTCTTCATCCTGCACCCTGAACAAAATTCCTGACTCATTCTTTGCGTTCTCATTGAACTTCAGCAGAGAATTATATAAATAATCCTTCCACTCCTGGCTGCCTGCATAAGAGTAATTTTCTTTTCCTGCTTCTGCTTCCCCTGTATACACACCATTGTCGCCGTTTGCCCATATGTCCTGACCGGCTTCGGTCTTCCATGTACCGCCGCTTTTTTCCCACTCATCTGCATAGCCAAACCCTGTTTCCGGCTGCCGGGCGCTGAATAAGACTGCCCCCTCTCCCTTCCAGTTCTCAGCAGATTTCTTCGTTTCGAATTCACAACTGTAGTTCCGGCCTGCGTCATTAGCATCTGTAATCCTGACATTATCAATATATATAAAGTCATTCATACTCCCTTTCTCCTGCACTGCTATCGCATTGCCGATCCCTTCACCCGTATCTTTTCCGGAATTATGTTCTGCTCTGACGCCAAAGTAACCTTCCTTCTGCTGAAGTCCGGTATATGCTAAGACTGCATCCCCATATTCTTTTTCTTCCCGCTCTTTTAGAAACACCTTCACATCCGGTCCCTGGACCTGTATTTTAATCGTATACCATGTATTCTTTTCCAAATCCGGATCTGCAGTTTCCTGACATTTCGTACCGTCCAGAAGGGCTAATGACTGATAATTAGTACCTGCATTTGTCGGATTTAACCGCAGCGGATTCACTGTGATATAATACCCTCTTTTATATTGTATATCTGTACGGAATGCAAAACTTACAGGCGTTCCTGCAGCAGTGTTAAAGTCAGCCTCCCATTCGGCATCTGTATAACTGTTCTGCGTCATATAGATAGGAATATCGCTCCAGAACGGTGCCACATAAGGCAGTATCTTCATGACTCCATTCTCATTTTTTCCCGTTTTATTAAAGGTCTGATACACTTTTCCTTTATATGATACCGGTTCATTCGGTTCATACGTATCTTCTTTTGTAACAGTCCAGTGTTCTGAATCCACATAATAATCCTGGTCCTCTTCTCTTGATGCATACGTAAAATCCTGCAGATAGGAATCTGTCAGCATCTGTGTGGTTCCTCTGATGTACCGGAAGCTGCCGCTTGAATCCCCTTCCACTGTGATGGTGTGGTACGCATTACTAAGCCCTGTCTTGTGGAAAGAGTCCACTCCATTTGCCCACGCAATACCGTCAATCGATATGTTGGCAGCACTATTTCCCTTCCATTGGATAGAAGTACCATAAAATTTGAGTTCTGTATTGCTGCCCTCATTCTTTATATCTGATTCATCTGCTGCTGTCCAATGTGCTTCTGATGCATTGAGTACGATAGATACCGGGCCATTGTGATGAACAGATATGGAATATTCACGGCTTGCCGGATTCCATGATTCTTCATAGGTATACTGGTTTCTGTCATATCCGCCAATATCCAACTGCGGTTTTTCATCCGTATTAAGATGGATGACCATTTTGGTTTCCCTTAGTTCTTTGTCTGACGGATCAAGGCAGTATTTAAATTCATTGTAATAATCCAGAACATCCAGTACGCGCTTGCCGCCATCCTTGGAAACAAGGTCTCCCTCAGCGCCTCTGTTTGTCCTGTAATTATTCAGGTCAATGATTAATTCCCCATCTTTTACCGCCAATGTGGCTGATGAGTGGGGTGTCATATCCTGAAAGTCAATTGCCTTGTAGATACCTTCTGAAGACAATGGCACCTGCGCACTCTGGATCCGATCCTCATTTACCGCATTATTATAAATCTGCCAGCTGTTCTTGTCCTTATTGACCGTTGCGTCTCCTGTATTAATCTCTTCATACTTTTCATTAAAAAAGTCCACCTTATCCTGCACACTCTTAAAATTTTTCAGATAATAATCACAGTCTATAATCGTCATTCCCGCATCTTTTAAGGTATTCAGTGTTTCCTCCGGCGTATAAATGGGTATCTGGGGAATTATACCATAACGTCCGCTTGTACGGAAAAAATACCTGAGGTTTGAATTTCCACTGTTATACATATCGATCCCGCCATCATAAAGCCCCTCGAAAAATGTTGTGGATTCTCCGTCTGAACCTACATTGAGCATTCCGGAGCCATTGTAGGTTCCCCTGCTCCCGCAGTCTGCCGGCAGACCCTTCTGATTACTGTCTTCATAGAATCCAATCTTTGACTTTTCTATACATTCTTCTTTCGCAGGAATATCTATCGTCTGAATAATAGTCCTCATAGCCGGTACCATAGCATTCCAAAACAGTGGGGAGTACATGCTGTTCGTGGCCGGAATATCCATCTGGTTCTCATATTGGAAAACCGTAGCACCGTTCAGTGCATTTTCAATCATATTGACCGCATATGCTGATTCCGGAAATGCTCTTGTAACATAGTCGGAGTAGGTGGTTGCATAAGGTGTTTCACCTCCTGTTGTAGCCGCCTGATACCAGTTATAAGCATCCACATATGTCCCAAATCCTGCCGACATATCAGCCAGCCACATTCCATATGCCTCAGAAAAATTATAGTCATAGTTGCAATGGACATTTTTCGGAGTATAGATAAAGTTTTCATGATATTTCCTTAGTATATCTCCATTCGCTTTATTCGCTACAATCTTACTGTAAAACTGATTGATTGTCTCCTGATTTGCATGGATATGATACCCACCGTTCTGAGCCGCTAATTTTACAAGCCCCGGCACCGCTGCCGTAACGTCCGCATCTGTCTGTTCTGAGCTTGTTGTTCCGATAAAATTATCATAGGTATCATACAGAGACTGAATCCACTTGAAGGTATCCTCCTGACTGCCTGCCATCGCCTGGCTTCTGTTTCCTCCATAAATCACCATCATTGGAATCCCCAGATCCTGCCCCTGTAACAAATTGTCCTCGACCCATTTTCTTGCATCTGCAGTGGTATTCCATTTGTTATAAACAGACCCGAAATGCAGGGTCAGCACACAATAAGGCCGGATATCCTGCGGTATTGTCTCCCACATCTGTTTAATGTCCTGTCCTCTGTAATTAATATCTCTCAGGAAATCTGAATCATTTTCTGTATTATGCCCCATAACCATTGTAAAAGTCAGCACGGGATGTTCATGATCGATAATCCGCCTGAAACCATTCTGTGCAAAATCCTGATTCATTCCGGACCGGACTGGAATATCTTCCGCCGAAACTTTCATTTTGGGTATTCCTACTAAAAGAATGCTGACTACTGTTAAAATAACTATGATTGTCTGCTTAATTTTTTTCACACCTATCCTCCTCGTTCCTTACCTTGCTCTTTGCCTCCATAATTGAACCGGTTCATTTTTCTATTTTAAAAAAACGTTCACACAAATAGTATGAACCGGTTCATTTTATATGTGATATATTACCATGTACTTATTTTCGTGTCAATTATATTTTGTGATATATTTCCTTAATCATCTTATTTTAGTTATTATTTTTGACATTTTCTCCAAAATCGTCCTGTTTTTTATTCAATAGAATGTTTTTTGTCCACTTCTTTCCGACTCCCTGAGTGCCCTTTTTACCTTGACTTTATATTTTCTTTCATATAGAATTTAGATAGAAACTCTTTGGAGGTGAATCATTTGGCATCAACAATTAGGGATGTGGCTAATCTGGCCGGATTATCGCTCGGAACTGTAAGTAAATATATCAATGGTACACCGGTAAAGGAAGCGAACCGCATCCGAATCGAGAATGCAATCCGGGAGCTGGACTTCCGGCCTAATAATATCGCCAAAGGACTGCGCAACGCCCAGACTTTCTCTGTTGCTGTCCTGATTCCTATGCTTACCTCCAATTTCTGCACCTCCATGATTTCGTCTATCGAGGCCTACCTGCTGCCAAAGGGTTACAGTGTCATCGTATGTGAATGCCATAATAATGAAAAGATGGAACTGCAAAAAGCACGTTTCCTGTTGGACCGTATGGTCGACGGGATTATCTTGATTCCTTTTTCATCTTCGGGTGAACAGATTGAATTAATTCAGGAGAATAATACGCCTCTTATAGTAGTTGACCAGATTATCAAGGATCATCCTGCAGACAGTATTATACTTGATAATTTCCGTTCCGCTTATGAGCCGGTAAAAAAACTGATCCAGCTGCACCATAATAAGATTGCAATCATTATCGGTGAATCTGACCACTATACGTCAGCCGAACGACTTAATGGTTATATAACCGCTATGAATGAACATCAAATACCAGTTATTGATGACTATATCCAATGCGGAAATTATACAATGGACGGAGGATACGACGCAATGCTCCGTCTGGCCGGTCTGCCTGACCCTCCTACTGCTGTCTTTATCAGTAACTACGACATGGAAATAGGCGCATATTTAGCAATCAATTACTTAAGACTGCAGATTCCGGATGATATTTCCATCATTGGGTTTGATAACTTTCCTCTGGCAAATATCGTTAATCCACCGCTGTCCTTTGCCGCCCAGCCGCTAGATGCTATGGGGCTTGCTGCCGCAAAACTTCTGTTTAAGAGAATGCGCGGCGACAAGTCAGACTATCCTAAGATTATAACGCATGAACCGGAATTTTATTACAAAGAAAGTATTCAGGATTTAGAAAAAAAGAAGCGGGTATGATTTTCCTGCTTCTTTTTTATTTCATGCCATAAGTTATTTTCTTATATCTCAGGTAATTTTTTGTACTTTACTCCTACTATGATGGAATGGAGGCATAAACCTTCTTCCCTTCCTGCAGATATAATTGCCACTGCACGTCCCGATACTTTACAGATACCTCCTGCGTGGCTGCAGATAAAAATCCAACTTCCTTTAATACACCATCTTTCCACTTTAAATCAACAGTTATCCCACCTTCTGCCAACAGTCCTGTTACTTCACCTTTTGGCCACGCTTTGGGTAAGGCCGGCAAAAGTTCGATGATTCCATAACAGCTTTGGAGCAGCATCTCTGACATTCCATTCAGGCTGCCAAAATTACCGTCAATCTGGAATACTTCCCGCTCACCTTCGCTCTCCCCTAATGGTGGGTGCAGGTCAAACAGGTTGTCATATGAAGAGTTTGTAAGCAGTCTTTTCAAATAATGCAGCGCTTCCTCTCCATTTTCCAGTCTTGCATAGAAATTAATCAGCCAGGCGCAGCTCCAGCCAATATGTCCTCCGCCATTCTCCAGCCTGCGTTCTATAAACTTTTCTACACTTTTTATTAATTCCGGAGTATTATATTTATTGATTGTGGTTCCCGGGTGGAATGCTGCCAATGGAGAAAAATGTCTGTGTCCGGGATCTTTCTCTTCAAAGTCTTCTGCCCATTCCTGAAGCTGTCCCTCTCTTCCCACTTTATAAGCAGGCAGCAGCCCGTATTTTTCCTTTACTTCTTCTGTAAAATCATCACTGATATCCAGAATCTCGCTGGCTTCCACTACATTTTTAAAAAGTTCACGGATTAATGCTGTGTCCATCGTTGAACCAAAGCTGACCGCACATTCTCTTTTCTCACAGTCATAAAATGTATTTTCCGGAGAAGTAGAAAGAGGCGTATAGTAATAACCATCCTCCCGCTTAACCAGCCAGTCCAGACAAAAGCAAGCGGCGCCTCTCATAACCGGATAAATTCTGTTTTCCAGTATTTTTTTATCACGTGTATATTTATAGTAGTCATAAATCTGCGCACTCAGCCATACACCACCCATTGGCCAATAAGCATACTTTGCCATCCCGTCTACAGGCTCTGTCTGTCTCCACAAGTCTACATTATGATTTGCCGCCCAGCCCCGGCACCCGTAGAATCGAACTGCTGTTTCCTGTCCCGCGATACTCATTTCTTCCAGCATACGGATCAGAGGTTCATAACATTCCAGCATATTACAGCTTCCAACAGGCCAGTAATTCATTTCCGTGTTAATATTTATAGTCCAGTTACTGCTCCATACGGGTCTTGTACTGTCACTCCAGATTCCCTGAAGGTTTGAAGGCTGGCTTCCTATTCTTGAACTCGCTATCATCAGATACCGGTTATAGTGAAAATAGAGACAATAAAGCCCCTTATCCTCTTCCCCGCTTTTTAACTTTCTTAACCTTTCGTCCGTTGGGACCTCCGGTTCGGGTTCCCCAAGGTCGAAATAGACACGTTTAAAAATTTGTGTATAATCTGACAAATGTCTTTCCTTAACAAGCGCATATGAAATTCCGCTTATCTGCTCCATAAGCAGCCTGCATTTCTCGAAACACGCTTTATGAGAATAGGAAATAGGTTTTTGAAAGCCTTCGTATCCATTTGATACTGTGATATATGCTATAACCTCGGTTGCATGCATTACATGCAGTTTTCCTTCCTCAATATACAGCCCGCCATCCTGGTTCTCCACCCGCAGATAGCCGCAGAATGGCATTCCCAGATCTGTTTTCTCGTATACAACAGGATGATGGCTTGGTACATAATTAGGTTCCACATGACTCGGGGCGTTCCCTGAAATTACAATTCCGTTTCCTTCGTGAATAGCTGAAAAGTATTGAAGCCTGCTTTCGAAATTAAAAATAACGTCCAGCTTATTTGCTTCCCCGCTTCTTATCTTTATAGCAATGACATTATCCGGATAAGAGGAAAATATTTCACTCTGATAGCGAACATCCCCGGACACGAATTCTGTTTTCAAAAGTGCCTGCCCAAGATCTAACTCCCTCCTGTAATTTTTGTATTCTTTCACTTGGGGAAAACTGTACTTTACTACCCCAAGAGGCATATAGGATTCATTGTAATCTCCCAGCATGTGCTCTTCTACAAGCTGCTGCGCTTCATAATATGAGCCCGCCAGACTGAGTTTTTTCGCTTTGTTTAACAGTGCCCTGTCAACGCCTCCTTTTTCTCTGTTTCCAGTTCCTGACCAGAGTGTATCCTGATTGATAAATACACTTTCCTCAGGAAGCGTCCCATATATAACAGCACCAAGACTTCCATTTCCAATTGGGAGTGCCTCACTAAAAGATGCAGCTGGAGATTGATACCATAATTTTGTATTCATATTTCTGTCTTGCTCCTATTCTTTCACTGCACCCGATGTCACACCATTTACGATATATTTCTGTGCAAAAATAAAAATTAAAATCGTAGGGATGGATATCAGTACCAGTGCCGCATTATACCGTCCCAAGCTTTGGGCCGTCATACCATATGCCCCTTTAAAGGCATTTACTGCAACTGTTGTCGTATACGCTTCGTCTTTTGTCAAAAACATCAGAGGGAAAAGGAAGTCCTGAAATGACCACATAAGCTGCAATACTGCAAGATTAATCATAGCAGGCTTTGCCAGAGGCAGGTAAATCCGAAAACACGTCTGTACAATGGTGGCGCCGTCTACATTTGCAGATTCCATCAATTCCCCCGGCAGGCCATCGAAAAAGTTCTTCATCATCAGGACACCAAAAGGGATCGTAATGAGACATTCTGATAAAATGACTGCTAAATGTGTATTGTATAAATGGGCAGTCTTGTATATATAAAATAATGGTATAATCAGAATTGGCCCTGAAATTGCAAGACACATCACTACCATATTATAAATCAATTTTCTTCCTGTAAATTCTACCTTTGAAAATGCAAAACCTGCAAATGAACAGATAAAAACAAGCAAAGCACCTGCACAGACTGCATTGACTGCAGAGTTAATAAAATATTGATAAAAGGGTACGCCGTTGATTTTGTTTGTTAAGACATATGTATAATTTGCAAACCCGTTCACTTTCAGCGAATCTTTAATCAGGGAATAAACTGGCACTGCCCAGATAAGTGTCATGATAATTAGAAATATAACCATAACTATTTTATTCTTTTTGGAAATAGAGAACATATCCTTTTCCATTTCCTGATTCTTTATATTTCTTTTCATTACTATTTTCTCCTTTCTAGGCATTCTTCTCTGTCAGTTTTAACTGAATAAAGGATATTAAAAATGCTACAATCAGTACAATGATAGCTGCCGCACATACCAGCCCGATATTCGAACCTGCTGACCGTGTGGCCCGGTAAATGTATGTACCTATGATCTCCGTCGCCCCTCCGGGGCCCCCGTCCGTCATCATGAATACCCTTTCCATTTCCCTGAAGCCGCCAAGAAGCATAGACAGGATAATTGTTTTGTGTGTATTCTTAAGCATCGGATAGATTACCATGAATAGCTGGTGCCTCATCTTTGCCCCATCCATTGTTGCTGCTTCCAGAACACTGTCACTGATTGTTGTCATATCTGCTGTGTAATACATGATCGGAATCCCAATCAGGAATATGGATACCGAACAGACCGACCAGATTGCCAGATTGGGATCTGCCAGCCATCGTTGTGCCAGTGCTCCAAGTCCTGCCCCTCTCAGGAGCTGATTCACAATTCCATTTTTATACTCCAGCATAGAACTGAAAACAGCTGCCATTAAAGCAATCGGAAGCATGGACGGAACAAAAAACAATGCATGGAAAAATCTCTTCCCTTTGATTTTAAAGTTTAAAATAATTGAGATAAAAAAACCAAATGTCAGTCCGCAGAATATATTGGCTGCAGACAATAAAAAGGTGTTGAACAATGCCCTCCAGAATGTCTTATCGGCCAGAATCGTGCTATAGTTGGACAGACCTACAAAATCAGTGTTCCGAAAGGTAATCGTTACATGTTTAAAGCTGTTTACTATTAAGAAATAAAAACTATATCCCAACAACCCTATAAAGATGATAATAAGAGGAAGCAGAAAGATAAATCCTGCCCTGTTATTCCTTTTTTTAATCCCGTTTCCTGCCTGACCCATTCTACTCATATCCGCAACCTCCCATTATCTAAAATCCCTAATACTTTCCGCTCGTCCATTCCTTTTGCAATGTTTTCAGCGCATCCTCGGCAGATTTTGTTCCATTCATTACGCTCTGCACCTCTGCGCCTTCAATATCCGAGTATCCTGAAACGTTATTTCTATCTGCTGTTGCAGTGTTAATCAGTTCTACAACTGTATCCCACCCCTGTTTTGCCGTATCTGTTGCAAACAAAGATTCATCTACTTCAAAGTCTTTTTTTGCAGATGTACCTGTAAGCTGTTTTCCAAACAGATCCGCTCCGTCACCGAGTGTCAGGTAAGCAACAAACTTTGCAGCTGCTTCCTTCTTCTCTGAATAATCTACAACCCCGATCCCGGAATCTATATAAGAACGCACCGTCAGCTGTCCACCATCTTCCGCAACCGGAAGCGCCATAGCACCTACATCCTCAAGATCAATTCCGTTTCCCTCTCTTAAGGTCTGTGACAATAACGGAGATTCCCATGAGCCCATGTAATAAACTAAAGCATTTCCATTTGTAAATTCTTCTGTTGCGCTGGCATAATCTAAATCTAATGCATCTGCTGTGAAAATCCCCTCATCAAAAAACTTCTTAAACCCGTTAAATGCCTGCAGGAACTCTTCACTGTCAACATCTGCACCTTCATATCTCCACTGATTATAGTAATCTCCCTGCTGTCCAAGGACTGTCAGCATCATCTCATCCATAATCCAGGCTTCCTTACCGGCAAATACACCTACATATTTATCCGGATATTTTTCTTTCAGTTTTTCGGCAACTGTTTTGTATTCTGCAATAGTTGTCGGTACTTCACATCCGATTTCCTCTAAAAGAGCCGCATTATAATAACCGATCATAGAACCGGAATTGGTAAGCACCAGCATTTTTGTATTCCCGCCAGTAAGCTGATTTCCCTGTTCCAGACATTTTTCAGAATACTTGTCCTTCCAGTCATCTCCTGCCGCAGCCGGCATCAGTTCATCCAGATCAGCCAGATAATCCTGTACTTCTTCGGCAAATGCAGAAGGCTGTACACCAATTACATCAATATCCTCATCCGTACTAAGTGCAAGAGGTACCTTTTCCTGAAAAGCCTTACTTTCCATTACTGTCATATTAATTTTGATGTCAGGATTCTCCTTCTCAAAAGCTTTAATCGTCTCATCAATCTGATCCGTACTCGGGAACCATGTCCAGTAATTTAAAGTGACTGTACCGTCATCGGATTCTGACTTAGAATCATTCGATTTTCCACATCCGGCTGCCATGCCTGCTACCATTACTGCTGCCAGAATAATGCTCATTGCTTTTTTCATTTTCATACCTGTGTTCTCCTTTAATTATTCTCATATTTAATTTAACAATTGCCAATACCATTGCCGGGAGCGTCCTCCCTTTTCAAAAGTGAACCGGTTCATTTTTTTGATAAAATATATAGAGTTTATAACAAACTCCTCTCTTGTGTGCACCATTTCTTCTATTTTCTTGGACAAAACCACTATAACATTAGATTTTGCAAAATGTCAACAGCTTATATTTTTTTTGTTAATATCAGAGAAATTATACTTGCAAATTTGTTAATAATACACAATAAATTTTATTACACGATACAAAGTACAAAACTAAATAAGATTAGAGCGTGTTAGATAAACCATGTATATGGCTGGTTTATCTAACACGCTCTGGAACGATATGATTCCGGTCAGGCTGTCTGCAAATCTTCCTGCCCTTCATTCTGTCCAATGAGCCCGTACAGGTCCTCAATGGACAGCTCATTCGCCTTCATAAAATTATAAAGCTCACCGAGCTCTTCTTCCCGCTTTTTATTCTCAAGCTCTTCTTTCTGCTGCATCAGAACATCCAGCTTGTCCTGCAGTTTATTTATCTGCTCTTCCAAAGCATGGATCTGGTTGTCTAATGATTTCCTCTGTCTCGCCATATCTTTCTCTCCTATCGCTAATTTTTACGTTATTTAACGCTCTATTAAATTATATGGCCGGGCTTGGGAATTTATTCCTGTTTTTTTCCAGATTTATTCTTTTGTTCTCTGGTTCATAACAAGTTCTTTGATCTCGCTGTATTTACCTGTCACATAATCGTAATTCTCCCGCTTGTGGGGAAGGGTGCAGTTCGTACAGTCCTTAACCCCCCTGTCCGTATACCTGAAATTACCTCCACATCTGTCCCCTAATGCATATAAGGGGCAGTAGCAGAACAGGCAGTTAAAATTATCCGGGTCATTCGTCTTATGGCATGGAAAATATTCACATTCCTTATGGCTGAAAAATGAATATTTCTTTTCTTTTATATTCTTATCTTTCCGGGACATATTTTCATCTCCTTTAGAACACTACTATATCACTGTTTATACGCAGATGCAAACCAGCTTTTGTTACTGCTCTATTTTTACCTAAATTTGTTTGACACTCCTGCCCCCGCATTCTACAATGAATGTAGTAGTTATTTTATAGAAAACGGAGGTGTTGTTATGTTACATGAGGTAAACTTTTTATCCTTCAACAAGCGCGACGAGGTACAGGGCTGGATCTATGTCCCTGCTGTAAAACCAAAGGGCATTGTCCAGATTATTCACGGATTTGGTGAACATTCCAGACGGTATCTGCACATGATCGTAAAATTTATGGATGCCGGTTACATTGTAGCTGCGGATGACCATGTTGGACACGGAAAAACCGCGATGGTCAGCGGAATCTGGGGTGACTGGGGTGATGCAGGCTTCCATACCATGATGGAGGATGAACACACCCTGAAAAAACTGGTATGCGGGAAATACCCGGATCTTCCATACTTTCTTTTTGGACACAGCATGGGGTCCTTTATTGCAAGAGATTATGCCGCAGCATACGGCGATGATCTGGCCGGGGTCACAATCTGCGGGACTACCGGAACCTTCCGCGGGGCTTCCGAAGCCGCCGTACTTTTGAAGAAAGCTGTAGATGAAGGACTCGGAAAAGATTCCAATGCTGAATTTACAGGGGCTCTGATGGGGTGGATGTGCGAACGCTGTGATGATGTCACGATCGGAAATGAGTGGATCTGCGCAGATCCTTATGTACAGAAGGATCATGCAGAAGATCCTTTTGATGCCTTTACAAAGCCAACCAGCAACCGCTCCCTTTATGATTTTACACAGATGATGGAGGCAATTATAGGTACCGAATGGGCTGAAAAAGTGCCGAAATCACTTCCGGTTTATAATATCGGCGGTGATCAGGACCCGGTCGGCGAATATGGAAAAGGAATCTATGAGGTATCAAACTGGCTGTGGGATACCGGGCACCGTGTTACGACCAAAGTATATTCCGGCTACCGTCATGAGATCCATAATTATGCTGCCATCAAAGATGAGGTCGAGGCAGGAATCATTGAATTTATGGATGGAGTACTTGAGGATTAGCCAATTGTAAACCAACACTTTATCTATACAGATGCCGTACTCCAGAGAGCGCGGCATCTGTGCCAGAGTGTGTTTGATAATTCATGTATACGGCTGATTGTCCCACTTTGCGAGATATTTGAGCCAAATTTTTGAGGCGTAGTGGTCCTACGTTGATAAAATTTGGCTCAAATAGGGGGTGAAGTGGGGCGGTCAGACGTGTACAATGAATTATCAAACACACTCTAATAATAACAAGTGAAATGTGTATTGGTTTTGCAAACAGCACTTGACTTTTCCCTTCCCCTCTTTTACACTTATGCATACGCAGATGATGGTTCTGTACATGGAAACTATCACACAGCATCTTAATAAGCAATCTCAAACAATCTAATAGATCTTTGAGTCACCCCTATGATCAGGGAATTTTTTCAGAAATACACAGCACCCCTATATTTTGCAGTAATATACCATTGTCTGCCCCCATATTTTTTGCTATAGTAAAATCAGATAGTTTCTCTGTATAGTTGCATAGAAAGGATACTATATGGACAACACAACCAAAACAGTTTGGCAGGAGGAGCTGCCTGCCGCTGTACAGCACGAAGATGCAGTCTTAAAGACAATGATGCATTTCTTCGCAGACGATAAAGCGTTTCCGTTCCTACGAAGCACTCGCCAGTTACCAGTACCATGTCTCCGTGACCACTTATGTATTGTTTTCCGGATCGATTCGGCATCCTGTAACTGAATTTACAGAAGGAGTGAATACATACCGGGTCATTCCCATTATTATGCAGGAAAAGAGTGCCGACGAGCTGATTGGCAGGCTGGAAAAATGTGTGGCAGAAGATGTCCCCCTGAAGCGTGAAGACCTTGTAATGCTTCCCCTCTGCCCCTTGATGGGTGGAACAATGCCGCAAAAGGACAGGATCAGGGCTGCATTTGCAATTACAAGGGAGGCAACAACAATCAATCCTGATGAAATCAGGAAAATCGAGGCGGTGATCTATGCTATGGCAGACAAGTTTTTAGAATCAATGGATATCGAGGAAATCATGGAGGAAATAAAAATGACCAGGATAGGACAGAAATTAGTAAGCGCGGGGATTGCTGAAGGCCTCGCTGAGGGTATCGCTGAAGGCCACGCCGAGGGCATGCTTGAGGGGGAAGAAAGGGTCAACCGTCTTACACTTCTTCTCCTCGAAGATAAAAGATATGAGGATATTGAGAAGGCCTCGAAAGACAGAGAATACCAGAGGCAGTTGTTTAAAGAATTTGGGATCTGACGTAGTGATTCCTGAATATTCTGCATATCCAAATTCCTGTTATCATAGATTGTATACTAAATACATCCATTAACAAGGAGTGTTCTAAATATGCAAAATGAGAATAAAGAGAACTGCTGCAGCGGCCACGATGCCGTCCCCAGACAGCCGAAAGAAAGTTTTTCTGCACCCGGCCCTTATCCTCCCGTGCGGGTCTGTGAGCGCAACAGCCTTTACGGAAGAATGATGCTGGATAATATGGGAGGGCAGCATTCGGAAATGACTACCATAAGTCTCTATCTCTATAATAATATGCTGATTGATGAGAATGACCGGATTTCCAATATCTTCAAGGGAATCAGTATAGTAGAGATGCATCATCTTCATATTTTCGGGGAGATTGCAAGGATTATGGGTGAAGCGCCCAGACTCTGGACACACCGCGGCAGCCGGATGGTCTACTGGACGCCGGGATATAATACTTACTCCGTAGAATTAAAGCCCCTGCTTGTAAACGCAGTGAACATGGAAAAGGGTGCCGTACAAAAATATCAAAATCAGTGTGCCCGGATTGAGGATAAGTATATTGTGGAATCTCTTAAGAGAATCATCGAAGATGAAGAACTACATATCAGGATCTTCGAATCGCTCTATGATGAGTATTGCCGCTAGAAAATCTGGGGGCAGAACCATGCCGGTTCTGCCCCGTCTGCAGTCTTCTATTTCAGGGCTCCCTCCAGAAATTCCACGCAGCCTTCTATTCCCAGCCGGCTACTGTCCAGCACAACATCATAGCGGCGCAGATCATCCCACTTCTTCCCTGTATTTGCAAAATAGTAATTTGCACGTTTCTTATCGAACTTCTTCATGGTACTTTCCACATCCCCTTCCGGGATTCCATATTCCGCTGCTATCCTTTTTTTCTTATCTGGAAGTTCCGCATGAATGAAGACATTCAGCACGTCATCCCTGTCCTTCAGCACTTCTGATGCACAGTGTCCGAGGAAAATCGCCTCTCCCGCATCTGCCAGCCTTTGAATGGTCTTCTGTTCTTCCAGAAAAATACGGCCCTCATTAGACAGCATATTTACATTTCCGTTCTGTACCTGACTCATCATATAGAGAGAATACATCAGACTATTTGTGGCGGTCTCCTCATATCTCCCGATTCTCTCAACGGAAATATTATATTTTTGGGAAACCATTTCCAGAATCTCACTGCCGTAACAGGGGACTTTGCTTACCTCCGAAAGTCTTCTTCCTATCTTTGTTCCTCCGCTTCCATATTCCCTTTCAATTGTGATAAAACTGTACTTCATTTCACTTCGCCTTCCTTTTTGCCTGCCCCCAGTTGACAGGAACATATGCCTCAGCTAAGGGTATGATTTCTATTTCATAAATAGTAACTATCTTTATAGTTTATACCTTCTGCCGGGCATTTTCAACTTATAATCTATACTTTACTTTATGGTTTAAACTTACTTCAGCACTGTTGAGGTACATTTGAGGTTGAACGTGTAAAATTACTATAAAAGTACCTTACTTCCCTCATATAACTTCTTTTGGAAGTAAGGTCCAAACTGTGATAGAATAAAATTTGGAGGTAAAGAAGATGTTTCAGATTTTAGTAGTAGAAGACAACAAAGAATTGCGGGATCTTTTCTGTACAGTTCTGACCGACAATGGTTATACTGCAATCCCCGCAACAGATGGAATGAATGCGTTTGATATTCTCGATCATACTTATGTAGATTTAATCATATCCGATGTCATGATGCCTGTTATGGACGGTTTCGAAATGATAAGAGCAGTGCGTGAAGCAAGGTATACGATGCCGATCCTCATTATAACCGCGAAAGAAGATCCGGCAGATAAACAGGAAGGGTTCCGGTCTGGCACTGATGACTATATGGTCAAGCCGATTGATGTGAATGAGATGGTCTGGAGGGTAGAGGCACTTCTGCGCCGTTCACAGATTGTCAGCCAGCGTAAAACCCAACTTGGCTCGACTGTATTTGACTGCGATGCATTGACCGTCCGGTGCGGTTCCTCGGTAACCGAGCTGCCCCAGAAGGAATTTCTCCTGCTCTTTAAACTGGCCGCTTCACCCAACCGGATTTTCACACGCAGACAGATTATGGAGGAAATCTGGGGCCCTGATTCTGAAACAGATACTCATACTTTAGATGTCCACATCAGCCGTCTTAGGGAAAAATTCAAGAGCAATCCTGATTTTGATATCGTAACAGTACGTGGACTCGGTTATAAGGTGGTGAAAAAACAGCATGAATAAACGTTCCTTTAAAGTAACCGTTATGTTCTCCTTCCTGGTATTTCTCATCCTGACAATTACTATGACTTTGATGGGATTCTTAGCTATCGCCTTACTCAATCTGGGAATCATACAAGATCCCATGACCGGACTGATCCTTCTCATATCTGGTGTAGTCAGCGTAATTCTGGGAACCATTTTTTCCCGTTTTGCCGGGAAACGGCCTTTAAAGGCTATTTTCTCCATTAATGAAGCAACAAAGGAAGTGGTAAAGGGGAATTTTAGTGTCCGGGTAGATGAAGACACCCCTGTCACGGAATTAAGCTCTATGGCCCATAATTTTAATGTTATGGTAAAAGAACTGGCAAATACAGAAATCTTCCGGAAAGATTTCATAGAAAATGTTTCCCATGAATTTAAAACACCACTGGCTGCCATTGAGGGATATGTGACACTCCTGCAGAATAAATCCCTGTCCGAGGAAAAGCGGGCGGAATACACGGAACGAATCCTCTTCAATACAAGGCGGCTTTCCTCACTGACAGGTAATATTCTCCTGCTGGCGCGGCTAGAGAATCAGGAAATTGAGGTTAAAAAAGAAAGCTATTCTCTGGACGAACAGCTTCGGGAAGTCATCTTGCTCTTTGAAACACAATGGACACAAAAAGAACTGGATCTGGATATCGACCTGTGTTCAGTGGATTACAGCGGCAACAAAGAACTGCTCATGCAGGTATGGCAGAATATACTGGGTAATGCGATTAAATTCGTATCCCAACAGGGACAGATACAGATTCTTCTAAGAAAAAAGCAGAAAAACATTATAGTTTCCATTGCAGATAACGGGATCGGTATGGATGAAAACACAATAAAAAGAGTATACGAAAAGTTCTATCAGGCAGACGCCGCACGTACCGGGGGCGGCAACGGCTTAGGACTGACTCTGGCAAAACGGATCGTCGACCTGCATAACGGAACGATCGAAGTTTCCAGCAGGGCCGGGGCCGGCACTATTTTTACAGTAACGCTCCCGGAAGAAATACAGCAGTAAAGTTACTATTCTCACCTTACGGGAATACAAGGCACGTTCTAAACAGTAACACGCAGCAGGCTCTTTGGATTATAAAACCATAGCTGTAATTCACATCATATTCATGTGATCTACAAGCTATGGTTTTTACAATCATGATTTAATGGAAGGTAAATTGTTGTAGAAAATCCTGCATTTAAAGCGCCGGATATTTTTATTCTTCCTTTATGAATCGTGACAATCTCTTTCACAAGCAATAACCCTAATCCATGCTGTAAATCTAAGCGGTCATCTGTACTTTGCAGATAGTGTGGTGTCGTTTGTATTTTATGTAATTCCTCTTCTGTAATACCTCTGCCATTGTCGCTGATCGTTAAAATAAATGTATTTTCATCTGCCTGAAGGCTGATTAAAATCATACAGCCATTTTCATTATGGTTAATACTATTTGATATGACATTTTGTATTGCCCTGTACAATAATCTTTCGTCACCTGCTATACTTATAGATTCAACATTCCTGGCAAGGTTTAATTCAAAATCAAACTTATCGCTTAGATCTCCATTCAAGTATTCGGCAACAGTTTCCCGTATTATTTTGCACAGATAAACATTTTTTTCCTGAACAGGCTGAACATTATAATTCAACTGGCTAACAAGATTTAAGTCCTGTACTAAATTTTTTATTTTTACACTTTGAGTTTTGATAATGATTGCCTGCTTTTTTGTACTTTCGTTTACATTTGATGCAGCGGCAATCTTATCAGCATATCCCATTATCATTGATAATGGTGTACGAATATCATGTGAGACACCACTAATCCAATTTGCTCTTGCCTGATCTTGTTTTTTCAGATAATTTGAAGTTTCGTTAATACGTTCGCCAACTTCTGAAAGTTCACCATTTATGTCAAGAATTACTTTTTCGCCATGTGATAGTTTATCTATTCCGCTCAAAATAGGTGTAATCTTTAACATAACATTTCGTTTTGACAAATAGTATACGATAAACAAAATAGCTGTATCTAATCCTAATATGATTAAGAAAATAATAGGAGCCTTTCGTATAATGGATAATGGAAGATAGTTTGTTGTAATTTTGGAATAGCTGTCTTGTGGGTAACCCAGAACCAATAAGTTTTTTTCCTGTTCCCATGTAAAAACGGGGTAGTCACTGATGTAGCCTTTCGAAAAAGCGGCAACATCTTGTAATGTATATTTTAGAGGTATATTCTCCGGAAGATTATGCTGCCAGATAACATTACCACTACTGTCTATCAAGATACCCCAGATGTTATCTTCTGTAAGTTTTCTTTGATATTTAGAGTTTAAAGTATAAGTTCCATTTTCAGATGTAAAATTTTCAGATACCTTTTGGAGTGTCCGGACGGGGCTTTCTCTGCTTATATCTTCAACTGTGTTATTAAATGTCAGAAAGAATACCACTAAATCTAATACTACAATAAAGACCAGTATCAGTAAGTACAAAAGCAAATGTTTAGTAATGAATTTTCCGAAATTACGCATTGTTAAGACCTGCTTTCCACAATTAACTTATAGCCTAATCCCTTGAAGGTAATTAGGGACTGAGGTTTTGATGGATTTTCTTCAATTTTTTCCCGTATTCTCCGGATATGGGCAAGCAAAGAATTCCCATATCCAAACGGATTATCTCCCCAGACAGCTTCACAAAGAGCGTCTATGGTAACTATACGGTTAACGTTTCTCGCAAGGGTTTCTAAAATATCACGCTCTTTTGCAGTAAGGGGAAATGTATCATCTCTCCATATGACTTGTGCATTTTCTAAATCAACTTTGCAGGCATGCAGTTCAATAAATGGATTTTCTTTCTTATAGGATCTGCGCAATACAGCAATTAACCGGAAAATAAGTTCCTTTGGCAGAAACGGTTTTGTGATATAATCATCCGCCCCCAGGCCAAAGCCGGAATATTTATCCTGCACATCATCTTTAGCAGTCAGAAAGATAACGGGAATATCCATAAAGCTCCTTATAGTGTCCATTAACTCGAAACCGTTTCCGTCAGGGAGCATGACATCCAGTATCGCAATGTCAGGCTTTTCTTTTTGACAAATTTCCAAAGCAGATTTCACGCAATCGGTTGTGACGATATTCAGGAAGTTTTCCTCTGTAAGTATTGAGATAAGCATATTTCTTAAATCTGCTTCATCATCTACAATCAATATCTTTTTGGATTTTAAGTATGCATCATTCATCAATCTATCGCTCTTTTCCTTTTACCATTTTCTTTAATTATAACATCATCAAAAAAGTTGAACAGTTGTTTTTGCATTTGTAAGGTAAATGTAAGGTAGAGAGAATGTTGCTGTAATGTAGATTACTTATAGTATAACTAACAAGAAAAAGGAGTGGAATTTATGGTAAATATAATTGAAACAAAAAATTTAACAAAAAAATACAAAGGGTTTACCGCAGTAGACCATGTGTCACTACACATTAAGAAAGGAAAAATTTATGGATTTCTCGGTCCAAACGGAGCCGGGAAATCCACAACTATGAAAATGCTTTTAGGATTGACAGCACAAACAGAGGGCAGTTTTAAAATCGACAACATGACATTTCCAAATGACCGGATGCGTATTTTAAAGAAGGTTGGTTCATTCATCGAGTCACCTTCCTTTTATTCAAATTTGACAGGCAAAGAAAATTTGGACATTATTCGCAGAATTTTAAACCTTCCAGCTTCAACAGTTGGCAGCGCATTGGAGTTGGTAGGTTTATCAGAATTTGGAAACCGTCTGGCGAAAAAATACTCGTTAGGAATGAAACAGCGATTAGGGCTTGCTTCTGCTTTACTCGGCGAACCGCCCGTCTTAATTTTAGATGAGCCGACAAATGGGCTGGATCCGGCAGGCATTCACGAGATTCGGAATCTAATTAAATCGCTTCCTGAGAAATATAACTGTACGATTCTAATTTCATCTCATATGCTATCTGAAATTGAACTGTTAGCAGATGATATTGGTATCTTAAATCACGGCAGACTGCTTTTCGAGGGCAGCCTTGATGATTTGAAAAATACGGCGAAGGAAGAGGGATTTGAAACAGACAAGTTAGAAGATATGTTCCTATCTATGATTGACGAAGATAACACTATAAGAAAGCAGAGGTCGAAGTTATGAACAGCTTAGTTATTGAACTGAAAAAATGTAGACGCACAGGAATATTGGAAGTTTTACCAATAACCGGAATACTGGGAGCATTCTATGCTTTTGCGAATTTCATAATTCGTAAAGATGTATTACTCAACCTGCCGCTTCCACCAATGGACGTTTTATTAACACAGTTATATGGAATGATAATGGTGCTCAACATGTTTGGAATTATTGTTGCAGCAACTTTAGCATATAATGTGGAATTTCAGGGAAATGCAATCAAAAAAATGTATATGCTCCCATTCAATCCATCCGCAATCTTCAGACATAAATTTTATATACTATTTGCGCTGCTTGTATTATGTATTTTCCTGCAAAATGGAGCATTATGTATGATTGGAGACATCTTCCTTCCAACTGGCACATTTGAACTGCCGGCACTTTTAAAATACGCGGGATATTGTTTTGCATCAACCCTGCCAGTACTGGCATTTATGCTTTTTGTATCATCACGCTGTGAAAACATCTGGTTCACTTTAGGAATTGGTGTGGCTGGATTTTTTAGCGGCATGGCAATGTCACTTTCCGATTTTACGGCCTTTTTAGTCAATCCGTTTGTATTGATGGTGAAACCGGCAGTATCGTCTGCCGCAAACATTGATATGGGCATTTTAATTGTAGGACTTGTTGAAACAGTTACGTTTTTCGTATTAGGCTGGTATGTTAGTAAAACGAAACACTATGAATAAAGGGGGACCCAATATGTCAGTCATTGAATTGTTAAAAATAGAATTTATAAAAGTAAAGAGGTCAGGTATACTTCCTTTGCTTTTTATACCACCTGTATTAGTTGTTATTTCTGGTGTGTCAAGCATCGGCATGTACATGTCACCAGAATATACAGACGCATGGTCAGCAATGTTCATTCAAAGTGCGCTGCTTTTCGGATATTATCTACTTCCATTCTCAATGGTTGTCGTTTGTGTCATGATTGCAAACAGAGAAATGAAAAACAATGGTATTATGAAAATGCTTGCATTGCCTGTCAAAAGGGGGAAGCTTGCATTGACAAAGTTTTTCGTACTATTAAGTTTCTTAACAATAGAATTGTTAATCTTCTTCAGCGCGTTTATTATTGCAGGAATTATTACCACACAGGTTATGAATGTAGGGGAATCCGTACCAATCCTTTATTTGTTAACATGGACGATAAAACTATTCTCGACAATGGTTCCTGCCGTTTCATGTATGTGGGCAATTACAATATTATTTGAAAAATCGCTATTATCTATGGGATTAAACCTGTTACTAATAATCCCGGGTGTATTGATCGCAAATACTCCCTTACGGTTAGTTTATCCATACTGTTACAGTGGATATGTCGTATCACACGCATTGCATACGGTAACAGCTGCAGGAGGTGGAAGTACCTTACCGCTGCTTCCGTTTGTGCCATGTGCTGTAATCATATCGGTTTTCGCATTATTTGTGTCTATTAAATATTTTGGGAGAAAAGAAATGAGGTAAAACCTAAAGTAATCCCATTTCCTTAACCCCCGGTTTTTAAATCAAATATGCATGAAATATATTAAACAAATATCCGACAATGATAATCCCGACCGTGCAGATAGCAATAAACAATGCTAACAGCTTAGGCTTTACTGCTTTCTTTAACATAATCATAGACGGCAGGCTTAAAGTCGTAACTGCCATCATAAAAGCCAGAATTGTGCCTAACTGCGCGCCCTTCGCAAGCAGTGCCTCAGCAACCGGTATGGTGCCAAATATGTCCGCATACATCGGGATACCGACTAATGCAGCTAATATGACGCCAAACGGGTTATTACTTCCTAAGATTGTTTCCACCCAGCTTTCTGGTATCCAGTTATGAATGACCGCCCCGATTCCAACACCTGCTAAAATATAAGGGAATACTTTTTTAAATGTTTCTGTAACCTGTTCTTTCGCAAACTGTATTCTGTCCCTTCTTGTGAGTGCAGGGGTATTAATATCCACACTGCCTGCGCTCCTTATAAATTCTTCCACATACTTTTCCATGTGCATTTTCTCAATAATTGTCCCACCGGTAACCGCAATCACTAACCCAATCAGTACATAGGCAAAGGCAACTTTTACGCCGAAGATACTCATAAGCAGGACAAGGCTTCCCAAGTCTACCATAGGGGAAGATATCAGGAATGAAAAGGTAACACCTAAAGAAAGTCCGGCATTTGTAAACCCGATAAATAAAGGTATAGAGGAACATGAACAAAAAGGAGTAACCGTTCCCAGTAAAGCCGATATAATATTTGCCCCTGTCCCGTGAAACCGTCCTAATATTTTCTTACTTCTTTCAGGCGGGAAATAGCTTTGTATAAACGAGATGAAAAAAATTAACAGACATAACAAAATAGTGATCTTAATCACATCATAAATAAAAAACTGAATGCTCCCCCCTATGCGGCTTTCGATGTCCAGCCCCGAAGCTGACAGAAGGCCGCCTATTAAACTGTTCAGCCATTTCATACCTAATATCTGGTCCTGAAAAAATAACCATATATCACTTAAAATTGTCAAAAAAACCCCTCCATTCTTTTTATCATATAATGTTGGGGTCAAAAGGTATTTTGACCCCTGATGCTACGGATTTCTCCGCACTTCGTGCTCCCGAAATCCTAAAAACATTCGAAATCCGCCCTAATCGGGCTACTTTCTCATGTTTTACGGGTCCCAAAGTCATCCAATTGCATGCGAGCATGCATTGTATGACCTTTTGACCCTGGCATCAACACATCAATTTTTTTTGATGTATTGAGGATATATAAAAGCCATCGCACGATGACTTTTATATACCCCAAGGATACACAATGTTCTAACTATGCCTGTATATCAGGCGTTGTCAATTCTAAAAGGCGCTTTGCAGCGTACTCACTTCCCTTTTGATTCAGGCTGTAGTGTGTCCATTTCCCTTCCTGTCTGCCTGTTACAATACCGGATTCACAAAGTATTTTCATATGATAAGATAAAGCCGACTGCCCCATGTCCATACACTCAATTAGGACACACGCACACTTTTCCCCGCCTTTTAAATGTTCTAAAATAGCCAGTCTCTTTTCATCACAGAGTGCTTTAAAAATTTTAGCATCTTTCGAAAAATCTGTCATTTCCACTGTCCTTTACATCAAATTATTTTGATATGACTATCATAACCTACATACCTCTTCTTGTCAATACTCAATTACTCAACCCGAAGTGCCGTCACCGGGTCATTCTTCGCAGCCTTGCTGGATGGGATCAGGCCTCCCAGTATCGTCAGCAGCACGCTGAGCAGGATCAGTATGACTGCATACTGTACAGGCAGAACTGCGCTGATGGATGAATTCCCGGCCAGATGGTGGATCAGTGCATTCCCCGGTATCAGGATCAGAAGTGTCAGAATGATTCCGATCCCTCCCGCACAGAGACCGATGATGAAGGTTTCCGCATTAAAAATCTGGGATACATTCCCCTTCGATGCCCCGATCGCACGCAGGATTCCGATTTCCTTTTTCCGCTCCAATACACTGATATATGTGATGACTCCGATCATGATAGACGAAACTACGAGAGAAATCGCTACAAAGGCGATCAGCACATAGCTGATGATGTCGATAATGTTCGTTACAGAAGACATCATTGTCCCTACTATATCTGTGTAGGAAATAACCTGCTCATCTTTTCCTTCTTCCTCCATGCGGCTGTTATAATCATCCAGAATCTGGACTACTTGTTCCTTGCTCGCAAAATCCAGCGGATAGATATTGATCCCGGTCGGCTGGTCGAAATCCACGTATCCCAGTTTTTCCAAATTTCCTTTATAAGTGGCTCCTTCCGTGGTCATGAAGGACATCAGAAGTTCTGACATTTCATCCTGATCCATATTCATCTGAAAAGCCTTTGCAAACGCTTCCTCGTCAATCTGCATGGCATCGCCCATTGCACTCTGAAGCTGGCTTCCGATCTGGCCCATGACTGACTGCATGGCGCCTTCTATGCTGCCACTGATCTGGTTTACAATCTGCTCCATCAGGGATGTCATCTGCGTCTGAAGTGTCTGTGACATTGCCTCTGTAAAGCTTCCCATTGATTTTGTCATATATTCCTGAATAACCGTGGATATCTGTGTCTCCAGACTGTTCATATCAACCATGCTGTATATTCCGTCCGAAAGCTGCTGTCTGCCCTCTGCTGTGTTCAGATATTCCATAAAGTATTGTCCCATTAAGGACGGGTCCGGCAGGCTGTTGGCAGCCGCATACTGCTGATAGCCTGCCGCCAGCTCCAAAGCCAGCTTCTGCAGTTGTTCAGATGTGACCGTCACATCGATATTGCTCTGGAAAATTTCATTTCCCCACCGGGTAAGGATTTCCTGTGCTTCTGCTGTCTGCAGATACTCGATCAGGTACTCATCAAACAGGTCGGGGTCCGTATACCCCTGACCGGCTGCATATGCCTGATAACCGGCCATGATTTCAGAAAACATTGCCTGAAGCTGCTCTGTAGAAACGGTAACACCCCCGCCGTTTTCCTGTATCATGTCTTTTATATTTTCTGTTAAGACCGCCTTCGCTTCCTCGGATACCAGATAAGTATAAACTGCATCGTTCAGTTTCGTGTAGTCTGCCTGTGGATTCCCTGCAGTATAGTTCTGGTAACCTTTCAAAAGCCCGCCCACCATTTGTTCCAGATTGTCTCTGGAAACAGTCAGATTCAGTCCGTTCAGCAGACTTTCCATGCTGAGGCCTTCCATTTCCGGAAGATCCAGTTTCATATCCCCAAAATTCATCATTCCGGACAAATCCAGTGAATTTCCATCCATCTGGAAAGCCCCGGACAGGTCCATCGAATCAGAGAAGCCTCCGGACAGGGCGTCTTCATTAAACTTAAAGGCATTCTGTATGGCATTCGTATCTATTGAAAAAAGAGAATCCATATTCAGGGAGTTCTTGTTACTGTCCGTATCACCGAACGGCTCGTTCGTAAACACATTTACATCCGTTTCTGCCATCTGCTGCTGTACGATCCTGCTGTTCTTCGCCTGCTTTGCAGTATGCTGTGTCAGGGAAACCGTGTATCCGATCCCCGGCTTAAGTGCGGAACCGTTTGCCCCCTCTGAAAGCTGCACAATACCAACCACTTTAAGCTCTTCCCCGTTTTTCACCAGTGTGCGCATATAATCCTTGTTATCGGTCTTATCCGTCCACACTTTATGCTCACCGTCATATTCATAATAATCTGAACTGTTTACCAGCTTGTAGGTAGTCCCCAGAATATCTTCATAAGTATAGGAGCCCATATTATCGGGTGTATTGATTGTCTCCTCATCAATAAACTGCTGAATCATTTCATCCAGTTCCATGACATCTCTCAGCCCCAATGTGTAGAGCATTAAGTCACTGATGCTACCGCTGCTGTTTAGAACGACAACACATTCCTTGTAATTTTCCGGCCAGTGCCCGGCCTTTACATCGTACTGGTCTTTATACAAAGAGGCATTTTCCGGCATTTCATAGAACATATCCGTGCTCATCATAGAGGACATCATACTATTGGAACCGGAGGCTGAGCCAAATCCAAGAGAATCGAAGGATTTATCCGGATTGACCTGACGGATCTTATCTCCATCCTCACGGTAAATCTGGGGGACACCATTATAAGAGTATTCGATGGCTTTTGTATATGGCTCTATCCCGCTTTCACCGCTGTCCAGATAATTCTTCAGAGATTCCAAGTCATTGGAATTCATCGTGGAAAACATATCCGTCACCATCTGCACCACATGGATATCACCATCTTCTTTTTTCCCGCCTCCCCCTGAATTTCCGACCATCAAAGCTGAAATGTCGAAACCAGTGCTTTGAATCTGGAGGGGATATTCGGAAAGGGTCTCCTCCTCCACGGACTGGATGTAGTCGTTTGCCCCCGTGGAGAGCGACAGTATCAGTGCAATTCCGATGATACCAATGGAACCCGCAAAAGCGGTCAGCAGTGTCCGGGCCTTTTTTGTCCGCAGGTTGTTAAAACTCAGCGAAAGTGCCGTCAGAAATGACATGGAGGATTTCCCCATGTTCCGGTGTTCCGGCTCCTCCATGCTATCTTCATCCAGCTCATACGGATTGGAGTCCGAGCGGATCGTGCCGTCCTTTAATTTTACAATCCGGTTTGCATACTGGTCTGCCAGCTCCGGGTTATGTGTAACCATTACTACAAGGCGGTCTTTTGCCACCTCTTTTAAAAGCTCCATGACCTGAAGGCTGGTCTCACTGTCAAGTGCCCCGGTCGGCTCATCGGCCAGCACGATATCCGGATTGTTTACGAGTGCCCTGGCAATGGCAACCCTCTGCATCTGCCCGCCGGACATCTGGGTCGGCTTTTTGTGCAGCTGCTCCCCGAGCCCTACCTCTTCCAGCGCCTCGCGAGCCTGTTTCTTACGTTCGGCCTTGCTGATTCCGGAAATGGTCAGTGCCAGTTCCACATTCGCCAGTATCGTCTGGTGGGGAATCAGGTTATAACTCTGAAATACAAAACCGATGGTATGGTTTCTGTAGGAATCCCAGTCTCGGTCCTGATATTTTTTCGTAGAAATGCCGTTGATAATCAGGTCTCCACTGTCATAACGGTCAAGCCCCCCAATAATATTTAGAAGTGTTGTCTTTCCCGAACCACTGGGGCCTAAGATTGCAACGAACTCATTATCTCTAAGATTCAGGCTGACTTCATTCAGGGCCGTCTGTATCAGGTCTCCCGTTTTATATTTTTTGCTAATACTCTTAATCTGCAGCATGTTATTCACTCTCCTTGTCTTACCAAAGATACATGCCCAACCTCAACCTAACCTCAACTTACAAGAACCGGTCATATTTTTTCAGTTTTCCTTCTATTCCGCTGCAAAGCTGCTGTCACGCACCCGCCTCGTTCAGAAGTCTCAGGAACTCTTTCGGCATGGGAATTACAATCTGGAGCATGAAGATCCCGTTTTCAATGTCCGCGCACATCGTACCGCCGTATTTATCGGTAAGATGTCTCATACTCTTCATCCCGAACCCGTGGTTCTCACGCTTTCTCACCTTCGTAGAAACCGGCAGCCCGTCCTGAAACTTTAGTTCGCCCTCCATGTAGTTGTTTGTCTGTATGCACAAAAATCCACCCTTCGCAGATATGTTGAGGCTGACAACTCTTTTATCTGTATCCTCATATTTACTGACACATTCGATTGCATTATCTAAAGCATTCCCAAGAAGGGCATAGATATCCAGTGTATTCATGAAATCCAGAGGTTTTGCATCGACAATGCACGTCAGCCGGATCTTATGTTTTTCACAGTACAGGCTCTTCTCGGACAGGATTGTATTCACAACTTCATTACTCGTCTTTACTACCGAATCGTAAAACATAATAGACTCTTCTACTTCTTCGATATACTTTCTGCGTTCCTCTTCTTTCGTGTCCTTCAGTCCCTGCAGCTGGTGCTTCAGATCATGGCATTTCTGGTTAATGATATCAATATTCTCCTTTGAAAGCGCATACTGTTTCTGCCGTTCATAGAGGAGCTGCCTGACTACTTCCTTCTCCTTGTTCAGGGCGCTGATCCGGTAGACACTGTACTGGACAACCAGTACCAGAATACAGTTAAATACATCCGTAAGAGCCCCCCGGTAATTCACCCCTGCAGGATAATCCTCCCCACGAAACAGGTTTTGCCCCATGAATGCAGATACAATAAGCATGATAAGCATCAGCGCAAAGTAGAAAATGGTAGAAGGTTTGTCTTCATAAATAATTCCTTCCAGATCTTTTAACCTTGATGCAAAAATTTTTGCTAAGAGCCAGTACCATGCCGCGCAGGTAACAATGCATACCAGTGCATAGAGTATAAGATGGTCCGGCAGCCCGGGCCAGATCCCCATTGCAAGTATCTCATTCACGACAACATATTCAATGTGCTGTGCCGAATAACTTGATATTCCCAGGAACATAAGATCACTTATCGTGATTTCATAAGTCAGCCTTACGAGTACCAGACTCAGAAACAGCAGGAATATGTACCATGATACATGCAGGGTATAAATTAACATCTTGATGTCTGTGGACACCGCCAGTTTCTGGATCGGTACAAAGCTGACTGCAGTCAGAATAAGGAGAAGGCTTCCTGCCAGATTAATCCTTCCGTGGTCCTTCTTCCTCTTTGCGAAATGAAACGTAAATAGTTGTTCTGCTACAAGCAATTCTATGATAAAACGCAGTTCTTCAAAAACATCCAAAGCACTCATTAATCCATCCCTCCTACATATCTGGTAAATGCCATCATGAATTCCGTCTTCTTGTTTCTGCTGATCTGCAGTTCATCACCGGCTACTTTCACCAGATTCCCCGTGATTGACTCTACATACTTCAGATTTACCAGGTAACAATGGTTACTTCTGACAAAATGATATTCCGCGAGCAGTTCGTCCATTTCTTTTAGTACGCCCCGGACGGTATAGTTCCCTGACACGGTATGGTACACGAGATAATGCCGTATGACCTCGACATAGTAAATATCCCCCAGTGAAATATGTACGACTGAATCCGGCGTATTCAATACAAGACGTTTCTCCTCATTACGTTTCACATAGCGCAGGGCCTTTGCCAGCTTCATTGCAAAATCCGGATAGGAGACAGGCTTGACTATAAAATCTACTGCTTCTACCTCGTAGCCATTGATTGCATACTGCGCCATGTTAGTGATAAACATTAAAACGACCCTTGCGTCCATCTTCCTGAGTTCCCGGGCAGTTTCGATACCATTTAGCCCCGGCATCTCGATGTCCATCAGGACCAGGTCGTAATCTTTCGTATACTTTGTCAGAAAATCATTCGGATGATGGAATACGGACACCTGGACCGGCATCTGCTTTTCCTCTGCAAACCGACTGATATAGTCTGACAGCAGCTCTGTCATTTTCTTTTCATCATCCACAACCGCCAGTTTCATTCCCTTCCCTCCAGTACGTCAAATCGAGGGTATATCCGGCCGCGTTATGCCGCGCACCGGACATGCCCTCAATTATTTATCATCTATTATCCGCAGATTCCATATCTTATTATTTAGAAAGATCCTGAATTTCTGCATTTGACTGCTTTTTCTTTAAGAGTCGTCCTGTCGTGATGACCACTACACACAGTACGATAATTCCTGCTGCAACATCCAGTGCCACAAGCAGCTTCATCCAGAGCGGCATAACGGACACAATCCTGCTTCCTGCCGAAAGGCCATTCATGGCATTGCTGTTTGCCACTGCATATGCGATATGTCCGGACGCTTTCTGCATATTACCTATAACCGTTGGTGTCATCTCGGCATCGGAGAGCTTCCACAGGCCGGCATCCGTATTCAGCCACAGGTCAGTCCCAGCTTCAAGTCCCTCCCTTAAATCTTCATAAGCAAATACGTCAAATGATGCCTGATCCGTTACAACGAATCCCTTGAATCCCCATTCCTCCCTCAGTGTAGAAGTCATAAGCCCGTAATGGCCGCCCGACCATCTTGCACCGAGACGGTTCATAGATGCCATCATCCCCAGTGCATCTGCATCGCGGACAGCAATCTCAAACGGCCGTAGGTACAGTTCCCTGACAGACTGCTCATTCGCAAACATAGCCCCGCCGGTTCTGTTGCACTCCTGATCGTTTAATGCAAAATGTTTAACAGTAACGATCACGCCTTTTGACTGCGCACCTTCCACTGTCTTGGCCGCCATCTTTCCCGACAGGAAGCCATCCTCGGAATAGTATTCGAAATTACGGCCGCTGAATGGGGATCTGTGGATATTGCAGGCTGGTGCATACCATACCGTTACCCCGAGGCTGATGCTGTCTTCCCCGATGCACCGGCCAAACTCCCCGGCCAGCTCCACATTCCAGGTAGATGCGATCACAATCTCCGGCGGATATGCCGTCCCGCTCTCTCCGCCTACTAAGGCGCTGGATATCCCCGCTGTCCCGTCCTTGTCTGTCGTTGCCGGAAGCTGTATCGAATCAATCTGCTGCGTAGCGTAGCCCCCGATCCTGACGAGGCTGTCCAGTTCGCTGACGCTCATCTGACGGATCAGAGTATCCCATGCACTGTCTTCCGGGTCCAGATCCATTAAGGCCGCTGTGTTCAGCCTGCCTAGTTCTTCATCAACTGTATCTGTTACAGGTTCCGTCGCATCCTCATCCTCTGTATAGGAAATTTCCAGGTCTGCCAAAAGTCCGTCCGGTGCCTCCCATGTACCATCTTTATATGTCTCCGGCCATGTGCCGTCCCAGTCGCTGCGGCTGAGATACTGATAATCCGGATCATAATAACGGATATCAGTGCTCTCAAACTGATTCGTAATCTCATTTCCCGTTGCCGCTGAGCTGGCATATGTCTCTGTATCAAGCTCCTTTACTGTAACCTCCGCTGCAAAATCAGCATTTCCGTCTTTATCCATTCCGTCTGCTGTGCTCTTTCCCTTTGCAGCGAGAATGTTATTTAATGCATTGTGAGAATCCGTACCTGCCGCGAAATAGTAGCTTCCCGCATCCACAATATACGTTCCTGCACCCTTTGCATCATACGCTTTCATAAGTTCTTTCGGAACGCTGACAGTCACCGTTTCCCCTGCTCCCGCTTCCAGTAAGGATGTCTTTGCGAACCCTGCCAGTTCTGCCGCAGCCTTCTCTATCCCGTTTTCTTTATCATATTCTGTGTAAGGGGACTGCATATAAATCTGGACAATATCCTTTCCTGCCACATCACCTGTATTTTTCACTTTTACGGAAATCTCGTAAGTATCCTCCTGTTCTTCCATCTCGAAATCTGACCATTCAAAGTCAGTATATGAAAGTCCATATCCAAACGGATACTGCACGGATGCCGTATAATCATAGGCCTTGGGATCTTCATTACCCAGAACCACATCCTCGTATCTTGTCTCGTAATAGAGATATCCTACATAGATCCCCTCTCCATATACGAGATACTTGTCTCCACGGTCCACGCTGCTGTTCGCAATCGTGTAATCCCCAAAATTAGCCATGCCCGGAGCGCTCGTTGTGTCATAGGCATAAGTGTCTACCAGTGCGCCTGACGGATTTACCGCGCCTGTCAGCACATCTGCCACAGCATAGGAACCTGTCTGGCCCAATGCACCAGCCCAGAGAACCGCATCGACATCGTATTCTTCCAGTACGCCTAATTCCATAGGATTCGATGTATTGAGCACTACGATTACCTTCTCAAAGTTGTCTGCCGCCATCTGAAGCATATCCCTCTCATTGCCGTCCAGCTGGAGGTAATGATATCCTGTGTCCATTGCTTTTGCGGAATGGTCGGATACCTCGCTTCCCGTGCGTCCGATCATGACAACCGCCGCATCGGCAAACTCTGCAAAGCTTCCCTTCACTTCCTCTGTGTAAACATCTGCCGGGACCTCATTGACCGTAAATGCCCCGACTCCGTAAACATCAGGCTGTGTCTTCCTGTAATCCTTTCCGGCACCCGTGTCATAGAAATCCCACAGGGTGTCATTCAGTGTCAGCCCCCTGTCGGTAAAGGCATCCTTAATGTTAACTGCCACAGATGTATCAATCGTGCTGGCTCCTCCGCCCCCGTAAACCGGGTCCACGCTGTCCTGTCCGAACAGGCTGATCTTCGCACCGTCCCCAAGCGGAAGCGCCCCATCCTGGTTCCTAAGAAGCACGATTCCTTCTGCCTCAAGCTGTGTTCCCAGTTCCTCCAGATGAGCCTTACGCTCTTCTTTGCTGTCAAAATCACTGACAAAGTGTTCTGTCTCCTCACTCTCCGACGATACTACCTTCTGTGTCGGCTGATTAAAATATACAGATATCAGGTTCTGATATTTCAATGCATATGAATTGCCGATAACCAGCCCGATAATGACAGCCGCACATACAATGTAACTGACTGCTGCCGTTACTTTTGAGATTGGTTTTTTTCCCTTCATCTCTTTTTCCTCCCTGTCTTATAATTCACGGAAAGAATATCACAAAAAAATGAAGGTGTTTTCATTCTGGCACATCTTGTATATCTGCTGGCATATCTTGTTCGAAGTTTCTTATCAGCCCACTTCCACTACGCCGTCTTCTTTCACCGTAATGGTCATGTCATCCTTCACATACTCTAAAAATGCTTCTCCCAGTGAATCCACCACCGGCATCGTTACATCATTCAGCCACACGTCCGCCAGAATTGCCCCAGCCCCGGCCAGTGAGTCGATCGGTTCGGAAAACAGCATACACGCCGGCTGCCGTTTCATGGAACAGGCACAGTAAAGAACAAGCCCTCCTGTAGTGGAACCGATGGTTCTCGGCAGGCAGAGTGCCCTGCCCGCCATCTGTTTCCCGTATAAGTCTGTGTTGTTCTGGTCCCCACAGGTTGCCTTCTTATCGCCAAACTGCAGTGCTTTTTGGAAAGACGCCAGTGTATTGAGTCCTTCATGGCTCACAAGCGCCTGTGCAGTCATATTCCCCGGGGTCACAACCCTTCCCTGAAAACTCTTCATCATATCTTACCTCCTTGTTCACCTGGTGATCTGTTCCAGAATTTCCTCATCCGTATAGTATCTCGCACTCGTATAGGTACGGAGCTTATTGCTGGAAGTTATGACAGGCATACTCGTACTCAAAGGATTATTCATATACATAAGGGGGCAGATGTAAGATAAGATTACCCCCGTCTTTTTCAGCCGCGCCGCATAAGGCGTCTCTTCAAACTTTTTCAGCACCGCCGGGGCAGCCGTAAATACGGTAGGAATCACGACTTTTTCATTGCCGGCTTCTTTTAAGCCCCGCTCCACCTTTTCGGTCCAGTTAACAAGCTGGTTCAGACTCATGTGCGGACACCCCATGAAGCACAGCTTTGGCTTTGCCTCTTTGTTTTTCCAGATGACCGGATAGCTGTCATAGACCCTTTTCAGTTCCGCATCGTCGATGACATATACATTCGGATTCTCTTTCAGCAGTGCCTTCTTTTGCTGCACTGCCTCCGGGGTAATTCCCTCCACATGGTACAGCCCCACTGCACCGTTGGAAGCCGTGGCCGCCCCGAAATCCTTCAGGTATGTCCTTGCATCTTCGTCCAGTTCCCCGAGCCATTTGTCCAGTCCGACAATATAAGGGACATCCTCCATGACCTTCATACCAACTGCCGAGCCTAACAGCTGTGCTTCTGGTTTCTCTGTCGTCTTAATTTCAATGATCCAGTCCGCCCTGCGGCCTTCATCCGTCAGCAGTCCGAAATAGGGCACATACCCCACCACGGATCCCATCAGGTCGATAATACCCGAATTACGGTTGCATCTGGCTCCCAGTACGGAATTCGCATATACGACTGCCGAGGACTCTGACCAGGATAGAATGTCTCCCGGCTTCGGTGCATTTCCTACCTCGTCCATATAACAGGTACACGTAAAGGCGTCCCTTTCAAGCAGCCCCAGCTTCCCCAATTGGTCCTCATAGAAATCCTGTTTACTGTACATAAAGTGGTTGAAAACAATATTCTGTATGAAAGAGCTTGGTACATTCTTGTCTAACGGCCTCGGGTCTGCGGTGAATTTCTGTGAGGACACACACCCTGCATCAATCAGTTTCTCCATCAGGTCATATACAGGACCCAGCGCCTTCAGTCCGAAGGAGGTAACCAGATGGTTGTATTCACTGGTAATCGGGACCATCCTGTCTGCCCCGAACAATTCCCCGTAACGGATCATGGTCTCCATAACCTTTGCCATAACCTCGCCTTTGTTGCCGTTTAAGATTGCTTCCTGCTCCTTCGACAGTTTCATTTTATACTTTATCATCGTATCCGGCCTCCCATCATATTTTCATTGCCGTCTCGTACGCGCCCCAGATCACTGACCTGAGATTGCCTACATTCTTACAGTCACCTACCAGATATGCCCCTTTCTTATCCAACGGATCTGGTATATATCCCGCAGAGCTAATGACCGAATCACATGCGATCTCTATGTCTTTTCCATCCTTGGTCCGGCAGATTACAGAACCTTCCTTTACCTCTTTCAAGGTCGTCTCCAGATAAACCGGGACCTTGTGGAGTGCGAACCATTCACGCAAATAAGAACTGTTGGCAAGACAGACACCTGTCTGGGAGATCAGGTCATCCTTCATCTCCACAATGACCGGGTTCTTTCCCATCAATGCCAGTTCATATGCGATCTCGCTTCCGGTCAGCCCCCCGCCGATCACAGCCACCGTGTCACCTGCTTCTGCTCCGTTTAAGAAGTCACATGCCTCGATCATACGCTCATAACCGGGCACATTTTTCAGAAGCCTCGGAACAGAACCCGTGGCTATAATAACAGGGCCGTCCTTAAACGTTTCCGTATCTGTGACTTTGTGGTTCAGATTCACTTTTACACCCAGTACCTCCATCTGGCGTCTGTACCATGCAAGCAGGCTTCTAAGCTTCTCTTTATAGGATTCCGCACTTGCCGGAATAAAAGTTCCCCCAAGGACACTGTCTTTTTCATAAATAACCGGGTCATGCCCCCTGAGTTTTAATACCCTTGCCGCTTCCATGCCTCCGATACCGCCGCCGATAATGGATACCGTCTGGGGCTTTGATGCCTTATGAATATAGTGTTTATCCCACTGCATCGTCTCTGCATTAACCGCGCATCTTGACAAATGCAGGCTGTCGGAAAGTTCCTGGTCATTCGCAACACCCTTGTAATGACACATGTTAAAGCACCCGTTATGGCATAAAATACAGGGACGGATGTCCTCTTCCCTGCCTTCCTTCATCTTTGTAACCCACTCCTGGTCCGCCAGAAACTGCCGTGCAAACCCTGCACCGTCGATTTTCCCTGCGGAAATGGATTTGGCCGCAGTGTATGGTTCCATCCGGCCCGCACATACGACGGGGATATCCACGAACTGCCTGATGTGCTCCACATCCTCCAGATTACAGTTCTCAGGCATATAGATCGGCGGATGTGCCCAATACCATGCATCATATGTACCATTATCACAGTTCAGCATATCATAGCCAGCATCCTGAAGATATTTCACAGCCTTTTCGGACTCTTCCATATCCCTTCCTGCTTCTACGAAATCTTCGCCCGGCAGGGCCCCTTCCCTGAATCCCTTTGTCATGGAACGGACACTGTATCTTAAGGATACCGGGAAATCTTTTCCACATTCTTTCTTAATGGCCTGCACGATCTCCACCGGAAAACGGTAACGGTTTTCGAAAGAGCCGCCATACTCGTCCGTGCGGTGGTTCACATATTTGAGGGTAAACTGGTCCAGCAGATAGCCCTCATGTACCGCATGGATCTCGATGCCGTCCACGCCGGCATCCTGAAGCAGCCTTGCACATTTCGCGAAAGCTTCTACATATTCATGGATCTCCTCCACAGTCAGCTCTCTTGACGGCACCTTATCAGACCACCGGTTCGGTGAAGGGCTGGCTGTCGCCGTAATCTTATCCAGATCCATAAACGGTTTGGAAACTACTCTTAAAAACTTATTTGTGTAAAGAGTCTCCATCAGTCCGCTGATCGTAAAAGAGCGTCCGAAGCCCGCCGTCAGCTGGATAAATAGCTTTGCCCCCGTCTTATGGAATTCCGGGAGCCATGCTTTTAAATCCTCATACATCTTTTTGTTCTTATAAAGCCACTGCCCGAACATCGGGTTGTAGACCGGCTGGCACCCCGGCAGCACCAGTCCGGCGTTATTCTTTGCCACCTCCATGATAAAGCGGGCCCCGTCTTTGTCAAAATGGTTCTTTTCCATCCACCCTAAGAGATTCGTCCCTCCCATAGAAGTTAAAACAATGCGGTTCTTAATCTCACAGTTTCCGATACGCCACGGCGTAAATAAAGGTTCAAGCCTTGGATCCATCCTCATTCCTCCTCTTCCTGTGCATTCCTTTTCTGGTATGAAGCTGCATGCTTCGTGTTATGTCTATTGTAACATACACAGTCAGTATCTGCACGCCTATAAGAACAAGATTCCCTATGACTGCCTGCAGCCACCGTGTCCATATCAGCTGTTCCTGCCAGAATTCCTGATGCCTCGAAAGCTGCCTTACCGCATCCGCCTTCTCCCTCCATAAGTTTTCGTAAAATTCAAAGTCTGACCAGTAAGTAGGGAGATACTCTCTCCCTAATCCTGAAAAACGTATTCCCATGATCAGAATCAGGACAGCAAATACCCCTCCGGTTACCAGAAACAATATTTTAACTGGCCGGCTGGCAGAAAAACCGATTAAAAAGCAGATCATGAACCATGTCACCGCCAGATTCAGGGCAAACAGAATATACGCGGATGAGAAGTAGAACTGTCCGTCAATCACTTCATCCGCGTTTCCAAAATACATTTCCAGTGTTTTGATGCTGTTCTTAACAGACTGCTTTGACGATACTCTGCAGACCGCGATCCCGTCAAAGGCGGCCCCTTGATCTGCCTGGGTGGCGCAGACCATCCTGCTGCCTGACAGAATTCCTGCAACCTGATATTTTTTCCCGCCCAGTTCCACAATATTTCCCACAGCATCTTCTGTCCCAAATAAACACTGTGCCGCTTTCTGGTCCAGCAGGCAGGCAGCCTCCTCATCCTGAAAGAAATACCGGCCAAGGCACAGCGTCACCCCAAACACTGCCTCCGGCTGTCCTTTGATACGATAGCACTTTAACTGCTCTCTTCTTCCTGTGTTCTTTGCTGCTGCCGCTGCCTCACCGTCTGATTTCCACACGGCGGCCAAAGAAAACTCTTCTTTACTGCTACTTTCCATAAAGGCATCGAATGCCCCTTCCGAAATAGTTCCCTCCCGGAAGCGCATACTCAGGTGTTCAGAAAACTCCTCCTGTACAGACATGCGGCTAAACAGCCAAAGATCCACCAACAGTAGAAGTGCTGCCAATATCAGATAACATATTAGTTTTCGTTTTCCTTTATCCGTACCTGATCACCCTCCTCTACATATTTGTCAGAAGATACTATGATTTGGCTGTCTCTTTTAAGACCGCCTTCAACTGCCGCCTTCTCACCGTCTTTTTTTATCACGTTTACATTCACCTTTTTTGCTGCCTGAACAGTCCCAAGCATGCCGGTTTCTTCTGAAAGGACCAGACAGTAGTAGCCAGATGCCCCCTCCCGGAGCGCTGACTGGGGAATAATCTGGTCAAACTCTTCCTCGGTTTCTATCTCTGCCTTCCAGATAAAAGTTTCATTGTATGCCGCTACCATGCCGTCCGGAAGGGAAGCAGACCAAAAAGTAACCTCTGCGGCCGGATCGTCCCCGACGGCTGCATTGCCAGTTTGGCCGGAAAGGATTCCCGTGTTCTCCCCGTCTCTGCCCTGTACCGCTGACTCAATCTCTACTTTATATTTCTCTGATGAAGAAGTTTCAATTTCCACCTGAAGTCCTGCTGCCAGTACCTCTTTCTCCTCTGAACCGGCAGTCCCCTGAAGGCGCCATCCGCTGTTTCCAATCGTCAGTACTTCTGTCCCTGTGGAAATACTCCCTTCCTGCACGCCTGATTTCAGTATCACACAAGTTTTTTCTGCATAGATTTTACCGTCGGCAGCCTGATATTCCTGCAGCTTTTTCAGTTCTTCCTCTGCCTGTCTGATCTGGATGTCCAGATCTTTTATCCCCAATTCAGCAGCCTCCCTGGCATTTGCATCGTTTTCTTCCTGTGCCGCATCCTGCTGGCAGGCTAAATCATAAGCATTCTGGGCATCTGTCACCGCCTGTTCCAAAGACGCTGCTTCCGCCTGAGCACTTTGCACTTCCTGATATAGCTGCTGTTTCAATTCTTCGGATTCCTCCGAATCATAGGCATACTGGGCGTCTGCTTCCTTCTGCCATGCCTGTGCGAGACGGTCTTCGGCAGACTTAAGGGCAAGCGCTGCACTTGCAGAAGCCGGTACCCTCTGTGTCTCCCTCGTGGAAATAAGCTGCTGTTCGCGCCTAAGCTTAAGCTGCTCGACCTCACTTTGTTTCTGCTCAATAGTCTTTAAGAGATACTCCCCGCGAAACTGTACAAGGCATTCGCCCCTCTTCACAGTACTCCCTTCCTTTGCGGCTTTTTCTACCTGCTGGCCCGGCCAGAGGAAAATCTGCTCTTCTTTCTCAGGCACAATCTTCCCGCTCCCCGTGTAGGAATAGGTGAGCCGTCCCCTTCTTACTTTGTCCACGTTCACCTGTGCAACCATCAAAGATGCCGCCGCCCTTGCAATAATAGTACATACCGCCATTGCGATAAAAAATCCGGCCAGAATGCGAACCGCAAGTTTTTTCTTTTTATCCATATTCTGTCTACCCCTTTAGCCCTGATGCAGCAATCCCCTGTTCCAGATAATCCTGTCCAAAGAAGAACAAAAGAAGTGCCGGCACCAGCATAATCATAGAAGCTACAAACGCAAGAGAAGCATTTTTCTCTATAATCTGCGGCAGATACAGTGACATTGGCCAATACGCCGCTGTCTTTAAATATGTCATGGGCTGCTCAATCGCGTTCCAGCTCTCCAGAAATCCTAAGATGAGGATTGCAAAGATCCCCGCCTTTCCCAATGGCAGTCCTATGGACAGGAAAATCCTGAACTCGTCCGCCCCGTCCACCTTCGCCGTTTCAATGATCTCTCTCGGAACTGCTGCAAAAGTTTTCCTTAAAATGAAGACCGGAAGTGTGGAAAACATTCCCGGCAGGATGATTGCTGCAAACGTATCCATCAGATGTATTTTGTTTAAAACCAGATATCCGGAAACCATCGTCACCTGAAACGGCAGGATCATCAGAAGCATATAAAGGAACCACAGCACATTCTTTCCCGGAAACCTGAAATTGGCAAATGCCCATGCGGCCGGGACTGCCACAAGAAACTGCCCCAGCAGGATTCCCCCCGTCTGTATGCAGGAATTCCAGAAAGACGTAAAAAACTCCGGTGAATCCAGAAGGATCTGCACGTATGCACGAAGCGTGGGATATGCAGGAAAGAACCTGAATCCCGCCATCCCTTTCATCCCTGACAGAACCGCACCACACACTTCCTTGAGCTCTCCGCTTCCCATAAACGAATAGGATACGATCAGGAGCAGCGGCGATACCATGATAACCAGTACTAAAAACAGGAACAGACCTGTCACACCATCAAATAACTGCCTCTTCTTCCTTCTTACGCCCCCGCTATTTCCTTTGCTCTTCCTTTTTCTCCCGGCAGTTCTTCCAAAATTCCTCACCGCTTAAGATCCCTCCTATCAACAGCACCAGCATCACCGCTGCGGCTGTCATTTTCTGGATATCCAGACTGGTAAACCAGTTGTTAAACAAATGCTGCAGCATATAGATGCTTTTGTCCGGATAATCCCCTGAGAGCAGGTATGCTTCACGAAAGACACGGAACGCATTGATAAAGGAAAGAAGCCCCGTTACAAATATCGTCTCTGCCAGCTGGGGCAGGGTGATATAGCGAAAAAGAGCCCACCGCCCTGCACCCTGTACCTTAGCCGCATCATACTGCTCCTTCGGTATTGCACTTAACCCTGCCAGCCACAGCACCATGTCATATCCAAGATTCTTCCACACGTAACAGGCAATCAGCACCCAGAAAGCACTGTCCGAAGAGAGCCAGTCCGCCCCTTTCCCTCCAAACTGCCTAAGGAACAGGTTCAGCCAGCCATGCCGGTCGAATATCATTTTAAAGCAGACTGCCACAGATGCCACCGGCAGTGCCATCGGAAGCAGGAACCCGGTTTTCATAAGTTTCTGGTATGTTTTGCTCTGTTGGACGAATACCGCAATACTAAGGGACAATGTAAGAAGCAGCGGGATACAGACCAGCATAAACTTCGCTGTATTGCCTGCCGCCCTTTGGAAAGCTTCGTTTTGAAGCACAGTCCGGTAATTCCCAAACCCTACAAACACGTGTCCGGATGCCTGTAAAAAGGAGCGCCGGAAGACATCCAGAAAGGGAAGGAAGACGAACCCTCCCACTCCCAAAAGACTTGGGAGCAGGAACAGGTATGCCGTCCGGTATTCCGTCTTCTTACTCTGCGAGATAGGTATCCGCCTTCTGCGCAATGGTCTCAACTGCTTCATCCACATCGATACTGCCCTCCAGATATTTTTCCGCGTTCTCCTGATAAATGCCCCATACGGCACGGTCCTGTATCAGAGGTTTGGTCAGTGTCCGGCTCATGTCAAGCAGGCCCCGAAGTTCTTCCTCCGTCACTGCATATCCAAATGCAATAAACTCCATTTCTCCATCTTCTGTTTCAAATCTCCATCCACTGCTAAGTGAATTCATATATGTACTATCAAGTTCTTCCTTCAGGCCGTCCATTGAATCTGCCAGAACCGGAAGTCCCTCTTTCTGCTGCACCGACTGTACCTCTTCGGACAGCAGGAATTTTAGGAATTCCTCTGCCAAATCCTTCTGGGTGCTGTTCTGGTTCACTCCCACGATACCGACCGGATGATACAGATTCTGGATGGATACCGGGGACAGGCTTAGCTCACGCATAATTCCATAAGGGAAGGTCATGCCGGGCACGCTGGAAATCTCCGCGGTTTCTGCTGTATCCGGATGCTTTATAATCCCAAATTCTGCCCAACTGGTGAATATCCCCGCGGAATCCTTGTACTTCTCTGTAATATCGTTTCGTTCTTCGAATTCTTTTGTCCCGGCATTTTCACAGATTTTTTCTTCCAGTTCAAGGAGTGTCCTTAGCTTCTTCTGATCGACTTTACCGTTTGTTTTCACAATCTCTTCGTGATATAGCTGAAAGAGAAGATCTCTGATGTACCAGTGGTCAGGAAAGCTAAAAACAGTTGCATCAGGCTCTTTGTCCAGATAACGTTCCAAAGAATCAATTGACTCTAATGCATCCCGGACTTCCGGGCTTCCATACATAATTGGAATCCTGAATTTTATTGGCAGGGCATAAATCCTGCCATCCTTCTGCGCCGTATTTTCTAAAATGTTATCCAGATAGGAATCTTCGGCTGTCAATTCCTTCGTGAAGTCTGTCAGGTCCGCCAGTGTCCCTTTTTCTATATAGGCATCCAGGGGCAGGCCATCCATAAGCAGCACATCTGCGCCGTTTCCACTGAGCAGTTCCGTATTCAGTGTCCGGATATCATCTGAAGTCACTTCGCTGTCCTCTTTGCCTGATGTATGGAAATCTACCCTGACATCCGGGTTCTTCCTCTGGAATTCCTGAATCCCCTGACGAACCGTATCATTGTCCGACAAGCCAAACACAGTCAGTGTCTTTTCCGGTACTGCTGAGATATCCGGATCATAAACATAATGCTTCAGGTTATAATCATAGTCCTTATTCTGCCCGTAAAGCACATAGAAATCGTCATCACTTCCCATGATTACGGAACCGGCCCTGTATTTGGGCTGTCCCATCATTCCCATGCCGCCGTCCATCATAATTTCCGTCATATCACTGCCAATCTGGCAGCGGCTGATTCCTTTTTCGGAGACAGCATACCAATTGCTGCCATCACTGCATAATGCAGGCCATTCACCCTTTTCAAATGTTAATTTACCTTTTGTTTCAAGGCTTTTGGCATCATATATCTTGCAGATGCCATCCTCTGCCTGGACTGCTATACTTCCGTCCTTTCCTTTTGCAAGCCTTCCATAACCGGAAAATGCATCGCCGTAATAAGCAGAATCCACCTCCATAATAGTTTCCAGTGTATCCGGTGAGATGACCACGGCCTTCAAATTATTCAGATCGTTCAGCCAGTAGTTTCCTTCTTTGTCTATCACCATATTTTGAACCATCATGTACTGGTTTCCCGATTTCTCTGTCACATAAGGGATTTCGAGAATCTCTCCCGCACTTCCTACTTTCCCGCGGCATATAATGTCCGGGGTCCCCGCAGTGCCCTGCATGATTACCACCTGTGTGCCATCATCAGACTCCTGTACATCCCGCACCTTGCCGATCGTCGGCATTCCTTCATCGTGCAGTCTGCTGAACCAGTCAAGGTCAGTCTCTTCCCATTTTCCATCCACATATTCGTACCGGGCGATTTCCGCCCTCAGGTAGTTGCTTGCAAACAACAGCGGATTGCCATCCTTTGACTGTAAAAAACTTATGAATTGCTCCTGTCCCTCCTTCACCGGGAATTCTATGTCCTTTTCAACATACCGCCCTTTTCCGGAGGACTTCTTTTTACCATCGCCCTTACAGCCCGTAAGCCCCCCGGCTGCCAATGATAAAATCAACAAAAATACAATTGTATATTTCCACATATTTTTCATAACACCCCTCCTTACATTCTTTATTATCTATCATACAGAAACTATCTCAAAAAATCTTGAAAGCCAGATTCTTTTTTTAAAGATTTTTTTGAGATTTATCTGCTATAATGTTTTTATTACAGGACGAGGGGGACTAATTATGCACATTTTGATCATAGAAGACGACAAAGAACTCTGCGATGCTCTTAAGCTTCAGCTAAAAGCCAGAAACCATTCTTCTGACTGCTGCCATAAGGGAAGTGATGCTTTATACCATGCCCTGAACGGCTCGTACGAACTGATCCTGCTGGACAGGATGCTTCCTGAGATTGACGGGCTGTCCATCCTGCGCGCCATACGCCAGAACCATATCACGGTCCCGGTAATCCTGACTACCGCGTTAGATACTGTAAACGACCGGATCGACGGGCTGGACTGCGGTGCCGATGATTATCTGGTCAAACCTTATGCGATTGAAGAACTGATGGCGCGAATCCGCGCTCTTTCCCGGCGCCCGGCCATCCTTTCCGAGCATCAGGACCTTGCTTTTAGCGACCTTTCTTTTACACCTGATACCCGGATTCTGAAGTGTAACGGGCTGGAACTGCGGCTCTCCGGCCGGGCTGCCCTGCTGATGGAATACTTTTTACGCAATCCCGAAAAGACACTGACGAGGGAACAGATATTCCTGCGGATCTGGGGCGCGGATACTGCCGTAGAAGACGGGAATTTAGACACTTATATTTATTTCCTGAGAAAACATCTGAAGACATTGCGCAGCGAGACGGTTATATCAACCATGCACGGCCTGGGCTATCGTCTGGAGGGACCACATGTTTCGTGAGTTTAAGAAAAACCTGATATTTTTATATACGTTAAGTACGGGACTGATTCTAACCCTGATTGTTGTTCTTACGTTTCTTTTTTCCCTGATATCTCAGGAAAACAAACGGCAGTCGCTGTTCCAGAATCATCTGTTTACGCTGACTTCCAGACTGCAGACAGATAATACGGTTACCGATTCCTATCTGGCAGAAATGGAAACGCTGAATGAACTGATTATTTATATCGAAGAAAACGGGCACCCCCTGTTCTTCCCCGGTACATATGAAACCACCAAGAACCGGGATTTTCTGCTGGAGCAGGCTGGCAGACAGGCCAAAAAAGAAGGAATCTATGAGGATTCCCTGCCAGTCTCCTCAAACACGTTACAAAGCTCCGTCTTCCGTACAAAAGGACAGCACCATGATACATGGCTTGGAAGCGTGCTGGTTATCCGCACAGATTCCGGCTATAAAAAACTAATCCTCTTATCCGATGAAAGCGGTGAACATTTCCGCATCCTGATTATGGGGCTTTTGTTTCTGTTGGCGGACTGCATTGGAATCTTCCTGCTCTATCTGGCCGGAAGGCGTTTTGTCCGCCGTGCATCAGCACCCTTGGAGGAAAGTTATCAGAAACAGCAGGACTTTGTGTCAGCGGCCTCCCATGAATTACGCTCCCCGCTTGCCGTCATTCAGGCAAATGCTGCAGCCATTGCGGATGCCCCCTCAGAAATGCCACGGCTATTGTCCGTCATACAAAAAGAATGTGACCGGGGCAGTTCCCTGATTAAGAATCTTTTGCTTCTTGCGAATATGGATTCCAATCACCTGACAATACAGAAAGAGAACGTAGAAATCGACGAATTACTTCTGCATCTTCTGGAGCTGTATGAACCTGTCTTCCATGCAAAAAACAGCAGCCTGCTGCTCGAGCTCCCGGATATGGTCCTGCCCCGGATAAAAGCGGACCCGGTACTCTGCCTGCAGATCTTCACCATCCTGTTGGATAATGCGGCTGCTTACGGGCTTGAAAACAGCAGGCATCCGAAGATTTTACTGAAAGCAGAAGTCTTGCAGGGCCATGTTTCTGTCTCCGTAGTTGATTACGGAGCCGGGATACCGGAAGAAGAAAAAGGCCGCATTTTTGACCGCTTCTACCGTGGCGACAAGTCCCGGAGTAAGAAAGAACACTTTGGACTGGGTCTCTCTATCGCTTCGGAACTTGCCAGGGTTCAGGGGGCCAGGCTGAGGGTGGAGGATACGGACGGGGGCGGTAGTACCTTTATCGTCGAATTTTATGTATGATATACTGTTTCGCCGTTTAGATATACTGTATTGACATTTTCAAGTGCATGGATATCTTTTGACGCATCTCCGTTTACAATCAGCAGGTCTGCGTACAGCCCTTCCTTCAGCTGTCCTACCTGGTCTTCCATGCCAAGGACCTTTGCGCCATTCATAGTCCCTGTCTGGATTGCCTCAAGAGGCGTAAGACCATATTCTGTCATATATGCAAGTTCCTTTGCGACAAAGGTATCTGTCCGTCCGGCTGCCGTAATATTATCCGTCCCGGCGCCTACGAGCACCCCAATGTCATAATACTCTTTAAAATGATCTTTATACATATCGGCCGCCGCCTTGCAATAGTAATACTCTCTCGGTTTTTCTTCTATATTTTCGTACTTCTTTTCCAGATTCTCATAAATGACTGTATAGGGGAGGATCGTCGGGGTCCACGCAATTTTCTTACCGGCCATCTCCTGTATCTGTTCCCTCGTAACAAATGTTGCATGTTCAATCGTATCAAACCCAGCCTTGATACACATACCAATGGAAGGCTGTGTCCCGGAGTGCACGGTTATCTTAGCCCCCAGCCTGTGGCATTCCCTGACCGCCGCATCCAGTTCTTCCTGACTGTACTCGCAGAGGTCTGACCGGTGGCTTGTCATGATTTTGATCCATTTGCTGCCATGCTTGATCCGGGTCCTGATTGCCCTTTGAAGTGCGACAATACCGTCAGTCTCTTCCACGCCTTCTCCCAGCCCAAATGAGCTCCCGTGCCCTCCCGTAATGCACAGTGCGCTGCCGCAGTATTCCATCCTCGGAATTTTGAAAAATCCCATTCTGGATGCCTCTTTCATCGTCATGCACACCCCTTCCGGAGAACCTACGTCCCGAAGTGTTGTCACACCGCGTTTAAATGCATCCTGTGCATACTTTTGGGTAATATATGCCATCATGTAATCGTTCTGCATCTGGGGCGCCGGCCTGCACCCCCAATGCCCCAGATGTGCGTGTAAATCAATCAGCCCCGGAAGCAGCGTACTTCCCGGATATGATATGACTTCTTCTCCCGGATATGCTGTCTTTACTGCTGAACATGTTCCAATCTTCCCTATTCTCCCGCCCTCATCTATGCGGATAGCGGAATCTTCTAAAACGGTTGCACCGTCGCCGGTCACAATTTTATCTGCTGCAATGATCATACAGAATCCCTCCTGTTTTGTTTCTCAGAATCAGATTTTTCCTTTTTTATACATCCAGAGAGCAAACGCAATTGTTCCGAATGTTCCGACGAGTGATGTCACATAGCTCGGGTTTGGGCCGAGGAAGCTGAATACGCCCTTCTTTACCATGAAACAGAATGAAATCCCGAGCAGTAATGCAACCGGTACGATCTTCGGCTTTGTCATGGCGAACTGTACAAATACGGCTCCGAAGAGTGCGGGCAGCAGATAGTTAAATGCATCCAGCACTCCCTGGGGGAGATAACTCATAATAACGCTGCTGAGGATTGCTCCGACTGCCAGTACGGGCACATTAACAAACACAGACGTACAAATGCCAAGTGTTGAAATGATGGAGCCTTCCGGCGTCCCCTGCTCTACCCCTGCTTCTTTCTGTGCCATAACCGCACAGGGCACACGCATATTCGATGTATTTCCTGCAACAACATTGATGTAAGTTCCTGCCGAACCTACAATCGGGAAATTGGAAATCGGTTCTACAAACCATACAACCCCGATCGCACTTGCGATGGAAAGCCATCCTGTCAGTACTGCCGCCCAGGGGATTTCGATCCCATATACAAGGGCAACAAGAATCGCAGGGATAAAGCAGAAAACAACACAGATATAGTTGCCTATTTTACCGCTTTTATGGATTCCTTTTAAGTAACTGTTCTGATAAATATCCTCTCTTACCTCTTCTGGTTTTAACATATTTTTACCCTTCCTTTCTATTCTACAAAAGTGCCGTGATAATCATTGCCGGGAAAATCGCGATTGTCAGGTTCCATTGTGAAAGCCATTTGATGTTTTTTGTTTTGGCAATGATGCACGCTGCTGCCATGATTGCTGCACCTAACAGACAGGATATTGTTGTCTTATCTATTGCAGTCAGGTAGGTTGCGTTGTTCGCGCCAAGCGCACCAAGCAGGGCTCCTGTTGAAATAACAGGTAATATGGACCTTCCAACTTTTTTTACAATTTTATTCTGGATCTTGTCCATCTTATCAGAAGCAAAGGTTCCAAACAGTACCCAGGGAATAGATCCTAAAATCATAACAAGGAGTGCGGCCATGAATCCATTCTCCGTCATCTTATCAACACCGACCTGAATCCCCGTTGCTCCTGCACCAAATCCTGCCGCCATCAGTTCGAACATGGAATTTCCTACAAAGGACAGCCGCATGAATGCCACCGGGCCCCCCATGATTGCCATGACGGCAAACATTCCTGCGAGGCAGGCGATAGACGGTCCGATTGCCGTAATTGCACTTGTTTTGATCGCAGCCTTTAGCTGGCTTTGCTCCAGCCCTATCTCCTGTCCTGTTTTATAGGACTTCTTCCATGTCCTTCCGGCCAGAAACAATAAGAATAACACCGGCAGTCCGCATCCCAGCCACATAAGCGGGCTGTTCAATTGAGTTAAATCCATTGTCTTCATACTTTATTCCTCCTCTTTTTCCTTTAATAGTTCTTCTTTTGCTTTTTCAATAAGTTCTGGTTTGTTAAATAAATCCATTCCTGTCATCGCCAGTGCCGTTGCCGCCCTGACTGCAATATCTGCACCTCGTTTTCCCCCACAGGCTTCTGCAAATGCTTCTGAGTGCGGTATTGCCGGGCTTCCAACTCCAATCATGATCTGGAAGGTCGGGATTCTGTGTGAAATATTCCCGACGTCACTGGACCCAAGGCCTTCTGATGCATTTCTTACATCGATCTGCTCCCCCATATCCGCCATATTTTTTTCAGCCAGCTGAAGAAGTACTTCACTATTTTTCAAATTCATGTAAGAAATACCGATCTCCCGGATGTCCACCGTACACCCTGTAGAAAGTGCAGCACCTCTGGCACAGTTTTTTACACGTTCTACCAGTTCCTCTAATTCCTCCTTCGTCTTCGCCCGGATTCCAAACTGCGCTTCTGTGAGGTCCGGAATCACGTTTGTCACTACGCCGCCCTGTTTTATAATCCCGTGGATTCTTGTGTCCGGTTTTACGGTTACCCGCATCCCGTTTACATTGTTGAACATCTGTATCACAGCCTCCACAGCACTGATGCCCTTTTCCGGGCAGGCTCCTGCATGGGCTGCCCGGCCGTGGAAGGTAAACGAATAAGCGCTGATTGCAAGCAGAATATCATTGATCACAGTCTTATTACCCGGATGGAACATCATGGCACAGTCTATATCATCCATGACCCCTGCCTGGTAGAGGAGCTCTTTTCCGCCCCCGCTTCCTTCCTCCGAAGGTGTCCCGAGCACAACGACATTCCCGTCATATTCCCCCATAGCTTCCGCAAGCCCTGCGCCTGCCATCACCGCAGAGGATGCGATAATATTATGGCCGCAGGAATGTCCGTTGGGAAGTGCATCGTATTCACAGAAAAATCCAACTGTCGGCCCCTGCCCTTTTCCTTTTCTCTCTGCACGAAACGCAGTCTCAAGCCCTGCTACACCCATTTCTACTGTAAACCCATGTTTCTCAAGAAAATCCTTCAATGCAGCACTTGCTTTGTATTCGTGAAATCCCAATTCCGGATTCTCAAAAATGTACTCACAAAGCTCCGTGATTTCCTCTCTGTTCCTCTCAATTACTTCCGTTATTTTCTCTTTCTTATACACGGCTCTGCCTCCTTTCCTCTTCTTCCCTGTAATATTCGGCAATCGGCAGGTGGTCTGCCGGAAGCCCCAGCCTTTTCAATGCGGAATAAATGATAATCTGGTTCACCGAAAATAACGGCAGCTTTATCAAAGATTTCAATTCCTCTATAATAGGCCGCAGCTTGTAGGTGGGACTGTCGAAAAAGACTGCCTGTGCCCCCCTGAAATCTTCCTTTCTTGCCTTCTCGAGAATCAAGGCGCTGTCAACCTGGTCAATTCTCAGTCTGTCTTCACTAGGCTCGTCAAAAATATTAATAAGATTCGTAACTTCAATATCATGGTTACGGAAGAATAACTGCTCCAGAAGCCCTAATTCCACGCCAAATGCCGAAACGATTGCGATCTGTCTGATTCCAAGTGTTTTGAAACACTTCTTTGTCTCCAGAGCAGGCACAATGACCGGACGGCCGCTTCGCTGTTCCAGTATATTTACAATTTCATAGCCCTTTATCGCACTTCCTGTGAGGCTGGGTACGATGATGATATCCGGGTCCTTGTCTATAAATTGATCCAATGCACCCGGGAGTGCATCTAAGAACCCCATCAGACCATCGTAGGAGACTAGCTCCAACGGCGCATAAGCCATAACGATTTCCACATTATCCGGAAATCCGACAGCAAACTCTTCTTCCATCACCGAACTTTTCGTATTCCTGACATTGATCACTCCTACTACATACTTTTTCCCGCTCTTTTCCATATAGTTATTTTTCTCCTGTCTCAAGATATCTGTTGATTTCCTCCGGCTCCATCCCACTTAAACCGAAATATGCAGCGGTCCTCCCTAATTGGTAGAAGGGTGTCTCATTGAGTGACGATGCAATGGCAAGCAGGCCCTCACACAGCGGTGTTTCAATGCCATACTCTTTTGCCAGAGATAAAAGCAGGCTGTTCCCTGCATAAGCATCTTCTGTAATATACCGGTGATGGACACTCGTCGGGCCTTCCAGCCCCCTGAATATTTCCAGCTCCGGGTGCCTGTCATATTCCATGAGGGCTTCTATCTGCCCGACAGCCCGGCCCATCTCATAGCCCATTTTTTCCATCACCAGTGCCTTTTCCTCTTCCACGCCACGGATAAGTGACGCAACGGAAGGACACAGGCCGTCTCTGTAGAGGCGGAAGTCCTCCATTGTCTCCATCTTGGTGATTCCCAGTATGCTTCCCGCAAGATGGATAGAAGTATTGGGGGAGTTTAATGCCGCTTCAAATACATTCTTCACGGGATGGCACGGGTAAACCTGATTCATTGCTTCGATAAACTTATCATTATCCTGTGCCGGAAATGCCGCCATCCCTTTTTCCTTGTATGGGAATGCACTAATCAGTTTTCCGTCCGGAAGCAAGCGGCACGGATAAATATTCCCCTGCATTTCCCCCACTAACACATCCTTGTCCCCTATCTTATTCTTCAGTATGATAGAGGCGCAGTTTCCGGCTGAAAAGCAGACGACTGTCCCGTCTTTCAGATAAGGAACCGCTAAATCCATAAACTCTTCCTGCCGCTGTGCCATAGCTCCGATCAGGATATATTCCGGGTTCTTCATTGCTTCCGCAATATCCGTCGTAATCGTATGTATAACCGCTTTTCCATTGGCCGCATTCCCGGTAACCTCTATGTATCCCCGTTCTTTTATCTCTTCAATTCCGGCCGCATGTTCTTTAACCTCAAACAAAGTAACATCATGTCCTTTGAGAGACAAATCGGCTGCCATCATAATTCCGGTTCCGCCGCCTCCCATTACAGTAATTCTTTTCATGAGCTTCCCTCCTTATATTGTCAGATCAATTTTCTTTAGACGTCTATACCAGCAGCTCATGAATCTTTGACATATCATCTACATTTTCAAGGTTCAGAACAAAGTCAATGATTTCCTCCGTCCGCTCTGGAGTCAGTGCAAAGGAAGCTTCTCTGCGGAATAAATCACAGAACTCATCTAATGTAAGCATGTCCAGCGGATGTCCTTTGTGCGTTCTCTGCGTCTTCTCGTACACGGTGCCGTCTTTCATTGTAATCGTGACCGTTTTCTCCGGATGGCTGCCATTCTGGTAGATATGGAAACATTCCAGCAGAGTATCTTCTTTATCCGGTCCTGCCTTTACTTTTTTGGCATGTTCTATTAACTTAGGATCTTTAAACATCTCCGGTGTATACCAGTTCGGGCCCGGCTTAGGATCCAGAAGCATCGCTGCAATAACATAAGGAATACTGAACTGTGCCTCCATCAGGCTTTCAAATCCTTCCTCATAGAAATGCATGCGGTATTGTGTCGGAGGGTTTACCACGATTTCTGCAATATCATCTGCATGGATGTTATTCTCTTTCACAAGCAAATCCACTAATTCGACAGGAGTCTGCACCCACATATTTGCAGGCCAGTGCTTCACGAGAATATCCATCATATAGAACCTGTCATCCAGACTGCGGTCCAGCCATGTCCTGTCTACTGCTTTTGTAAGCTGTTCACAATATGCATTGGGAATATCAAAGCAATCCATCAGGTTAGCCACACCATTTTTAGCGCACATTGCCGCAAGAATCCCGTTCTGCGCCGTAATTCCGTATTCATAGTGGTAAGCGTTGCTCATGGTCGCCTGCTGGAGGTTCGAAGGCATTTTCGCAAACAGGACGCTTGCACCAAAGGTCTGGTTCATCTCCTGTTTTGTTAATCCCATCAGCTTTGCCGCAGGTGTGGATGCCGCGAATATCTGCCAGTTGCCTAAGGCCCATCCTTCATTGTGGTCAAAATCATCTGCAGGCTGTACTGCCATAGAAACTCTTTGATAAATCTCAAGGGCCGCCACAACTGCTTCCAGATATGCTTTTCCGTCCTTTTTCAGCCCTTCTGCAACCGCCATCGCCGCCGGGATTGCACCGGCATTCGGATGTCCGGCCCATGCACAGTCCTCCCAGTCCAGCATGTCGGATAATGTCCCATTCGCAAATGCAGCGCTGGCCATTGATAATTTTTCACCGCCGAGCCAGACCGAAGCCTCTCCTCCCTTTCCTCCATTGGCAGCCTCTGCTACTTTTATGGCTGCATCTGACAGTTCGATTGGTTTTGCTGCCAGTGCAACACCCAAAGTGTGCAGGGTCAGCATTTTGGCCCTTTCAATTACCTCGGCGGGAATATCCCCGAACTTTAAATCCACCGCATAATCAGCCAGCTTTTGTGTGTAATCTGTTGCATTCGCTGCAAAATACTTTCTTCCCATCTTTCCATTTCCTCCTCTTATGACAAATCAATTACTTTCCCTATATTCTGTTCTTCTGCCCGGCGGTAAATGATATCGCCCACCGCAATATCAAGGGCTCCCATCCCCATGTGTGTATACACAATGATCTCGTCATCGTTTTCTCTTCCCGCACATTTTCCTGCAGCCACTTCCCCAAGGTCTCCTGTTACGTTTTCCATGCTCAGGTTGTATGGTGCAAGATACGGTGCTTTGATAATCTGGTGGTAATCCGTATCCTTTGAGCCGAGGAACCATTTATCCGCCCTTCTGGAACATTCCGGATCAAGGTCGTTGAAGGAGTACAGGCCGGATACAAAGCAGCCTTTCTTCAGCCAGTCAAACATGACAACCGGTTTTCTTGCAGTTGTCACAAGCAGAACAATATCTGCCGGTCTGACTGCATCTTCCGCATTCTCCCATGCTGTGATTTTTATCTGGTTTCCAAATTGTTCTTTTACATTTTCCAAAGCGGCCGGATTCCTGTCACATACACGTAATTCTTTTAACCCGGGGAAGGCGTACAGGAAACTTTTAATTCCCGCTATTCCTTCTGCCCCGCATCCGACAACAGCAAGTATCTCTGAAGACTTCTTCGCAAGATACTGTGCGGCAACGACTCCGTGCCCTCCCGCCGTACGCATCGTAGTAATCGCGGTCGCCTCGATAATTGCATATGGCTGGCCATTCTCTTCATGGCTCAGAATCAGAAGGTTCCCATAGGATGAAGGGATCCCCTCCTGCTGGTAGGTGTACATATTCACCCACTTCATTCCAACAATGTTTTTTTCTTTCAGATGTGCAGGCATTGCAATCAACATGTTTGCATTTTCCTTCCCCATCCAGATCGGCTCTTTTACCGGATGGAATATCCGTCCGTTCCCCAGAGCCTGAAAGGTAGAGTCTACCGCCTCCAGAACGTCTTTAGGAGATACCAGGTTTTCTACTTCTGTTTTAGAAATCATTCTTACCTTAATTGGATAACTCATAACTTTTATTTCCTTTCTTTTTATTCTTATTAATCTATATAGCAATCTTTGTGCCAACTTTTCTCTTAACTTAATTTTTCCTTATAAACATGGCGTTTTTTTCTTTTAAATTGACAACTCTTTTTTACGGATTTATAATCAGTATTATAAAATGATATTAATATCAAAGGTGGCTGATACTAATGAAGCAATATACCAGAAAAGAAAAGATTTATCAGGCAGTACTCGAAGCGACTGCACAGTTTTCCCCCAAAAATCCGGAGATGAATATAGAATCCCTGCATATTAGTTCTCTTTCAGAGAAAACAGGAATCAGTCCGAATAATATAAGTATGGAGCTTGGCCGCCTTTTTTCCGACGGACTTGTCATGCGTATCAAAGGCCGTCCTGTTATCTATTTTAGTATTTCTGTGTTAGAAGAACTGTTAGGCAGGCAGCTTCCTACATATGAATTCTCTTCAATGGATGCTTTCTGCGATTTTCTGGATCCCCCCTCCCCATTATCTGAAGGGCAGAATGGGGACAGCTGTCTCGATGCATCCGTGCTGTCTGATTTCGATTCTTTAGTCGGATGCAGAGGAAGTTTAAGCGCCCATATTGAACAGGCAAAAGCGGCTATTTTGTATCCTCCCCACGGACTCGATACACTGCTTACCGGGCCGACCGGAGTTGGTAAGAGCCATTTTGCGAATTCCATGTTCGATTTCGCAAAAAAAAGCGGACGTATCTCACCGTTCGCTACCCTGATTACTTATAATTGTGCCAGTTATGCGGAGAACCCGCAGCTCGTCATGTCGCAGTTGTTTGGTCATTCAAAAGGGGCATTTACCGGAGCCGATTCTGATAAACCGGGACTTGTTGAATTGGCTGATAAAAGCATACTTTTCCTTGACGAAATCCACCGCCTGAACCCGGAAGGGCAGGAAAAACTATTCCTGCTTATGGACAAAGGGATTTTCCGGCGCCTCGGAGAGACGACAAGGACAAGACATGCGGATGTCCTCCTAATCTGCGCCACGACTGAAAGCCCCCAGAGTGCGATGCTCAGTACCTTTCTCCGCAGGATTCCGGTGCAGATCAAGCTCCCCTCTCTGGCGGAACGCTCTGTCGCAGAACGCCTGCGGCTTGTTTTATTCTTTTTCTGGAGGGAGGCTGTCAATCTGAAGAAAGAAATACGGATAGACCGCAAGATTATCAGTACGTTTGTACATTATGACTGTCCAAATAACATCGGGCAGCTTTCTACTGATATATGCCTGACCTGCGCAAATGCCTATTATAAACACCTGCTGCAGCATAAAGAACATCTGGAAATTGAGTTTAGCAATCTGAACCAGAATATTGCACTCTCCCTCTTCACAGTCGGCGGGAGCAGTAAAATATTAGATACACTTCTTAGGGATATTCCGATTGTGATACGGTATAATTACACACTTCAGGATATATTGGATAAATATTTAGTGGCATAAAACAAGTCCGTAACTCCATACAAAATGGGCAGGTCCCCTCATTCATGAAGGGCCTGCCCGCTTTTTAGCTATGGCTGTACCTATTATCCGCAGTCTTTTATCTTTCTTTCAAATGTTTTATAAATTTCTCCTCCGGCATCGGCTTTGCATAATAATATCCCTGTATATAATGCACACCTGCGGAAGAAATCAGTTTTTGTTCCTCTTTATTTTCCACCCCCTCGGCTACCACAATCAGGTCGTTTACCCGTGACATCTCTACAATAGATTTCAGCAGCGCATACTGTTTTTTATTTGTCAGTATCTGCTGTGTCAGTGAACGGTCAATTTTGACGATGTTCACAGGAAGATTTGATAAATAGTTAAGGCTGCTGTAGCCTACCCCGAAATCATCCAGAGCGATATTAATCCCTTCCCGGCGCAGCCGTTCCAATGTATCAGCCGCACGGTCAATGGACTGGATCAGAACGCTCTCGGTGATCTCCAGCGTAATCCGCCGTGGATCGACATGGGATGCCTGGATCAGCTGCAGCAGGTGCTCTGCGCTGTTCCCAACCAGAAGCTGCTGCACAGACAGGTTGATACTCATACGGTTAAGCCCCAGCGATTCACCATAGTCCCGCATAAAGGAGCAGGCGTGGGCCAGCACATAATCGCCAAGTTCTTCCACCATTCCATTGCGTTCGGCAAGCGATATGACCTGAAATGCAGAAAAATAGCCCCCCTTGCCGTCCCGAAGGCGGACAAGCGCCTCGGCTGCCTGATAGCTGTCTGTTTCCAGATACATCAGCGGCTGATACCACACTTCCAATGTCCGCTGCTGGATTGCTATACGCAGCCGGTGTAAAATATCTGCCTCTGTGCGCACCATATCGTCCAGTTCCGTATTATAGATCACAATATTTCTGCCTGACGTTTTAGAAAAGCTCATGGCCGACTGAATCCGTTCAAGCAGAACACCGGGCGTTCCCCCATATAACGGATACTGACAGACAACAAGGCGGATCTGCAGGGGGATAGACAAATTTCCCGCCATGACAGGGCGTGTCAGTGTCTCATGAAGATGTTCCGCAAAAGAGTCCGTTTTCTCCTTGGAAAGTGAAACTCCCAGAAAGACATCACCGTTAATACGATACAGGTATGAACCAAAAGTCCTTGACATGCGCCTCAGTACTTCATGCAGTATGTCATCACCCACATCCGCACTAAATAGTTCGTTATACTGGCTGAAATTACAGATATCAATACAGAAAAGACTGAACGATCTCTTAGGATCATAGGAAATCAGCATATCTGTATCCCTGAAATATTTCGACCGGTTGCCGACGTTGAACACCGGATCAAAGTAAGCCAGCTGTTCCACCTGTTTGTGGTAACGGTTAAAGGTCTTGGACAGTTCCATCATATCGAGGTCTGTGTACTCGTCAAATATGACATCATCTTTCCCCTCAATGAGCTGCTCGCATTTTTCAGTCATCATCCGTATAGGGGATTCCTTTCTTATCTCGTCATAATAGGCATGAAACAGTGCTTCCATTTCTATCCCCGCCCGTCCTTTTCCTGTCTGGCAGGACGCATATTGATAACGGGCCAGAAGGAAGTTCTTCTCAGCCCCGATACGGACCTTCAGCAGGAGTTCCAGAGACAGTCCTTTTGCAAATTCTTCCTGCTCTGTCCCGCTCATTTCATCACGGACAGCAAGAATGAAATTTCCTGAACCCAGATATCCTGCCAGATACGGGCTGCGGATATACTCATCCAGACGTCCGGGAATGCTTTTTAGAAAAGCAGACTCTTCTTTCGTTCCGATCAGTCTGGCTGCCTGGCTGTAACCTTCTATGGAAAAATAAAACAGTATGACAGGAATGCGTCCGCCAGAAAGCCATCTGTCCAGCTCCTTAGTGAATCCTTTCTGATTATAAAGTCCCGTAGCTTCATCCATTAATTCGAGTCTTTTCAGGATGCGTTCCCTGTCAAAATGCCGGTAAACCAGATAAGCCAGCACCATCAGGAGACCTGTAAGCACCGCACATACCGCCGCAAGGCCTCTCTTCTGCACCGGGCTCATCCAACCGTTGTCAGGCTGGATGCTGAGATTCCATTGGCTGGGCAGATAGAAGGTAATCTTTTCTGCCTCTGAAAAATCAACATTATCCCCTGTACTTGCAATGACTTCCTTGGCACCTTTCTGCGGTTCTACCCTCCAGAGTTCATAATCATATCCCTGGGCGGATAAGCTGTCCAGAGCCAGCTTTTCCTGTACATAATCCCAATTCAGAGCTACGACAGCCTCCCCCTTATAAGCCCCGTTATCCAGAAAAGGCTGCAGGAACAGAAACACTTTTTGCTGTTCCGAACCAATCTCCAGCGCACTTGGCCCTTCCACAACCAGCTCCCCGACTACTTTAGCAAGTGTATAGGCATAGGAAAAATCCTTCAGGTCCCGCCCGACCAATTCAGCACACTCCTCTTCCGGCAGCGCACTTACAAGGGTATCTCCCTCAAAAAGGCCGACAAAGCACACCTCTTCCCGCTTTAAAAGTGATTCCGACGCAAGATTGAACCATTCCGTTTCTTTACCGCCTGACACAAGGGCCATTTGTGCCAGAGAGTCCGCCTCATTCATGGTTCCCTGCAGCTGCAATATAATCTTGTCATTATAATGATATAAAATATTCTTGGCTTCCCTTTGCCGTATACTGATCATTTCGCTGCGCAGATACATTCCTAGTACTGTGACCACGGCAAAAATAAACAACAGCACACCGGCAAAAGAAAGAATCCGCTTTCTGCTATACTTCTTCATCCTAATCCTCAATTCTGGTGAATATGATAGTATCCTTTACCATTTTGCTTCACATGGTAGAGAGCCTCATCTGCTTCGAAAATCATACGTTCCAGCTCTATCCCCGGCTGGTATACCGACACGCCTATACTGCACTGTACCGGAATATTCTGACCTCCGGACGGAATTTTAGACTGGAGACGCAGGATCAGCCCATCGAGAACATCACGCAATTCTTTTTCATCATCCAGACTGGTCAGAAGCATGACAAACTCATCCCCGCCATAGCGCCCTACCACACCGTCATACTTCTTCTCGTACTCCCTGAGAATGTATCCCACACTTTTCAGCGCAATATCACCGCCGTCATGCCCACATGTATCATTGATGTATTTCAGGTTATCCATATCCACAAAAAACAGGGCTTTTACCAGCTTCGGATCTGCATTTTTCAATTGCGCTTCCGCTTTATTGAGAAACACGGTACGCGTAACCACGCCGGTCAGGCTGTCTGAGAGGCCGTCACTGGTCAGGCGGAGAATTTCATTAAAATCAACATTTTCGGGCCGTTCATTCTGATAAACCCTTTTTTCCAGTTCTTCCATCGACTGCACCAGCATTTTTACAACCTGCATCTGTTTTTCTATATAACGCTTCAGGAACAGCAGCAGAATGATACAGGCAAATACCGCCAGACATACTACAAACAGCAGAGAGGGTAGTATTTGAAAAAATACATCGCCAAAGCTGACTGAGCATAAGATGTCCCAGTTTGTGTTGTCTACACGCTGATAAGCCGTATAACAGATGTCCCCGCCATGGATGCTCCAGTACCCTCCGGTCTGTGCGGCAAGCAGTTTCTCTTCCAGTTTATCTGATGTTGTGCCCAGCAGTTTATCGTCCCGAAGTGCCTCCATTACCGGGTCACCGTAAGACAGGTCCGTGGTAGAGGACATAACCTGTCCCTGAGATCCTAACAGAGTCGCATTGGCATTCACTTTCCCTGCCGACTCTTCCAATATCTGGACTACTTCATCAAAGTAAATGGCAGAAAAGAGGGCGCCTGTTATATTGCCCCCCTGATCAGTCAGGGGGACTGCCACTGTATAGTTCAGAGTCTCGCCGTCCGCACCTGCCGCAAAACTGTCTGTAACCTGCCGCTGCCCTGTGGAAAACAGGCGCTGCATATAGTCCCTGCTTGCAAGGCTGGCCGGTTCAGCCCCATCAGAATAAACCAGAATATCCTCATCTACATAACACATCATCATAAAACCAAAATAGGGGCTCATCTGATCCAGTCTCTTCACTTTAACGATAGGCTCTGTCTCAGGATCATTAAAATCCGGAAAACTTGCAAGAGCTTCTAACAGGTCAACTGCACCGGTAACTCTCTGTGATATTTGTGCCTGAGCACTGCTTAATGCGGCTTTTGCATCTGACTTCATACGGCCGGCAGAGAGTATAGCTCCCCCCGCCATGATGAAAACCATAACTAATACACAAAATATCACATTATAACGTATAATCGGGAAAAACGATACCTCCCACTGACCACCTTTGCCATTGTTTTTCTTTCGTTTCATTTCTTATACCGGATCCCCTTTCACCCTACTTCCATAGCGAGCTTCCATCATAAACTTCCATCGCGGCCTCATAGTATCCCAGTCTTTTACATTCCTGAATAACTAAGCTGCGGATGTCCTCAAACAGCAGGTATGTCTTCCCTGGAAAAACTTCCTGGCTGCCTTCACTAAGTGTATCCAGTGCTTCCACACATTGCTCGTGAATTCTCGTGTTAACAGGCGTTTTATTCGTATCAAGCAGGGCCGGAATACTGCGTCCAATCCTAAAGTTCCTCTGCAGCAGTCTATAGATTGCCTGAAATGCATTGATTCTCAGATGCTCTGTTATGAAGTCCAGCAATATGGCCGGAGTACGCTCGTACAGGTATTCTTCATTCCACAACTGGTCCATTTTTTCTTTTACTTTTGCTATTTCTTCCTGCCTGATATTCGGAACCGCGCAGGCTGCCGCCCCTTCAATGGTTAAGACAAGTAATTCCAGACTGTCCAGATAGCGCCGGACATGGTAAGCAATTAAATCTGCCGGAATCTGGATCTTCCTCAGTTCAGCCAGATCCATCTCCACATAGATTCCATTGCCGCGGACCGTTTTTACAATTCCCCATTCCTGCATCAGCTGTATTGCCTTTGAGGTTGTATCCACACTGACATTATAAATTTTCTGCAATTCCAGATGGGAGGGCAGTTTATCCCCCGGCAGGTAGCGCCCCATTGCAATCAGGCTGAGCAGATCCATATACACTGCCGAATACCTCAATTCGGCGCCCGCCAGAGGTTTTTCCAGATCTTCCCTTCCGAAAATAACAGCAGAATCGGCCGGAACACGAAATGCGGGCTGTTTTGCATATGTAAGTCCGTACAGTTCAGACAGGTCGTCGAAATAAGCACTTTCCGATGGATCCCCCCGCTCTATGATCTGCAAAAAATCATCTAGCTGTTTATAAAGCCGGCTCCTGATTTCAGCCGTGTCTTTCATTGGTTTCAGGTCTTCAAGCCCCAGACTGTCTACCGTGCTCAGACTCAGATTATTTTCATTGCGTGCTATAAAAAATCTTAAAAAGCGTTTCGTCTGTACCCAGAACTCTTCCCCGTTTTCAACATCTATATTTTCCAGAATCCTGCGGGGTATTTTCAGGTCCTCCTGCTCACACAGCGCAATCCCGTTTTTTATCACCGGGTAACACAGCAGCACACCGGTCTTCAGGAGGTCGTTTGTAATCGTAGTATCAATTTTCTTCATCGCAAGCTTTGTTACCTGATGTTCATGGGCATGCCCCCTGCTCACAACGGGCCTCTTTCTCTGCTGTGTCTGAATCAGGCCCTCTTCCTCCAGCTTTGCAAGTGCATGCCGGATTGTTTTCTCCGAAGTTTGAAATTCCCTGCTCAGGACCTGCCGTGACGGAAGGCTCGAACCTGCCGGCAATAAGCCACACTCAATTTTATTTTTCAATATCTGGAAAACCCGCTCATATTTCATGCTATCGTAATTCAAAATGATAATCACCTTTCCTATTCTTCCACTTTATATGTGTCAAATGATATCATTCTTTTTTTGATTTATCAACCAGTGCCTCCGCATATGTGCGGCAGACATCCTCCATAACGAAAGGCTTTGCAATATGTGCATTCATACCAACATCCAGACATTTACGGATGTCTTCCTGAAATGAGTTGGCCGTCATTGCAATAATGATAACGCTTGCTGCATCAGAGCGGGAAAGTCCGCGGATTGCGCGTGTTGCCCTGTATCCATCCATAACAGGCATCTGTACATCCATTAAAACCAACTGATACTCGCCTTCATCTGATCCTGAAAATATATCAACAGCCTCCTGGCCATTCTGGGCCGTTGTGACAACAGCGCCTGCATTTTCAAGCAATTCTACTACAATGTACAGATTAATTTCATTATCTTCTACAACCAGTACCCTGACACTATTTAATATATCAGGCTCCTCCTTTGCCGGAAGGGACTGCTCTTCACCGCCGAGTTTTTTCATGAGCTGTACGATATCCCGGTGAAATGCAGGCCTGCACAGAGTTGCATCAATCCGGCACTGCCTTGCCACATCATCCAGCTCATCCTGGTCAAATCCCGCTGCGACTATTTTAAGCTCCGTATCTGGGAATTCCTTTCGGATCATATCCGCCATAAGCTTCATCTCGTCACAATAATCCAGTTCTATAATACATATTGAATAAGGTCCTCCGCTCTTTACCGCTTCCTGTATACTGCCTTTCTCCCTGACATCCACCGGGCGGACTGAAAATCCCTCTTTCTTAAGAACACTGGCCAGATGGGTTTCCCGCTTTTTATCCCTGTTGATAATCAGGACATGTTGGCCAGTTCCACATGCTTCTCCATCGATTTCCTGCATTTCCTGCGCACAGGTGAACGGCAGGTCCACCCGGAAAGTACTGCCTGAACCAGCCTGACTGGATACTGTTATGGTGCCGCCCATCATCTCCACAAAGTTCTTCGTAATAGGAAGGCCCAGTCCGGTCCCACCATACTGGCGGGAAATTCCACTGTTTTCTTGCGTAAATGTCTCAAATATACGTTCTATATTCTCCGGAGTAATCCCCCGGCCGGTATCGCGGACCTCAAACCTGAGCCATAAAACTCCCGCTTCACGACGCAGTTCCTCGGCAGTCAGACTCACACAGCCATTTTCAGGCGTAAATTTCATTGCATTTGAGAGCAGGTTGGTCAGAATCTGGTTGAGGCGGAGTTCGTCGCCGATCAGGAATTCTTCCAGTTCTCCCCTCATGTATATCTTATAAGAGATTTTTTTACTCTTCGCCTGCACATAAAATACCGTTGTCAATGCCCGCAAAAGCTGTCCAAGATCAAATTTTTCTCGATGCAGTTCAATCTTTCCACTTTCGATTTTAGCCATGTCAAGGATATCGTTGACCAGAGCAAGCAGGTGCCTGGAAGAGAGGGTGATCTTCTCAAAACAGGTACGGATACGCTCCGGTTCCCCAATATGGTTCTTTCCAACTTCGGTCATGCCGATAATACCGTTGAGCGGTGTTCTGATCTCATGTGACATCTGGGACAGGAAGTCGCTTTTTGCCCTGTTTGCCTTCTCAGCCCGTTCCTTTTCCATAAGCACGAGTGCACTACTGCGCTTTTCATTGCGCCGCAATAGTAAGAAAAACGTGATAATTGTAATCAGAATCGCTGAAAATATCCCTATCCCCACTAAAAGCATCAGATGGCTTAAATATGCAATCTGGTCGTTCACCGTCTGATACGCCATACTTGTAACGACGTACCATTCCGTTCCCGGAAGAGGCATATAATAAAGGTACTCATGATTTTCCCCGACACTCAGCAGTGTCATACCGCTTTCCCCCGCATCTACCGCAGCATGAAAAGACTCCATGTCAAAACCCTTGTCGAAAACAGCCTCCTGCTCATAAATTGTAAAAAGATTCGTACCATATGAACCTGTCCGGGAGAAAGCGCTTTTGAGCACAAAATCTCCTTCTCTGGTTATAATATCTGTATAGGAATCTGTCTCTTTCTCACTGTCCATCCCAAGTTTCGCCCCGATATTGGCGGTGTGGATCCCGGTAATCACAGCAACGAGTTTTTCATCCCCGAACTGCATGGGGTTGATAGAGGTCCCCAAAAGAAGTGTATTGCTCTCCCATATATTTTCGTTCACAGAAACCAGCCTTTTGGAGCCGTTTATTAATTGGTCCAGTGCCGATATTTTTGATATCACGGGAACCGTATCTTTCGGAGAATAGGCAATCCCTTTATCCGTTACCAGTGCAATATGCGTAAAGTCATTGTCTATCTGGGCCTTTTTCAAAAAATTCCTAAGACTTTCTTCATCCTCCAGATCGTATTCTGATACAGAAGACGCAATGGTGCGGATTTGGGAAAACTGGCTTTCCAGATTTGTCCGGAAATGGCTGCTGATCTGCACAGTCATTTCCTTCAGGTAAATCTCACTGATATTCGTCACGGTACGTTCCGTTTCTTTACTAAATACAGCAGACGCAAACAGGCATAGGAAAGAAACCATAAGAATCAGCGCAGAGATAAAAATAAGCGTCCTATATTCTTTCTTTCTTTTATGTTGCATTCTCAATGGGACTCCATCCTTTCTGCATCGTAAATAATTTATTTGTCCTGTGCTAAATCGCAGATTCTTCCTTCAATCCGGACATCAACAGCGGCATCGCCGTGTTTCTCGAAATACAATGCCATTGCATCCCGGTAAAACAGCCCTGTATCTTTTACCAGTGTCACACTGCCCTTCGGGGTATCGTCATCGTAGTAATTCAGCATCGTAAACCCGTCGCCGTTTCCTTCAGCATAACTGCCTTTTCCTGCCATATAGTCATTCACTGCAACTTGATATTCCCCGTCCGGATCAAGATCTGAGCCATCCGGCATCTTCACGCTTACCAGCCTGCTGCCGGATGGTCTGCTGCTGTCAAAATTATACTGAAGTCCTGAAATTTGCAGAAAACTTCCGCCAGGAAACTCATCACTACAGGTTTCCAGCCCTTTTTCCAGCATATCCCACACAGTCTGCCCCTTCATTTCCAGCACAATAATCTTATTATCAAAGGGACATACTGCGGAGAGGTCCCCGCCATATACCACCCCTTCATAAAAGCTGGCCCGGATTCCGCCTCCATTGATTACCGCGGCCTGGGCGCCGGAAGCATCCAGGGCACAGTCCGCAATGAAATTACCAAGTTCTGTTTCCCCGCGCCTTGCATTAAAATTTTCCAACAGAAGATCGTGATCCATCTTACCTACAACAGTAAAATCATATCCTGACTCCGCCGTGCCTTCATAGTAAGACTTGTCAACCTCCTTAAGTGCTTCTCCCACCGTCTTTTTGCCGGCCAGCACTTCCCGGGCACAGCCCCCCAGATATTCCACAGTCTTGCTTGGAAACAGTACATTATAAATATAACCTGATTCTACATACTCTCCCACACCTGCCGGAATTCCAGCTTCTGTCTGCTCATAATCTAGCAGACAGGATATACCCGTTCCCAGATCCTGATTCAGCGCTTCCTGTCCTTCAGGGGTAGAAAGTATAGCTAAAACGCGTTTGCAGGCGTCCTCTTTTTCTTCACTGATGGCATTATTGATTCCTATGAGTGCGGAGGGTGCAAACAGGAACCACGGTTCATTCCCTTCCTCGCTGAAAAGGGGGAGCATACGGTAGGAATACTCTTTAGACGTACCTTCTTCCACCGCTTTTTTATTTTCTGCAACACATTCATAGTACAAGGCAGAGTCACCAAATGCAGCGGCAAGAGTTCCGTTCCCCAGTCTGCGCCGGCAGAGTACTGTATTACGCTGTCGTGAAATCGCTGTTGGATCCATCAGCCCCTCTGCTGCCAGCGTATCCGACAGCACGAAGCTTTCCTCCCATACCCCGGTAAAAGTTGCTTTCTTATCCCTGAAATCAGACAGCCACTGCACGCCCTCCATTGTACCAAGGAAATCGGGAACCATACAGCCGACATAAAACATCCCTACCGCCGCATTATAGTCACTATATATGGAAAAATTGGCATGGTCCCCGCCGACACCAAGTCCCTTCTCTTTCAATTCTGACAGCGCTGCCACCAGTTCCTCATTCGAAGTGGGAACTGCAAGGCCCGCCTCTTCAAACAGTGTTTCATTGATGATATATCCGCTGTATACACCGGGAAACGGGATGAGATAGGTCTTCCCCTCCAGCTTGAGCGCATTCATAATTGTACCGTCATAGGCAGCACTGGTCTTCGTGTCACTCAAGTCCATCAGATATTTCTGCACCAGATTGCTGTCCGGGTGCGCGGCTATCACAAGGTCCGGCCCGTCCCCTTTCTCCAGCCGCCGGATCTCCTCACTGGAATAGGGTGATATTTCCACCTGCAGGTCTATGTCATCATAAGTGGACTCCACCAGCTTCTCTACATTTTTAAAGTTGCTTAAATAAAGAATCTTTACGACTGTTTTTTCCTTCGGTTCCTGTGTGGCACAGCCTGTGAGCAGGCCAAATAAAATAGCAATACTCAGCGTTCCTGCAATCCGTCTTTTTGTTCTGCTGCGCATAAAGTTTCACCCTTTCTTTCCTGTCCTGTCTCCAAATCCATATGATATGGCAGCAATATTGTCTGCATGGAATCCTCATAGAAGCGGTACTGGTTTCTTCCGGCCTGTTTACTTGCATACAGAGCCTGATCTGCATGAAAGAACAATTCTTCATATGTCGTACCGTTCTCTTTCGCTAAAGCAATTCCTATGCTGACTGACACATCCACTCCATCATAAGACCCTGATACGGTATGGAAGACACGTTCTGCCAGCCTGCCTATGTGCTCTTTGTATTCTACATATACTAAAAATTCATCCCCGCCGATGCGTGCCACAACATCTGAATTACGCACACTCTTCTTCAGCCGTGATCCAACAGTCTTCAGCATCTTATCTCCGTAAAGGTGCCCGTACTGGTCGTTTACACTTTTAAATATATCCAGATCTACAATCATGAGGGCCGCTTTTTTCTTCTTCAAACAGGCAAGATGCTGTTCAATTTCCTTGCGGGCATAATTCTTGCCGAGCAGTCCGGTCAGATCATCATGCATAGCCTGCAGGGCCAGCTGGTCCAGTGTATTCTGTTCCTCATCATTGTCAACCAGTTTGCCGATGATCTTTGTGGGAGGAACATTCTCGTCCAGCCCCCAGATCGGACGGACCACCGCCTTATACCAGCGTCGCTCCCCTTTGATTGTCAGGCGGTAAACCTCACTGACGATCGGTTTGTCCGGCGTCACCTGTTTCAGGCGGGAATGCAGGTCCCAGAAATCCTCTTCGGCAAATATCTTAAATAATTCGGGAGAATTTCGCGGATGGGGCACACTTTCCGGTATCCCTGCCTGAGCAGCGCCCCATTCAGAAATAATCAGTGTATCAGATCCATAAGTATACTCGAACTGTATCTCTCTGGTCAGGGAGGCATAAAACTGGTATTTTGTCCTCTCCTGTTCCAAAAGATCCAGTGTCCTGTCAGAAACTCCGTAGTTATTGAGTCCCTCATATGTCAACTCATGTATCTGGTCCCTTGTTATTTTTCCTGCCGAGCGAAGTTTTACCTCGCTTTCCAGATGATCCTCCACTGCTTTTAATGCATCCAGCAGGACCGGATTAAATACACCGCATTCACCACTGAAAATCATTTCCAGTGTCTGTTCGTGGGAGTAAGCCGGCTTATACACCCGTTCACTTGTCAGGGCATCATATACGTCTGCCAGAGAAACAACCTGGGCCGCAATGGGAATCTGTTCCCCTTTCAGACTGTCCGGATATCCTCCGCCGTCATACCGCTCGTGGTGCCAGCGGCAGATGTCTCTCGCCACCTGTACCAGTTCTTCATCCTGATAGTAGGTAAGGTCTTCCAGCATCTCGGACCCGATTACGCTGTGGGTCTTTATGATTTCAAATTCTTCTGCCGTTAATCTGCCCGGCTTGTTCAGGATTTCTCCCGGAATTGAAATCTTCCCGATGTCATGGAGGGCTGAGGCATTCGTCATAAGTGCAATCCTTGCCGGTGTTAAATGATACTGGCTGCATGTCCTTTGCAGCTGCCGCAGCAGCAGTTCGGTTATGGTACGGATATGCAGGACATGGAGGCCGCTTTCGCCGTTTCGGAATTCAACTATGTGGCTGAGGATATCAACCATGACCACATTATTTTTTTCCTTCTCTAATATCTGATCTGTAACGATATTCTCCAGATACTTCTGTTTTGCATAAAGTTTCACTGTATTCTCAATACGGTGACGTACGGTCATCTTATGGAACGGACGGCTGATATACTCCGCCGCCCCCAGATTATAGGCATGGTCAATATAAGCAGCTGATGTTTCGGAAGATACGATAATGACCGGAATATTATTGAGCATACCGTCACGGTTCATAATTGTCAGTACATCAAATCCATCCAGCTTTGGCATCACAATATCCAGCAGGACAAGAGCGATTTCAGAATGGTACCTCTTCAGATAATACAGGGCTTCTTCGCCATCGCAGGCCTCCAGGACCTCATAGTCCGGAGTTAGTATATCTGCCAATATGGCCCGGTTAATTTCCGAATCATCGGCAACTAGTATTTTTGTATTCTTTGTCATTGTTCAATGCCCCCCGGTATCTAAGAATCAAGCACTTCAGACAGAACGGTATATGTTTCCTTATATACCTCTTCTAATTCCGCAAAAGATGGCTGAATGTTGCTGTTATATCCCCTGCTGCGTAAAGATTCTGTAAGTACAGATGCCTTTTCCGCCAATATTGTAAGTCCCATGTTCAGTGCAATTCCTTTCAGAGTATGAGCCGCATTAAAAGCAGATTCATAATCCTCTCCCTCCAGCGCCATGCAGATATCTGTATAACTCTCATCCCTGACTAATAAGCTAATCAGCCGCAAAAGCATATCCTCCCCAACCCGATATGTCAAATCCACATAATTCCCGCCCAGTTTTTCATAGGCTTCTTTGACTGTCATAAATGATTCCTTTCTACACATTATACTGAGTAATATATACCCGGCATGTGAAATACCAATAAATTTCCGACAAGTATCCTGATATCAGGCATGACAAATGCAGGATCCAATCTTGGTTCCTTATCCAAATAATTATAAAGTAAAGTACCTTATTTTGCAACTAAAATAAGTGATTTCATGATTTATGTAAGATTACTATGTTATTATTTATTTCATATCAGTAATGTATATATTTTTATGATTATTATATAAAAAGGCAGAAGCCGCCGCTTCTGCCTTTTCCCACACATTATTTTATTCTGCTGATATCGTATGTTTTGCTTTATCCCTTTCAGTCAGACGTTTTCTGACTCCTTCCATGTATCCCGGTTTGTCCAGATTATAGATTAACAGTGGAATAATTCCAATGAAAAAGACAATACCCGGAAGCAGGTTAGCTGCCAGATTAATTCCCTTCTGGATATGCGGGGTCATCTCCACACCGCCTGCATATCCGAATGCTCCCATGACTAATAAAAACAGAGAGTTCGCGATTGCTGTAGCCACCTTGACTGCACAGCCCTGGAATGAGAAAGCCATTCCATCATTACGATATCCATATTTGTCATCAAAATCATCGATTGCATCAACCATCATGCCTGCCCCGCATGGTCCTGCCACATAACCCAGTCCATAAACGATCAGAATCACAAAGTCAAACACAATATTCTCATACGGGCCTACGAACAGGACAATCAGCGCGCCTCCCTGGATGATCATGGATAGAATCCCCACATTTCGCTTGCCGAACCGGTCGATAATTTTCGGTGTAAATGGCATAATCAGGGTTCCGACAATCATCTGCATCATCATAAATACGGTTACAAATGTAAAATTCTGTACGCAATATAAATAGAAGTAAACGGCAACAGAAATACGTCCCAATATACCAAACATATTGAAGAAACTGTAAAGCATCGCACATACCAGGTTCTTGTTTTTAAATACCAGTTTCAGACCTTCCCTGACTTTTCCCTGACTCTCTTTCTTCACCGTAATCCGCTCTTTTGACAGAACTGCAACTGCCCAGAACATCGGCAGGGCGATAGCCGCCAGTAAGACAGCCGTGGCCTGGTACCCTGCGGCCTGGTCTCCCTTTCCAAACCAGAGAACCAGTTTCAGTACAAAGAGGTTCAATACGATCTGGCCGATCGTCATACCCATCATCTGTGCTGCATTCAATTTGTTAATTTCCTTTTGGTCACGCGTCATAACAACCGGCAGCGCCGTGTACGGCACATTTGTCATTGTATAGGACATACCCAGGCCGATATATGTAATATAAGCATAAGCCAATTTCGCAGGTCCGCCAAATCCCGGTACGGTAAACGTCAGAACTGTGAATATTACAAGGAAAATCGCCCCCACAAAAATGTACGGTCTGAATCGTCCGTATTTCGTGTGTGTACGCTCCATCAGAGTTCCCATCATCGGGTCATTGATTCCATCCCAGATCTTGGCAACCAGCATTAACAACGCAACTGCCCCTGTTCCCAGGCCGAATACATCTGTATAAAAAATGGAAAGATAAGTGCTGACCATCGTCCATGATAACTGGGACGCAAAATTTCCCAGACCATATACAAAATAGTGCTTTGCAGTTAACGGGGCCATGCCATATTCATTCAAATTATTTTCTTTCATCTTTATCTCCGCTTCCTAACATAGTGTTTAAGTTTTCCTAATGCTGCCTTACATGTTTGTGATTGTTTCCTCGAATCTCTCGTATTTTTCCATCATCTTCGGAAGCACATCTTTGTTAGCAACCAGTTTCGGAACACAAACTTTTATCATATTCTGAATTTCATTGTAGTGCTCGTAAATTCCAGTATTTGTATACCTTGCCCTTGCAATCTCTTCTTCTGGGAAATCAACCTTTACTTTGTCACCTTCCACAGAAAGTTCACCCCAGATTCCACAGATCGGGCACTCTACTTTTGTAGTGCCGTTCATACTCAGAAGCGGATTATGGCATACCGGGCAGACCCCTTCATCGCCAACCCACTCCTCACATTCATCATAAGGCTTTCCGATAGACCGGGCAACTGCATCTCCCAGTTTCGCACACTGCTCCATCAGCGCCGGGTCAAACAATGGGTGTCCCGTTCTTCCCTGGTCATAAGCGTCCACATGTCCTACACATTTCATACAGAAAGAGAATGAAAATAAATCCAGCATAGGCAGTCCCAGTGAAACCCAGTTGTGTGTCTGTGCCCCTCCTACGGAAATGTATCCCACATAACGGTCCTTAAAGTACCTCGGATCCAGAAGCTCGTCCTCAGACTTACCTTCTGCAATACGCTTCTTATTCTCTTCCAAAAGTGCCGCCCTGTCATGTGACGGGCCAAAACGGTCCACAAAATTCTTAAACTGTCCTACGATTCCAACTGCATAAACCGGAGCTGCAATAATAATACCATCTGCATCCAGACACGCCTCTTCCAGAATATGGTAATCATCCTTCATACAGCAGTGAATCTCCCGTTCCCCCTTGTCACGGTTACGGCTGCAGTAATCACATGCCCGGCAGTGTCCGATATCCATACGGATCGTATTGATAAACTGCACATCAGCACCTGCCGCTTTCGCTGCAAATAACGCCTCTTTTACCATCACATCGCTGCGCTGGTTTTTTCTTCCAAAAGAAATACCCAATACCTTCATATTTTCCCTCCATTTGTAAATTTTCTTTGTATCTCTACTCTACACTTTTTTGCATAATTCCGCTTTTCTGACACTCCTGTATCAAGGGGAGAATTTTTGCTTTCATTTTCAGCCCCAATCAGAAACAACAAAAAAAGGAGAACATTTTTTGTTCTCCAAATACGGGGACAGGACTGAGCTTTTTTCAGATAACAGATGGGGGCGCTGATGGCGGGGTGGGGAATACTCCTGCGGGGGCCTGTGTGCTGCTTCTGTATCCTGAACGCGTGCTAAGAAGCTGTAAGTGAAAAAACGGGAAAAAGGAAGGTACACGCCGCATTCAGTCCAAAACCTGATGGTTTTGAACTTCAGGCGGCACCAGAATTTGTTTTGGAAAACAAATTCTGCCCTTCCTTTCCCCCATTTTTTCACCAACACCTTCTAAAGCGTGCTTTATGGATACAGAAGCAGCACACAGGCCCCCGCAGGAGCATCCCCCACCCCGACAACCGCTCCCTTTTTATAAGCTGTACTGGTATTGTATATCCAGCATTCTGATTTCCTGTGCTTTGAGCACGTTCTCGATTTCCAGCACCCCGTCTTCTACCAGTACGGTTCTCATTATAATTGACGGTATGGCACTGTTTTTCAGATATTCCAGTTCTTCTTTGGCGAGTCCTTTTGTATAGTCCATCTGTTTCCAAAGATCCTGTACACTTCCGTTCTCTTTGTTGACATAATGCATTTTTACGATATAGCTGCCGTTTTTCACATTGCTGATGCAGAATTTCCTCTCGAGCGGGTCCATGTCCTCCATGTAGTTGTCCAGCTCCCGGACCTTGATCTCGTCTTCTTCCGTAAATACATATCTGGAAGAAAGTTTTTTGAAATTATGGCACCCAATGACATAGCGCCCACGCTTATTTGTTGTTACGATAGCGTTTTCATCCTTATAGATGACATAAGGCAGAAGCCGGTTTATGAAAGAGAAGGCGTAGAATGATGGCTTGCGGATGCCGTCCCTGGAGATCAGGCCTGAATCTCCGTTTAGTATGGTATTTGTGTCATAGTAATCGGAATACAGATCCAGCGCATGCCAGTACGCCATAAAATCGACTGTACCTTCCATGTCAATATAGTTTTTCAGGATATAGGCCCCCTGTTCACAGCTGTCGTTCAGGACGTTGCGGTTGGAAATGGTAAAATTCCATTCATCAACATGAAGCTCTATATTTCCAATCCCGCTCTCATCCATTGCATTCTGCAGGATATCAATCTGATTCTTCATATATTTGCTGTCGATTGATTTTCTGCCATATCTTGTCTCATGGTCTGTAACTGCAATATACTGGAAGGAACAGACGGAGAAGAAATCCGGGGTGATGTTCCGCTGTTTCCATAAATTTAGTATATTGCTGCATACGTCTAACTCATACCCGAGTATCAGGCTGGCACCCCCGACGCGGATGTCTGGGGAAATTTCTTTCAGTGTCCTGTAAATCATCTCAAAATATGGATAATATTTCCCTTCAGCCTCTGTCATATTGAGCTGTGGATCATTCCAGTATGCAAAATACCAGCTCTCCAGTTCCTCTATCCCATAGCGGTTAACCAGATGGGTGCAGAGCTGTTTTATAATTTCTTCGAAAACACTGTACTGGTAGATTTTCCGTTCCTCTTCCTGTCCTTTGACACTCCGCTCCGGGGTATACATAAACAAAGTCGGCTTATGTCCCAGTTCGAGATATGGCTTCATGTGGTTTTCAACCATAAAATCCAATACCAGATCCAGTTTTCTGAAATTGTAGCCTTTTTTCTCGAGAAAACAATGTTCCTTTGAAAGAATATTCCATATTTTTACATATTGGATTCCCGTTGTCTGCTTCAGTTCTTTAAGCTGTTCCTGTACATCTGACTGCAGGATGGTGTATGCATCCCCAAGCACGACTGCTTTTCCGAAGTCATTGGTCTTTCCGGTTATCACGGCAGCATCCATATGGCATATCCGGGAGTCACTGATTTCCGCCTCATCTTCCTGCCTTTTCAATTTCAGGTATTCGACAATCTTGAGTTCTTCCTCTTTTGTAAGTTCCCTCCTGTCCCGCGGTGTGGAATTTTCCTCCTGCATTAGCTTCCGGTATTCACTGGGCGACTCCCCGTGTACGTCACGGAACGCTTTGGTAAATGCGGCAGAAGTAGGAAATCCATTGTCCATTGCTATATGAGTAATATTCTTTTTGGAGTACAGAAGTTCATCTACGGCGTGAAACAGGCGTACATTGTTCAGATATTCCATAAATGTCAGGCCGAGGTGTTTCTTTATGTATTTAGAAAGATATGCATTCGAAAGAAACAGCCTGTCTGCCAGATCGTTCAGGCTGATCTGGCTCTGGTAATTTGCCTGAATATAGTTTTGAATCTGCCGTATCCGGACGCGGTCCTGAGAATCCTCTACATTCAGACGGATGTCGTCTGACTTCACAAGGAAATTGCCTGCAAGCACATACAGTGTTTCATAATAAAGGGCATTCATGCGGAGTGCATCCTTATTTTCCTGTTCAAAATAACGGTCTATAATTTTGTCCAGAAGTATTCTCAGTTCCTGAAAGGCTTCATTCTTGTCAATAACCGAATTACACCAGAAAAGGAGCTGCATGGATCCAAGCTGTTCCGCCAGCAGATGGAAGTCTATCTCAAATCTTGCCATCAGCAGTTCCCCTTTTGCTGCCAGGGTATGGCGTTTATTGGCATTGATTAAGAGAATATCCCCTTTTTTCATCTGGTAAACTGCATCATCTATCTTCACCTCAAAATGTCCGCTCAGCAGATAGAACAATTCCGGATCCTGATGATAGTGGGTACATACCTCCGGCTCTGTCAGAAAATAAAGCTGCATCAATTTCCGCCTGTTATCCATACTTTACTCCTCATTTTCGTATATTACATTTTGATTTTCATTATATATCTGATTAATCGTAGTATCTCTATCAATCATCTTATTTTATATTGCACTTATTTTCAAGCGAATTTTCAAAAACGAAAACCTAATAATTTTATATCCTAATGTTTTTTAAACTTGCCTACTTTTGTTAATCTGTTCGGCAGCTTCGGCACCTTGCCCGTTGTCCGGATGATTGCCCCTGCATCGCAGGCGTCTATACATTTTCCGCATTTATCGCAGTCGAAATCGTCAATCATATGGATGTATTTCGGTTTTCCTTCGATGCAGTCTTTTGGACATACATCCGCACATTCCCCGCATCCTTCGCATGCTGACGGATTGATGTAGATATTGACGAAAGAACTGCACACACCCGCCGGACAGTTTTTCTTCTTGATATGTGACTTGTATTCCTCCTCAAACAGTTCCACTGCCGAAAGGGCTGTTTTTGAGGATTCCTGTCCCATCGTACAAGGGGTGGAGATTGTCATTGCCTCACCGATTTCCTTCGTCAGGTCAATAAATTCCATCTTTCCCCTGCCTTCCGTGATTTCCTTCTGCATATGGTGCAGCTGGAGCAGTCCTTCCCTGCAGAAAACACATTTCCCGCAGCTTTGCTTTCTGGATGCGGCAAGCTGCTTCTCTGTCTCACATACTACGCATTCCTTTTCTGTCAGAATGTTCAGGACGCCGTTATCGATTCTTGCTTCCTCCACCGTCATTTCTCCCTGTTCGGGCAGATAATACCGGTATCCTGCCTGAATTGCTTTTGCTTCCTCCAATTCTGCAAGGTCCGATATTTTCGTGCTGCATGTGGCTTTTTGAAGGGCCCCTCCATTAACAGAGACATAAATTCCTTTTTCGTATGTACCGAGGAACACCTCCGCCAGCTGTGCGGCCGTCACAAGATGAAGCAGTACACAGCCCTTCGATTCACGTATATTCACAAGGCCCGTTACGACTTCAATCCCATACTTTTCTGCCGCGGGCTTCACTGTCTCAGAAAGCCGGGTTTCATATTCCGGGATATGCAGAACCTTTTTACCAGCCCCGGCAGCATATGCGGCAATGGAGATTCCCTCCATTACTTTCTCCGGCTCTGAGCGCAGAATTTCCAGAAGTACACCGGATGTGTCCGCATTATTCAGTGCCGCCACGACTCCCGGTTCTTTCTCTTCCTCCCTGCACTCCTTGAGGGCATTTTCGAAACGGCGGGTAAGTGTTTCCCGGCACAGGCCATATTCCTGCAGCCCTGAAGCTTTTATTTTCTCAATTACCTGTTCTTTACTTAGTCCTACGGCATTTTCTAAAGCACTCATATCCCTAGACCTCCTTACTCTCTGCAAAATCGCCCCACAGGCTTGGCCTGGAAATCTGAAGACGCAGGTCGCACTGCAGACAGCGTCCGGCTTCCGCACAAATATCCGACTCACAGATTCCGTGGTCAAATGGGCCAAAATGACTGCCTCGTTCCTCAGGCGGATCGATTGCCGGCTGTTTCCTCTGTGCATAGCCGAATCCCGGACACTGGCCGATATAAGGTTCCGGTTTCTTTACGGGTGCAAGAATTTCAGAAATATCCCCGTCTCCTCCCAGATACCGGTCGATCTGGCTTGCCGCTTCCCTTCCTGATTCGATCGCCATAATGACGGATTTTGTCCCGTAAATAGCATCGCCCGCCGCGAAGATTCCCGGAACCGAGGTTGATTTGTCCTGTTCCATATCCTTCACTTTAATGCTGTTGCCCCTTCCGAGTTCCAGTCCGGCTTCCTCTGTAATGTCCGGTCTCTGGCCGACCGCGAAAATAACGGTGTCCGCATCAATGTGGTGTTCAGAGCCTTCTTCTTTTTCGATGATCGCACGGCGGTTCTCATCAAAGGTAAAGGACTTCACATTCATGAAATCAACCCCTGTCACATGGTCTGTTCCTGTAATCCGCTCGAATGTCTGGGCCGGATGTACAAAAATGCCTTCCTCCTGTGCCTGTTCGATTTCTTCATCATCTGCCGTCATCACATCCCTGGCTTCCAGACATGCCAGATGGATTTCCTCTGCGCCAAGCCGCTTTGCAGTTCTTGCACAGTCAAACGCTACGTTTCCTCCGCCAAGGACAATCACTTTTTTCCCGAGGCCGGTTTCATTTCCGAGGCTTACGGCACGCAGAAAATCTGTATTTATGATGACTCCGTTAAGCCCACTGCCCTCCATAGGCAGGCGTACGCCTTTATGCCCGCCGATTGCCATGAGGACGGCATCGTATTCCTTCAATAATTCTTCCGGCTTCTCTACCTTTGCATTCACTTCGATCTGTACGCCCTGATCCTCAATCACCTTTACTTCATCCGCAATGATTTCTCTTGGCAGACGGTAGGACGGTATCCCATAGGCCATCATGCCGCCGGGTGTGGGCAGTGCTTCTTTTATGGTTACCGCATGGCCCTGTTTGCGCAGATAATAGGCCGCTGTCAGGCCCGCAGGACCTCCGCCTGCAACACAGACTTTCTTTCCTGTATCCGGCAGTTGTTTTCCTTTGCCCTTCCATAAGGAACCCGTGTCATGCTCTGCCGCATACCGCTTGATGTCACGGATGGACATTGCTTCATTGACTTCTTTTCTCTTACATTCCAGCTCACAGGTATGGGTACAGATATGCCCCAGCGCGTTCGGGAACGGCACTTTCTCACGGATGACCGCCGCCGCCTCGTCGTATTCGCCGTTTTTCACATGGCGGATATAGCGGGGGATGTCTGTATGGGCAGGACAGGCGTACCGGCACGGCACAACCGCATCCTCTTTCTTTACTTCCTGATTCAGCACCTTGTCCCGGATCGTCCCTGTCGGACATACTTCCACACATGCACCGCAGAAGCGGCAGTCTGCATCTTTCAGCAGTTTATCGTGGAGCGTGCCCACATAAGTTTCCATTTCCTTTTTCTGGTAATTCAGAACCTTGACTCCCCTCAGTTCATTACATGCCCGCACGCACCTGCCGCACAGTACACAGCGGTTCATATCGTGCAGGATCAGCGGATTCTCTTCTTTGGGACGGAAACCTTTCGTACGCATCTTAAGCCGCCCGGTTTTCGGTCCGATATACTGGATCAGCATCTGGAGCTCGCAATTACCATACTTCGGGCAGGTGGAACAATCTTCGGGATGCCCCGTCAGTAAAAGTTCCAGAGCCAGCATCCGAAGCCGCTCCACTTCCGGCGTTTTCGTATGAATCCGCAGCCCGTCTCTCGCTTTTAGTGTGCAGGCCGTTGTCACCTGGTCTTCTCCTTCTACTTCAACCACACACATCCTGCATGACCCAAGCGGGCTCAAATCCTTGTGGTGGCACAAATGTGGAATATAAATTCCTGCTTCCAATGCACATTCAAGCACATTTTTATTCTCCGGCACGTCCAGCGTTTTCCCATCTATGGTAATGACTGCCATAACACAACCTCCTCTACTTTGGCCTGATTTTCTGCTAACAGGGCTGTAAGACATCCCAGTGTTCCGCCAGCATTTCATTCTCCAGCCGGTATATATCTACTACCCTGCATCTGGTACTCCCGTCTTCCCCTACATTTTTCAGATAGACCGCCACCATATCTCCTTCAGCGATCATCATCTGGATGTTCAGACGAAATTCCGGATGCTCTTTGAATTTTTCTGCAAATGCGCGCTTCAATCCAGCACGGCCCTGCTCTACGCCGGGATTATGCTGGATGTAGTCTTCCCTCACATATAAATCTGCTGTTTCTATCCGGTGCAGGTTGAAAAATTCTTCATAAAACGTTCTGATTACTTCTTTATTCTTCTTTTCCAATGTCTCATCCCCAATAATGGTTACTGTTCTCAGGCATGCCTGCGTTACTATTCACGGGGCCGTGCACCGCGCTGCACGGCATCCGAGCCAATAAAGTGATGGCCTCGGGCATCTGGTTCCTCGCCTTTAGGCGACTTAAAATGAACCAGATGCAGTTACTATGCATGGCCTCTGGCCGTGAATAGTAACACGCCTGTAAACAGTGACCAACGATTTCTTAATCTTCATCCTCTACAAATTCTGCTGCACTCATTCCGGCAATTCTTCCGGTATTGACTGCAAATCCCATCGAGTTGCCGGGAAGCAGGAACATATAGCTGTCATCATAGATGTTGCAGGCATCAGCACCGGCTGCATAAAGTCCCGGAATTGCCTCAAATTCTTTATCACATGCCTCACAGTTTTCATTGATTCTGATACCGCCGACTGTTCCATATCCACCCGGACGAACTCTCGCCGCATAGAAAGGCTTCTTGGTGATAGGCCTTAAGTATCTCCTCTCTTTAAAGAATTCTTCATCCACACTGTCACAGAAATCATTGTATTCTTCCACGGTCTCTACCAGTGTTTCTTCGTCAATTCCTGTCATCTGTGCTAATTCTTCTATGCTGTCGGCGATAAACAGTCCTTCGTTTCCATTCTCCTGCGCCATCTTTACGCCGTCTGCAAAATCGGATACATCCGGGTCCGGACGAACCAGACATACATTGTCCACACCGTTCTTGATGTAATATCTTACAATGGAGGAGTCCACAATACTGAATGCAACTTTCCCCTTCTGGTGGGATACTACATTAGAGAGGTAGGTGGAATTCTGCATGTGGTCTTCATTCATGATTCTTTTTCCCTGAATGTTTACAAGAAGATTTGGCTGTCCCATCACATTTGCCACACTTCCCGGAAGATCGTCAATGCCTTCGATGCTTGCTGCCTGCTCGATTCTGACAGGAAGCTTGTCTGCACCTGCCTCCCAGGCCATCTTCAGCCCCTCTCCCATAATTCCCGGGATAGCGAAGTTAAACATGTCAACACCGTGTTCATATCCGGTCTCCTCTTTGATGAACTGTTTATTACATCCTGCACCGCCTGTACAGATAATCGCTGCCTTACATGTAATCTCTACTTCGTTTCCGTCTTTATCAGTTCCGAGTACGCCTGATACATGGCCGTCTTCCATCAGAATTTTCTTTGCCGGTGTCTCAAGGAGTATCTTCACGCCAAGTTCCTGTGCTCTGGCATATAACGCTTTATTCATAAAAGAAGCCGCACGCGGGCCAATGCCCTGGTCTGTCTTAACGATGTGCCATGTTGCCTCGGACTTCGGGAAATAACGGAATGCACCTTCGAATTCAACGCCCATGTCCTCCAACCATTCAATCGTCTCTGCAGACTGCTCAAAATACCGTTTTACCAGCCTTGCATCTACGTTATAATGTGTATATTCCATGAACATGCCAAAGGCTTTCTCCACACTGATGTCTACCATCTGCTGTTTCTGGTACTTTGTACCGATTCCCAGAGGTCCCATCCCCATATTTGCCGCTCCGCCGACTGCAGCCGCTTTTTCCATTACAATGACATCCGCGCCGTCTTCCGCTGCCTGTACTGCTGCCGATAATCCTGACGGGCCTGCCGCGATTACAACGATCTGGGTTTCATAATTTGCCATAATTTCCTACCTCACTTTTTCTTTCCTGATTTTCTATTCTTCAAATGCGATTGCCTTCCCGGTTCTTGCAGACTCTCTCACACTGTCCATAACGCGGAGCACGCGTCTTACCTGTTCCGGCTTTACAACGATTTCTTCTTCCCCATGAAAAGCCTTCAGAAAATGTTCAAAATAATTTCTGTGTGCCACATCCGTCTCCGGCAGTGCCTCTTCGGACAGCAGCCCCGGTGCCGGAGGGCCGAAGCTTCTGGTCGGACCGGCTGCCGTCATGGTAATCTTGCCCGGTACATTCTCCAGAAGATGGGCTGTACGCACAATCTTTCCCTCACCGCCAAAGCCGTCTATCATCGCAGATCCTGTGTTTCCCCCGATGAACCATGCACGCTTCGGGGTCAGATAATAGGTACCAAGCTCGATTTCCGCAGTCACCCCGTTTTTAAATTTCATAATGATCTTAAAATAGTCATCTACCTTTTCATTGATTACGTTCTGTACATCTGCATACAGCGATACGATTTCGGATTTCACCATATCCAGCATCTGGTCAATTAAATGAACGCCCCAGTCATAGAGCATGCCGCCGCCCATTTCCGGATACACATGCCAGTCATGCATGTTCCCGTTCACACCGTAAAGCTGTGATTTGATAATATACATATCTCCTACGAGCGCCTTGTCATAGACTTCTTTCATGATCCGGTAATCTTTGTCCCACCGCCTCTGCTGGTGGACCGTGAAAAGAACATGATTTTCTTTACAGGCTGCGACCATCTCATCGAATTCGGCCACACTCATCGCTGCCGGTTTCTCGCATATGACATGCTTTTTCGCTGCAGCGGCTTTTTTTACCATCTCGGGATGGCTTGGGTTTGGTGTAGATATCATGACTACGTTAATATCCGCACTTTCCAGCATTTCGTCAATGCTGGCATAGGTCTCTACTCCTTCCGGCGCATCTTTGAGCTGCTCCGGATTCGTATCTGCAACTGCCACCAGATCAATTTCATCAAATGTAGCCATCATATCTGCATCGCAGTGCCCCATAAATCCAAAACCGACAATCCCCAATTTCATCTTTTCCATCTGTTTCCCTCTCTTCCGCTATATGCAAATGTATAAACCTGTTTCCTTCCCGCTTTGGAAAGGTATATTACTCTTCAATCGCCCTTCTCAATGCTTCCTGATGGCGGCGTACCTGCTCGATGCTGTCCACTCCGATGTCGCGCAGATGTTCCCCGCCCTCATACTCGGAACTTAAGTATCCTTTATATCCGGCTTTCTTAAATGCTTCCACGACCTCCGGAATTGCAACTGCAGTCTCCTGATAGTCCTCATGCACGTTGTAGAATTTTGCATGTGTATGATAGATGTAGTCAATGTTGTCGACCAGGTCCTGGGGACTTGACCAGGAATAAGTAAAGGAAGCACCCGCATATGCCTTGTCGGCCGGACCTCCGCCTGCCTTTTCTACCGCATCCATCATTTCCTTCATCCCGTTCGCCATGCGGTATTCCATATTCGCTTTTCCGAGGTTCAGGTCATATTTGATCTTCACAAACCCTTTTTCTACTCTCTGCGCATATGCCTCGTCTACAATCTTAATACATTCCTCGGAAGCTCCCTGCCTTCTTGCTTTATCACGCAGCACATCCGGGATATTCCTGCAGAAGATACCTGTGTCAGGGATAAATCCGAAATATTTCGTGCCTGTCCGGTGAATCATTTCCATATACCCGTCTGCCCATCCGGAATTCAGGGAAAACGGCGCATGTACTTCCAGACCAATCCTTACGTTCTTTTCCTCCGCATATGCAAGACTTCCCTCAATCACATCCATCGGTGTGGAAACCAGTGTACGCAGATTGTGAAAACCAAGCAGAGAAGCCAGACGGATATCCCGTTTCATCATATTAATCTGCTCTCCCAGAGAAAGCATGCGGTTGTCATAAATGTGGTTTTCCAGAAACGCATCGTAGCAGGACGGTTCCAGATTATATTTCTCCAGCCATCCAAACCACTGGTCCCTGAATTCTTCCGTCTCAATCGGCAGCGGAAAACGGCGGATCATCTGCTCTGCGAGAAGTTCTACTCCTGTCGCCCCCGTTTTAGCAGTTTCTCTTAAACATCCTTCCAGATCTAATTTTCCATCATAGTATTCGTCCTGATAACTATAAAGGGACACACTTCTTTTTATATCACAGCCCATTACCCGTTCCTCCTATTCAATCTCAAAATCTGCTTCACAAACCGCTTCTATCTGGAACGGCATGTATGACGGGTCGATCACCTGTACCGCCCTGATGTGGTGCTTTCCTTTAGAAAGTCCGCCCTCTTTCAATACCGTAACCTGCGCATAGTCACCAAATTCCCAGCGGTAATCGGAATCCACTACTATACGCATTTCCTCAAGCGTAAATGTCTCGCCGTTCACCGTAAACCGGATATCCTCTCTTTTCGCATCCTCTCCGTCTACATTCACCTTGATATCTCTTACAATAGAAAGCGTAATGCCGCGGTAATACTGCGCTTTAAACTGGAACTGGTATCCCACAGCCACTCCGTCTTCTGTTACATTCTGAAATCCCTGCGGATTATAAATCTGTCTGCCGGCCATTTTAAATCCTCCCTAATCGAAAAATACTTCTTTTCCCGTCTCTGCTGATTTGTAGATTCCTTCCAGAATCTGTGTTACGACGTATGCCTGCTGTGGCAGAACAAGAGGGTCTGTGTCATTGATGATTGCATTGAGCCACTGCTCCTGCTCACGTACGGCTTCTGCTGCTGCCCCGCCCTCAAAGAAATCGACTACGCCTGCCGGTGAAATCGTTTTTTCCATCAGCTGGTTGTGCTCTACTGTGTTATAGATCAGCTCATCCTGAGGATAGCTTCCGCCATGATGGATCTCTGCGCCGCCCTTTGTCCCACAGAGGGTTGTGGATGCCTCCATAGATTTTAGAACGTTCAGCGCCCATGACGCCTCCAGATAGATCGTGGCTCCGTTTTTCATCTTTACAAGGCCGAATGCAGAGTCTTCTACTTCAAATGTTTCCGGGTCCCACGGTCCGAATACGTTTCCTGCCGGTCCGTCTTCCTGACGTCCAAGTTTGTAGAATACCTGTCCGGATACAGACTCTGGCTCATAGTTGTTCATCATCCAGAGGGTGATATCCAGTGCATGGGTTCCGATATCAATCAGAGGCCCGCCGCCCTGAAGCGCCTTGTTCGGGAATACGCCCCATGTCGGCACGGCCCTTCTTCTCAGTGCATGTGCCTTTGCAAAATAAACCTCTCCCAGCTCCCCTGCTTCACAGGAGGCATGCAGCGTCTGTGTATCATCACGCAGACGGTTCTGATATCCAATCGTAAATTTCTTTCCTGATGCTTTCCATGCCTCAATCATCTGCTTCGCGTCTTCTGTGTTGTGTGCCATAGGTTTCTCACACATAACGTGTTTTCCTGCCTGGAAAGCCGCAACAGTAATCGGGCAGTGTGCTACATTTGGTGTACATACATGTACCACGTCAATCTCAATTCCGGTATCTGAAAGCATCTCATTGTAATCGGTGTAAACCTTTGCGCCTTCTGCACCATATTCCTTTGCCGCTTTCTCAGCACGCTCCGGGATAATGTCACAAAATGCAACCATTTCCGCCTTATCTGCCTGTGCCTTTAAGGAAGGCATATGTTTCTGGTTTGCAATTCCACCACATCCAACAATAGCAATCTTTAATTTTTCCATAACTCATTCTCCTATTCTTAATTTGTTCCCGCACTCATCCGGCCTGCACGCGGCCTGCTGCGGGGGTTATGTCTTACCTTGCCTTTATTATAATCACACAGTCTGTCGAAAACTTTCCTTGAATTAACCTATACCGTTACCGGATTTAGGCTAATTTTTTCCCTGAATTTTTTCAGGACAAAAAAAGCATATCTTTTTTTGTCCTGAAATAGCTGCTGTATACATAGAACTGCACACCAGTCAATTGTTGTCCTATCTTACTTCCCACAAATCCCAATCCTGTCCCATCATTTCCGGTTTCTGACAGGTTGTTTTCATCTCATAAACCGTATTCGTTTCCGCCGCTGTTTCAAATGCATTTAATGCCTCCACAACATGCAGGGAGATTTCAGAAGACAGCCTGCTTTTCCTTCCATCCAGAAGAGCCTGTGCCATATCAGACACACCCAGCCCCCGCATGTTTCCGCGCGGATCCGGGTCTGATGCAAAAAGCGGCTCCTGCTCTGTAATACAGGACTTCTGGTTTGTCATCATCGCTATAATTTTTGCCGGATGCGGTTCTGTGACAGCTCCTACGATTCCTTCCAGTTTCTTTCCGTCGCAGAACTTCACCTGCCCGCCAAACATATTCGGGTCCGGAACGGAAATACTTCCTTCGCTTCCATAGATTTCCATACATGGTAATTCCGAATTCCACACATCAAAACTCATATTTACATTTCCGACTGCCCCGCACACGAATTCTACTATTGCCGTATAGTGTGTCGGTACTTCCGACTCCTGCTGCATTCCTAAAACATTTCTGACCGGCCGTCCCTTTATGGCAAAACATGATATCTTCCTGATCGGTCCCAGCAGCGCAACTAATGTCGTGATATAGTATGGTCCCATGTCGAACATCGGTCCGCCGCCTTTTTTATAGTAGAACCCCGGAGCCGGATGCCACAGTTCGTGTCCCGGACATGTCATATTGGCAGTAAATCCAATCGGTTCTCCAATCTTTCCTTCTTCCATCAAAACCCGGCATGTCTGTGCCCCTGCCCCTAAAAATGTATCCGGTGCACTCACCGCCATCAGCCCTTTTTCTTTTGCAGTCTCCACAACCTTCACTGCATCCTCAAATTTCAGGGTCAAAGGTTTCTCACAGTACAGATGCTTTCCTGCATTCAGGATCTGCATATTCACGTCATAATGTGCTGCAGGGATTGTCAGGTTTAATACAATCTGTATCTTCTCATCTGCCAGAAGTTCCTCTACTGTACATGCTTTCGGAACCTTATACTTTTCCTGGGTCATCTTAGCTTTCTCAGGAAACATATCCGCAACTGCAATCAAATCCAGATTCCCATAATGCTGTGTAATATTCGTAAGATACACGTCACTGATTGTTCCGCACCCGATTACACCAATTCCAATTTTCTTCTCACTCATATTTTTACCATCCTTTTATTCATAGATCTTTCCAAGCACCTGCTTTACATAATAGGAAGAGAGACACATTGCCGCCAGATAATCCGGCGCGCCATCGTCTTCAACCGTACACCAGCCCTTGAATCCATGTTTTTTGACAAGCTCCCACAATTCTTTTAAGGGAAGCACTCCCTCCCCCGGCTCCCAGAACCAGCGCCAGCCATCATCACAGATTTCTACATCCTGTCCATGCCTTGTTTCATCCGGCTCACCGCGTGATGCGGTATCCTTCAGGTGGAATGTACAGATACGTTCTGCATATGTATCGTAGAAGTTTAAAAGGTCATCCCCGAGCAGTGCAATCTGTGCGGTATCCAGACAGTAAAAGACATACCGCGGATCTGTCATCTCCAGAAACTTCCTGTGGTTTTCTTTATTTACCGCGCAGAAGAATTCATTGTGGAGTCCGATCTGAATCCCATGATCGACTGCGTAACGTCCGATTTCATTTATCACCTTTGCAGAATTCTTCAGGTCCTCATCGCCTAAAGGCCCCACCCCATAATAATTTCTCGCCGGGCATACATTCAGATGTTTTCCCCCAAAGGCTTGCAGTGTGTCGATGGCATCTTTTCCTGCCTGAAGCACTTCATCATATTTCTCCGGAATCTGTGAATCGTCACAGCCGTGGAACATACCGCTGACTTCTATTCCGTGGTCTTTTGCAAATGCCGTGAATTCTCCCGGTGTCCCGAACAGTCCCAGAATCTCATTCAGGTCCCACGGTGCAATCTCAATCCCATCGTATCCTGCTGCTTTGTGGTAGCGGAGAATCCTGTCCCAGTCCTGATAGTAACAAATATTGGATTTATCCTCATAATAATAATCTCTGAAGTTATCAATCTGTTTATATGGAACGGTTTTCCAGTGGCTCATATGTGATAATTTAATATTTGACATCATTCCCTCCCGCTTATTCCGATAATTTGTTTTGAATGTAGCAGCGCGTCCTCAAAAGAGAACGGTATACATCATTGGAATCTTTACAATTATATATGACTGTTTTGTCATACCCTGCATTTTCCAGCGCCGCTAATACCGCGGGTAAATCTACGCTGCCTTTCCCGATATCGCAGAATACCTTTGCAGCAGTTTTTGCCGGATATTCCGGCAGGGGCTGCAGATAAGCCTCCTGATCGTCTGTAAAACCGGTGTCGGTCAAATGTACGATACCGATTTTTTCCTTATTTGCAGCAATAAACTTTGCAGGATCTGTGCCGGCTATCTTAAGATGTGCCGTATCAATGTCAAGATAAATCTCTTTTCTGCACTGTTTCAGGAATTGCAGTACTGCCTCTCCCCGAAGCAGTCCCCAGTATTCATTTTTCAGACACAGCTTTAAGCCTTCTTCCCCTGCCATTTCTGCAAGGCTGTCAATGACGCGGGCAGTCTGGCTTAGGAACTCTTCTTCCCCATGTGAAGATCCTTCCATCAGTTTCCTCACGGAATAAATAGAAGGTGAGGCAGTCAATACGATTGTCTCTGCGCCCGCTCCTTTTGCAAACTTTATTGCTTCTTCTCCAAAATGACCGAAAGCGCCGAGATACATCTTAAGGTTTCCCTGACAGAAGAGAGATGGATCAAGGTGTACACTGCTGATTTTCTCAATTCCGTTCTTCCTGATTTCTTCCATATATTTCTGCATGGTCCCGTATTTCACCGTGACAGACCGCAGTGTCCGGGGGATTCCGGAACGGCCGCCGAAATCCCATTTTGGCTCATATGGCACTTCTACAGAGGTAAATCCCGCCGCAGCAATCAGCTGGTATAATTCATCCCAGTAATACTTACTTTCTCTCTGATTCCGATTGGGCATTTGATGATTCAAATCCACAGTTTCTGTGCTAAAGCAAGCTTCCATTTTCATGTCCCCCCTACAATTCTTCCTGCATTGCCCTGAACTTCTCTACATACTCGTCAAACCTCGGATAACGGTCTTTTCTGCCCTGCTCCACCTGATGCTCCAGCACACCTGTAAATTTCAGGCGGCTGCGGCTCTGTTCCTCTTCTGAAAACTCGACGCAGACCTTTGTGCCATCCATTTTCAAAGTACCGTAAATACCGCAGACCGGGCAGCAAACCTGATCTGTCCCGTTCAGTGTCACTTCTTTGCAGTGGCAGACCGGACATACGCCGGGATCGGATTCCCAGGTGATTTCACTGTTTTTCAGATCCAGTGCTTCCACAATCCTTGTACCCATATGTTTCGATTTCTCTAATAATTTCTGATGGTTATCCGGTACATATGCCCCGTAGGCATCCAACTGGTCTACTACCTTCATATTCAGGCTCATACCGAACAGGTTCATACCCGGAATTCCATAAGCAACCCAGTGCGGGGTTGTCGCGCCGCCGACGGATATATAAGACACGAGATGGCGTTTCAGGCAGTCCGGATTTAGTTCCTCGCCCCCTGTATCCTTGCGGAGCTCATTCTCAAAAAGCATATATGCCTTATCATGGGCAGGACCAAAGCGGTCTATGAAGTTTTTCATCTGCCCGGTCGGTGCCAGCACATACACGGGTGCCGCCACAATAATCGCATCCGCCGCAAGTACGGCGTCTGACAGCATCTCATAATCATCCTTCTGGCAGCATGTAATCTGCCCTTTTCCGCTCTCAAGCACTCTGGAACATGCCCCGCAGCCAATGCAGGGTTTGATCTCCAGCTTCATCGTATCTATGATCTGCGTTTCGGCGCCTGCGCACTTTGCCGCCTCCACTGCCTCTGTTAAAAATTTCTTACAATTTCCGTTTACCCGTCCAAAATTCAGTCCCAATACTTTCTTCATCTTAAGCCTCTCCTATTCATATAAATGACATGCAACAAAATGGTCCTCTTCCACTTCTTTGAATTCCGGGCTTACTTTAAAGCATCGCTCCGTGGCATTTGGACATCTGGAAGCAAACCGGCATCCCTCGGGTGGTTCAATCGGAGATGTAACTTCTCCCTTCATAACCTGTGCTTCCTTCCCTTTAAAAGCGATATCCGGAATCGGAATTGCGGACAGCAGTGCTTTTGTGTATGGATGGAGCGGGTTCTCAAACAGCCTGTCTGAACTGGTTTTTTCGACCATTTTCCCCAGATAGAGAACGAGAATCTCATCGCTGATATGCTTGACTACAGAAAGATCGTGAGTGATAAATATGTAAGTCAGTCCCAGTTCTTCCTTCAGGTCCATCATCAGGTTCAGGATCTGGGCCTGGATCGATACATCCAGTGCGGACACCGGCTCATCGCAGACGATAAATTTCGGGTTTAACGCAATGGCGCGGGCAATACCGATTCTCTGCCGTCTTCCGCCGTCTAGTTCATGCGGGTAGGTATTCACATACCTGTCGTCCAGTCCGACAATCTCCATCAGTTCGCTGACACGCTCACTCATTTTTTCCTTGCTGTTGTAAAGCTTATGTATTTTCAAAGGTTCTTCAATGATCTGTGAAACCGTCATTTTCGGGTCCAGTGAGGAAAACGGGTCCTGAAAGACAATCTGCATCTGCTTTCTCAGATTCAGCATTTCCTTATCCGGCAGTTTTGTAATATCCTTCCCGTCAAAGATAATCTGCCCACCGGTCGATGGAAGCAGCCGCAGTATTGTTCTTCCGAGCGTGGATTTTCCACACCCCGACTCTCCTACAACACCAAGCGTCTTTCCTTCCTCGAGCCGGAAAGTTACATCATCAACCGCATGCAGCATCCCACGGGGAGTCTCAAAATATTTCATTAAGTTTTTGCATTCAAGCAATATTTTCTTTTCACTCATATTTACATCTCCTCCTCATGAATCTGGTGGCATTGAACCATATGGGTCTCTTTCTGTTTTTGCGGAGGTGTGTCACCCTGGCTGCATATTTCCGAGCATTTCGGACAGCGCGGATGGAACTTACATCCGGCCGGCAGTTCTGACGGATGGGGTGTCAGTCCCTTAATAGGTGTCAGACGCTCGGTGCGTTCAGTAATATTGGGAAGTGATGCAAACAGCCCTTCCGTATATGGATGATGTTCTCTGCTCTTGTCAAAAATATCTTCCAGTGTACCACTCTCTACGATTTCCCCTGCATACATGATCGCAACCTTATCACAAAAGTTTGCCACGATTCCCAGATCGTGCGTAATCAGGATAACGGAGGAACCCAGTTCTTTCTGCAGGGAACGCATCATTTTGATTACCTGGGCCTGAATTGTCACATCAAGTGCCGTCGTTGGTTCATCTGCTATCAGAAGGTCCGGATTACCTGCAATCGCAATAGCTATCATAACCCTCTGTTTCATACCGCCTGAAAACTGGTGCGGATATTCGCTTTTTCGTTCCTTCGCAATCCCTACCATCCTCATGATGTCGTCTACCCGTTTGTTTACCTCGGTCTGGCTTATCTTGGGATTGTGAATCTTGATCACGTCGGCGATCTGGTCCCCTACCCTGAATACCGGATTTAAGCTGGTCATCGGATCCTGAAAAATCATAGAAATCCGTTTTCCCCGTATATTCCGGTACTGCCTTTCCTTCATCCCTGTCAGTTCCTGACCGTCAAATATGATTTTTCCTTCTGTCTCTACCGCATACTTCGGAAGCAGGCCCATAACAGAAAGTGCAGTCGTCGTTTTCCCTGCGCCTGTCTCCCCGACAAGTCCGAGAACTTCCCCTTTATCCACAGAAAGATTCACGTGGTTGACCGCTCTGGAGATCACCTTATCGGTTGTAAATCTGACGCTATAATCTTTAATTTCCAGTAATTTTTCTCCCATCTTACGCTCCTCCTATGCTCTGCCTTTCAATTGCGGGTCGAGTGCATCACGCAGGCTGTCGCCCAGTGAGTTAATGAATAAGGCTGCAAGTGCCAGAACAAGTCCCGGTACCAGAACCATGTACTGGTTGCGCAGCATGTAGCTTAAGCCGTCAGCCAGCATCGTTCCCCATTCAGGAGTCGGAGCTTTTACACCGAGGCCGACAAATCCTAAGGTTGCCCCCATCATGATATTCATGGATACCTGTGCCGTACCATTGATGATAATAACGCTCGCCAGATTCGGTATCATATGCCGCATCATAATATATCCGGGCTTTGCACCGAGTGCAACCGCCGATTCCACATATTCCATTTTTGCAACACCTAAAGCCACACTTCGTACCATTTTCGTGTGCATGGGCAGTCCTGTGAAAAACAGGGCAAATACAAGCTGGGGAATTCCGTTTCCGAGTGCGGCACAGATAGCCAGCGCCATGACCAGACTTGGAATGCAGCTTACAACGTCAATAAAACGCATGATGAGGTTATCAACCCATCCGCCGACCGTGGCACATAAACATGCCAGAAAGGTCGAAATAACAATAGATGCACCTGCAGAAATCAATCCGATCTCCAATGCAGTACGTGTACCATGAATGATTCTGGCAAACATATCCCTCCCGAAGCCGTCCGTTCCCAGTATGTGTCCGGCCGTTCCCGGCGGCAGAAGCTTGTCCGATGCGACCTGGGTAATTGCCTTGCTGTAAGGAACAATCAGGTCTGCAAAAATTGCAACAAGAACCAGTACTGCAACAACCGCGAGCGATACCACGGCGATCGGCTGCGTCTTCATACGAGCCCATGCCTCTGCCATCTGGCCGCGTTTCTTCATCCTTTTTCTTCCATCTTTTCCCGTATTAGCCATCAATTCGTACCTCCTGCCGTGCTGATTTCTTTTTTCACTTTCTTCTTCCCGGCAAAGCTGCTCCTGATTCTCGGATCCACAACCGCATACAGGATATCAATAATCAATTGTGCACCGATCGTGAATAATGCCAGGATAATCGTACAGGCAAGTATGACAGGCATATCCCTGTTATTAATTCCCTCCAGTACCTTATATCCGATTCCCGGGAATGCAAATACCTGCTCTATCATGACCGCACCACCGATCATGGATGCAAAAGTACCGCCAGTCAGGGTAATGATCGGAAGCAATGCATTTTTCAGTGCATCCCGGAAAATAACAACGCTTTCTTTCTGTCCCTTGCTCCGGGATGTCCGCACATAGTCCTGGCGGATACAGTCAAGCATCGCACTGCGCACCTGCCGCAGGTAGTTGGCAAGATACGGGAGCAAAAAGGTAAATACCGGCAGAATCCAGCTCTTCCAGCTCTTCATTCCAAACGAAGGCAGCCAGTGCAGGTTTACGGAAAACACAAGGATGAGCATCAGTCCGAGCCAGAAACCGGGGATGGATCCCATAAATTTTGCGGCAATATTTACAATATTGTCATACACCGAGTACTGCTTCACCGCACACATGACCCCCATAGGAACTCCGATCAGGATCATCAGCAGTGTTGTCACACCGGCAAGTTTCAGGCTGACAGGAATTCTGTAAAGCACTTCATCTGATACAGCCGCTTTGGATTTGTAGGAAGTTCCGAATTCACCCGTAACGGCACTTTTCACCCAGTTTACAAACTGGACCGGTTTTGGTTTATCCAGGCCAAACCGCTCTGCCATCTCATCATAGTCCTCCTGTGAATATTCAGCCGGCATCATCATTAAGACCGGATCCGCTTCTGAAAGATTGAGAAGAAAGAAAACAAACATCGCAATAAGCAGAAGCAGCACAGGTACCATCAAAATTCTTTTTATAATATATTTCGCCATATATGGTCCCCCTAAATCATCTGATTTAACATTACTAATAAGAAAGGCAGGAACCTGCAGACCCAAGCCCACAGGTTCCTGCCGACGTTTCTTCTTACATTCAGCTGTCCGGTGCAGTATATATATTACATTTCAGACAGTCCTGAACTGTTGCATATTAGTCTTCAGCAACCCACAGATCGCTAAACTGGATTTCAGCACTGACTGGTGATACATATGCACCGCGGATTTTATCAGAGAATGCATAACCTCTGATTACCTGAAGTCCTCCAAGTGCCAGACACTGCTCCTGTACCAGATTCTCAAGCTCTGTCACATTTTTAAAATATTCATCTGTCGTAGTTGAAGATACTACCTTGTCATAAATAGCAACTGCCTCATTATAAGCTGCCTCATCCGCATCTTTTAAGAACATACAAGGCTGTGTTCCACCTTCCAGAAGTCCCATTGTAAATGGTGTCAGCGGTGAAGTCGGATCGTACCCATTGTGTACCGGGAAGCAGTCATATGTACCTGATTTCAGCATACCGTAGCATGTAGCACCGTCATAAGTTACTGTATCAATGTTTGTAAGGCCATGCTCATTAAACTGTGAAACCAGAGCAACTTCTAAATCTGTAAAGTCCGGATCTGCCAGAATTGTAAAGTCAATATCTTCCGGTTTATATCCTGCTTCATCCAGCATTTTAAGTCCAAGTTCCGGGTCATAATCATATTTTTCTGAATATTTTGGTGCCTCGTCTCCTGTAAAATAGCTGTCCGGATGTGGGTATAATCCGTCATACACCAGTTCAGAAAGCGCATCCCAGTCAATCATATGACAGAGTGCTTCACGTACTTTTATGTCCTTTAAGCAGTCTACGGTACGGCAGTTCAGCCAGAACGGATTTTCGCGGTCTTCGATCAGGGCCAGTGTAATTCCGTTATCCAGAAGGTTATTCATAACTTCAATATCCACGGTGTTCATACAGTCAAGCTCGCCGTTAAGCAGGCCCATCATAGCTGTATTCTCGTCCGCAATGATATCGATTTCGCATGTTTCAATATGAGGTGCACGTTCTTTATTCCAGTAATCTTCCCTTGCCTTCAGAACGAATTTCTCGCCGGTTGTATATGATTCAACATAGTAAGGTCCACATCCCACTGCGCTCCTGTTATCTTCCGGTCCGTACTGCTCCAGTGCTTTGTGGGAAACAACGCCATAGATGTTCTGTGTCGGCAGTTCATAGATAAAGGTCGGGTTCGGTGCACTTAAGGTAATCTTCAGTTCATAGTCACTGACTGCCTCATAGCTTTCCACACTGGCAAATGGGCGTGGCTGATATGTCTCCATAACGTCCCATGTAGCAATAAAATCCTGTGCCGTTAAGCCTGACCCGTCAGAAAACGTAACGTCATCCCTCAGTTTAAAGTCCCATACAAGTCCATCGTCTGAAACTTCATAACTTTCTGCAATATTACAACGGATGTCATTCACATCCCCTCTCCACTTTACAAGCAGGTTGTCATAAATCTGATAAGAAAGGACTGCTGCACGGTTATCCATCCACGGTGTATAAATCGGAATGTCATAGTTTGTCCAGTGGTTATAGGTTGTCCCTTCCTGCACGCCCTCCGGCGCCTCTTCTCCCTCATGCCCTGTTGCGTCTACACCTGCCTCGTTGATTTCGATGTCACTTACAGATGCCGGCTTTTTAGACTCCTCACCGCTCTTCGCACTGGTCTCCTTTGTGTCTTTTGAAGATCCGCACCCTGCCATTGCCACCACCATCGTAGCTGCTAATGCACACGCCAGAATCCTTTTTACCATTTTCTTTTTCATACTGTTCCTCCTTTTTTTGATCTTATATTTGTGCTGCATGATAGTTATATTATATTTTTATTCTGATTTTATTTCTTCCCTCCCTGCGCTGTTTTTCTATTGACTTTCATGCAAAAGTCACAGTCACTATTACTTGCAGCATCAAAAACAATAGGTTCATTTTTGATATGTATTTTTATCGCAACATCTGTTTCCTATTTATGGCTTTTATATTGATAATCTAACTTTATAAGCCTGATTTCATATGGCTGTAAGTCGATTTCAAAATTCAAAATATTCTCTGTTGATTCAATCTCTGTGATCTTAATATGGGGCACTGTAATCCGGTTCAGATAATCACTCTCACTTCTGGACAGATTCTTCTTTTTCCCCATCTGCGTCCACAAATCCTGCACACTTCCATGTTCTCTGTTAATAAAACTGGATTTCATCCGGTAGATTCCCGGCTTTACGTTATGGATCTGTACCTTCAGCCGTATGGGTTCCGTATTCTCAAACAACTCATCCACATCCTCTATGCGGATTTTATTTTCCATTACAGTCCTGCCATGATAGCACAGCCTTTTACTGTTATGGCACACAAGCGTATAACGGCCCTTTTCATTTGTAGTAATCAGCAGATTCTCATTTTTTCCCAGCATGCCTGTATGCAGTTTATTCATAAATTCAAAGGCATAATAAACCGGTTTTTGTATTCCGTCACAGGTAAGCATTCCGTTGTCACCGTTCAACGCTGTATCTGTATCATGGTACTCGGTCAAAAGGTCTGTCGCATGCCACCACCCCATAGACTCGACTGTATTCTCCGCCTGTATCAGGTTCTGCATAACATAAGCACCCATCGCACAGCTGTCATTGAGTACATTACGGTTTGAGATCGAATAGTTCCACTCTGTCACATAGATTTTCTGATCTGAGAAACCATTCCGGTCTAAGACCTCTTTCAGCAGTTCTGCCTGATGGTTTGTATACTGGGAATCAACAGATTTTTTCACATAATACTTTCCATCCTTTTCTACTGTTACATAGCCGAAACTGTAGACACTGATAAAATCCGGTTCCGCATCCGGGACTTCCTTCCACTTTTCAAACAGTTCATCATACTGGTAATTCTCATACCCCAGAATAATTCCCGGACCTCCCAGCCTGATTTTGGGGGAAAGTCCCTTGAGCAGTTTCTTTGCCGTTGGAAAACATTCAAAAAATGTATCACTCTTATGTGGGAAATGTGTGATATCCCTGCGCATTTCAAACCGCCATGTTTCAAATTCTTCCAGTCCATACCGGTTAATCAGATGCATAAACCATCTTTTCAGTACATCCTCATATTCCTCCAGCGTCTGAAATAAAATAGTATCCGCTTCCGAGTATATCTGCTTCTCTGCCCCTTCCATCAGAATCACCGGCTTATATCCGATTTCTATATGGGGAATTAAATGTATCTCTAAACAAAAATCCAAAATGCGGTCCAATTGGGTAAAGTTAAGCTGTATATGCTCCTCGTCATCTTTATAAACAAGCTGTCTGAGCATGTTCCACATCCGGATATATTTAAAATTCAGTTTATTCTGTAAAAAATGTATCTGGCTTCGTACATCAGAACGCATTAGGTTCGTAATATCACCCACGTTTAAAATCTCATTACATACACTTTTCAGCGGTCTGATCTGGTCTGCATCTACAACAAGAAGACTGTGGTCCTGTAGGCTTTCCTTCTTCAAGTAATTCTTTTTCTGCCTGATGATCTTTTTCAATTCCCTTTGTTTTTCTTTTGTCATTCGGGTCATCTGACCATCATCTACATTTGTTTCATTCGCTTTGCTGCGATACTCAGACGGTGTCATCTGGTAGCAGTCGCGAAATGCTTTGTTAAATGCTGTAGGTGTTGGATAACCGTTGTCAATCGCAATATTAATGATTTTTTTATTGGAATACACAAGGTCATCTACGGCGTGGAAAAGACGTACATTGTTTAAATATTCAAGAAAACTAATTCCAAAGTTCTGTTTTATATACCGGGATAAATGTGCACTTGACAGATGCATTTGTTCTGCCAGATCATTCAGGCTTAACTGTTTCTGGTAATTCGTCAATATATAATTCCTGATTTCAATCACCCGGGCATCTTCTTCATTGTTCAGTAACGCCGCTTTCTTCATCTCATTCCTGACCAGGAAGTTACTTGTCAGCAGATAGAGCATCTCATTCATCAGGCTTCTGATACGGAACGCATCTGCTTCTGCCCCGTCAAAATACAGACTCAGAATCTGATCCATGATCTTCCTAAGGAGCGTATAGCTCTCCTCATTATCCGTTACTGTGTTGCACCAGAATAAAAGCTGGTTTGTTTTCATGTACTCTGTCAGTATCTGGTAATCAATGAGAAATCGAAGTCCCAGAACCGAATTTTTCCCACTTTTGATCCAGTGCTTTTTGTTCGTGTTGATCAGGATAAAGTCATTTTCAGAAAGTTTGTAACTTTTATTATCAAGCAGGATCTCAACATCCCCTTTTAGAATATAGATGATTTCCAGATCCTGATGCAGATGCGTCCTGCTTTCCCGGTCAGTAATAAACTCCAGATGCATAATTTCTCTCATCAGCAATCCCCGCTTCCTAAAACAGTGCATGAATGAAGTTCATTATTTGATAATGCCAGGGTCAAAAGGTCATACAATGCATGCTCGCATGCAATTGGATGACTTTGGGACCCGTAAAACATGAGAAAGTAGCCCGATTAGGGCGGATTTCGAATGTTTTTAGGATTTCGGGAGCACGAAGTGCGGAGAAATCCGTAGGCATCAGAGGTCAAAATACCTTTTGACCCCAACATCATTTAATAATTTTATAGTAATCCGGCTTTCTTTCGATTGGTTCCGGGAACCCGTTTTTCGGATATCCGAGGATACAGGACCCGACACCTATGTACTCGCCCTCATATCCGGCCTCTTTGAGCAGTTCCTTTCCCAGATCAGTCTCAAAGGTTTCATAAATCCGGTTGATCCAGCGTGAACCAAGGCCAAGGGCATACGCTGCATTAAACATATTTCCGAGGCACAGGCTTGCGTCCTCCACCGGATTGCCAACTCCCTTTTGGGCTAATACAAGAATAATGGTAGGCGCACCGTAAAATACATCAAACCCTTCCGGAGCCCCTGCAATCTCCGCATTTAATTTGCAAAGCTTCTGAATCCATTCCGGATTCTGTACTGCAATAAAAATGGGTGACTGTTTATTCCCCCCGGACGGTGCATTCATCCCAGCCTCAAGAACAGTAAGCAGCTCTTCATCCGTAATCTGCTCCTTCTTGTACTCCTTTACACTCCGACGCATTTTGATATCAGCTATGGTCTCTTTCATGTGCTTCTTCCTTTCTATTCGATTCGATTTGTTGACTAAATTATAGTTCAGGATTTCCCTTTCTCTCAAACGCCGTTTTGCCTCTTATATATGGCAAATAACGGTATCCGGCAACAATTTCCTCATGAAGTATACAGTAGTAAATTCCAGTTCCATGTGATAGAATTAAAGAAATTAAAAGATGCAACAGAAGCAGAAAAAGAACAGGAACCGGAGCTTTACAAATGGGCGAAGGTTATTGCGGCAAAAAGCTGGGAGGCGATATGTATGGAGACCAAAGGGAATCCCTATATGGAGGCAGCAAAAGACGAATTGGAGAAAATAAACCAGGATGAAAACGAGCGCTACTTATATCTGCGCCGCGAGATGGCTATCAGTGATGAAATAAGCCGGCTGCAGACCGCTGTAAACCAAGGGCGCAGGGAAGGACTTGAAGAAGGTCGTAAGGCTGGGCTTGAAGATGGAGAATTTCTAAAATTAATTTCACAGATAAAGAAAAAATATCTTAAAGGAAAAACATTAGCAGAAATAGCAGAAGATTTAGAAGAATCTGCAGATGATCTTGAAGAAATTTATAATGTTGTAAAGGCAAACTCCCAAGATTCCGATGATGTCCTTCTAAAACGAATCAGGCAGCCAGCTGTTGAAAAACCACTCTCTGAATATCATATCAATTAAAGTTAATACACATACACTGGATATAGTTTTGAATCTCTCTGAGCGGCTTTACCTGCTGAACGTAGAAGAGAACGGAAGAGAAACAGGTTATATGCTTCCTGCTGTCCCCGTTCTCTTCTCCCGTAAGTTGGCATTTTTGATAAATTCTGTGATTTTTCGAAAGCCCCCCCTAGTACTAGACTACCTGTACATCGTTAAAAACGATAGGGGGTCTTGCGTCTTTTTCTGTAAAGCTGTATGTAAATCTCTCCAGATGCAACCCCTCTATGTGTGCTGCATAAAATGCAGATGCACTAATCTGGCCGATTGAAAAGTATTCAGGTCTTTTGCCTTCGAGTTCCGGTATGCTGTCTGGTATGTCTTTCCAGCCTCCGGGTGCGTGATATGTAATATCATCAAAACGGATGTTTTTTATTTTCCTTTTTCCTGTCCCCAGAACGATAAATCCGGCTGCCGGGTCTGATTTCATTGTATGGTCACTCTCAATCACTATATTTTTGAAATATACTCCGTCAATCCCACGTTCACCATCGTGGGGACTATCATCCAGTACCCCCATCCTGCAATAATTCGATGTTACAAATACCGGTCTGGGGACATTTTTCATCAGCAGACTGCTTATCATAATATTGTGGATTCTGCCGCCCTCAGCCGCCTGAATCTTAAGTCCGCTGCATAAGACATCGTGGAAGATGCAGTTTGATATTGTCACATTTTCTATGTCTCCGCTGTTTAAAAGACCAATGCGGACTGCTGCCCACCTGCTTCTCATAATACAATTATTGATCACAAAATTTTGGCTTACCCTTTCCGCCACTGAATTCTGAATACACAGGGAATCATCGCTGGTATCCAGCATACAGTCTGACACCCGGACATCGCGGCAGCTGTCGAAGTCCAGCCCGTCACCATTAAAGTGTCTGCTTATGATACTGATTCCGGATATCCGGATGTTTTCACATTCAAGAAACGCCGTACTCCATCCGGCAGGCATACGAATATTAAGATCATTCATCCTGATATTCTTACATCTCAAAAAGCGAAACAACATCGGATGCACTATATCAGGATTTCCTTCCTCATAAAAGGCAGCCCCATTGCCGTCAATTATCCCGCCCGATATCCTAATATTTTCCGCATCCTCCGCATAAATGAGGCATCTGTCCAGAAAATGCTCTCCTGCATACCTATTATAATGTGTCTTCGTACTATAGCTTTTAATTTCCGGGCTGCCCAGCAGTACCGCACGTTCACTCAGCCGTATATGCAGGCCGCTCCTTAAGAATAGTGTCCCTGTCAGGTATGTACCCTCCGGGAAATAAACTTCTCCGTCCGCTGCTGCCGCCTGGTCTGCCGCGTGCTGTATCGCCTGTGTATCATCCTGTATCCCGTCCCCTGCCGCTCCAAATAATTTCACATTTTCCATAGTCTCTCCTTACTGGTCGTGTTTATTGTTCTGTCTGTATTCCTGTCATTTCTATTCCAGCTATATCATGAAAAACAAACGGCACTCTGACATCCCTTTTTTCACAAGAAAAATGCAGACCGGAAAGCACCAGTTTTTCTACATGGGCCGCATACATGGCATAACATGGCATAATCCCAAATATAAAATATTCCGGATATCTGTAGTCTGCATTTTCTGTTAAATGCAGACTATATGCCGTATCTTCATACCCGCCCTCATATTGAATGCCCCAATCCCTGCATGTCAGCCGGCCTATCTTATATTCATCCAGTCCCTGAACCTGAACACAGGAATATCTTTCTCCGTTGAATACGGGCACTTCATGTGGCTTCGGTTTTCCCTCGGCGATTACTCTGGCCCTGATTCTTTCAAAGGTAATGCGATCAATTCTACCAGGACTTATGTTTGTTTCTTTTTTCGTCTCCCACCCCGGAAAATGACACAGCCTGATTTGAACTGGTCCTGTAACTTCGTCCATCACCAGATCGTGAAAATATAGATCATGAGCATAGCCGCCCTCCCCTACCTGTATCTTTACAGCGCATCCGTAAGTATGATGAATGTGGCAGCCACAGACTTCAATCCTAGTAAACTCTCCATCTGAAAAAGGTCCGATCCGTATTCCCGCCCATCTGGATGAAATATCACAATTTCTGATCCTGACTCCGACGGCGCTTCTGTTGAGGACGACCGCATCGTCTCCACAGTCCAGCCTGCAGTTCTCGATCATAATATCTCTGGTCACGGAGAAATGAAACCCGTCTGTGTTCTGGTTCTTTCTATTAATGACACTGATGTCCCGAAACTCCACTTTTGTACATTCTTCTGTCAGCACTGCAAACTGGGCGGCATCTCTCAATTCTAACTGTTCTACTTTCACATCTGTACAGCCTTTCAAATAGAGCAGGCTGGGCCTTACTTTATATTCCCTGACTGGTGCCATATCCTGATCATCCACACTGTATGCCTCCAGTCCATATGGAAAATGATCCCCCTGACCGGATATCCGGCCCTTTCCCTTTAGCACCACATGTACCGCATCTCTTGCAAAAAAGAGACTCTGCCAGTAATTCTGCTTTGACTGGTGGCTGTATTCATGAACCGTATACTTCGCCAGATCGTCACTTCCGATTATTTCACTGCCTTCTGTGAATTCTATCATCAAATTACTGCACAAATGTATCGTCCCTGTATAATATTTTCCCGGTGCAAAGACTACCCTGCCACCCGTTTCCCTGCAGCTATCCACCGCTGCCTGGATTCTCCCCGTATCATCTGTGCACTCTGGTTCAGGTACGAGCAATATTTCTTTTTTTATATTTATCATTCTTTTAACCCTCCCAGACTCATTCCTTCCACAATCTTATCCTGCATAAACATATAAAAGACAATAACCGGTATGGCAATAATTACAATGGAAGCATACAAATGGGGCAGGTCCAGACGGTTCTGTGTCAATCCGAAGAATGTCGGCGCAAGGGTGAGTGTATACTTTTCCGGACTCGTAGAGAAAACCAGTGGTATCTGGAAATCATTCCACACCTGTATAAAAAGTACTACAAGGACATTTACGACTGCAGGCTTTGACATCGGCAGAATAATAAAGAGGAATGTTTTCAGATCCGTACTCCCGTCTATTGCGGCTGCTTCTATGTATGTCTTCGATATCCCGTCAAAATTGCCCTTGAAGATTAAAATTGCCAATGGAATATTCGCCGTTGCAAGCAGAAATATCATGGAGATATAGGATCCGCGCAGGCCAAGGCTTTTCATCAGCAGTGAATTGGGAATTAGTGTGGACAGCATCGGGATTGCATAGCAGGATAATAGAAGGACGAAGAAAAAATGTTTCCCGCGAAAAACCTGCTTTGAAAATGCGTAAGCAGCCAGTGTTGCAGATACCATAACAATCAGGATCGTTCCGCCTGTCACAATCACACTATTCAATATCATTTTCGGCAGAATCATTACTTCATTGATTTTTGTGGCAAATACATCCTGATAATTCTGAATCCCGCCATTTTTCAAAGAGATCTGTACCGTTGACAATACTGGAATAATCCAGACCGCAGCGACAGCAAACAATATCACTTCAATCAGTAAATTTTTCTTCTTTGCATTATTCATAATTCGCCCTCTTCCTTACCGTTCCCCGTAATTTTCAAAATTCCCGCCGACATAAGAGTTGCCAGAATAATAATGATAATTGCAACCGCACTTGCCAGCCCGCTGTTCGACTCTCTCATAAACTTCCTGTAAAGATACAAAAGCGGGAATTCTGTGGAATTGGCCGGTCCCCCGCTCGTCATGATATAGGCCAGATCAAAGAATTTCAGACACCCAATAGTCCCCATCAGCAGGATAATCACATGGATATTTTTAAGCAGCGGGATTGTAATCTTGAAAAAACTCTGCCAGAATCCTGCCCCGTCTATTTTAGCGGCATCATAGATATCCTTTGAAATCCCTGCCAGACCTGCCCTGTAGTATATGATTCCCATACCCGCCCATTGGTAAATATTGGCTATCAGAATCGCATAGATAGCGTACTTTGGGTCTCCAATCCACATCCTCTTCAGATTTGATAGCCCGGCCGATTGTAAAAATGTATTCAGGGCTCCGAAATTCGGCTCGAAGATATGCGAAAATGTATACCCGATCACAACAGATGACAACACAACCGGAAAAAAGTACACTGTCTCCAGAAACCGGTGCCCTGCCAGTTTCATATTCAGCAGAACCGTGAGCAGCAGCCCGATACTCATCTGGAAAAACAGCGTCAGCACCATAAAGAAAATGCAGTTTTTCAAATCATTCCTGAAAACTGTATCCTTCCATAAAGCTGCATAATTCTGGAGTCCAACAAACTCTGCCGCACTGAAATTCAGCCCCTTCCATTTTGTAAAGCTGGATATCAGGTTGAAGAGAATCGGATAAATCAGAAAAACACTAACGAATGCAACTGCAGGCAATATATATAAATATGAATTCCATTTATTTTTTCTCATCCATGCCACCTTCCCGTTTTTACCCGGATATCAGGAAGCTAAGGACACTGCTTCCTGACATCCTTTAAGACCGCTGTTACCTCACTGCATCTGCGGTATCCTGTATTTGTTTCAACGCCTCATCCACGTCCAGACCTGAACGCATAACCGAAACAACAGCCTCACCTATTTTATTATCCAGTTCAATATTTAATGTTGAACGGAGAACGGATGGATTTTGATTCAAGTCATCCAGCGCCTTCTGATAAGTCTTCTTTGCCTCCTCGGATTTCATATTGCCGACATCAATCGATACAGATTTTGCTGCAGGGACACAGGCCATGTAATTCATCCATTCATTTGCTGCTTCTCCCTGAGTCCATTCTTCCAGAATCTTCATTGCTTCCTCTTTATATTCACATTCGTTGCTGATGGCATATCCGAATGAAGTATATTTCTGCATACAGGTTTCGCCGCCCTGCACATTGCGCATGGTAACAACACCCATCTCATCATTTTCCGTAGGTGTCCCCTTTAGGGAAGTTCCCATCAGATAGTTGCCAAGGTACCATTCTCCTGTCAGATAAGCCGCACAGTTTCCATTCTTCAGAGCTTCATCACATCCCGGATAAGCATCCAGTCCGAAATTCTCTTCTGCCAGAATCCCGTCATCATACATTCTCTGGAGCTGGTCAAATGCTTTCACGAAGGCATCATCTGTAAAAGACGCTTTTCCTTCTACTGCATCCTGAACAATCCCCTGCTGATTATTTGTTGCAAGCCAGAGATAGAAATAACCCAGATTCACATCTTCTTTTGCTGCAAATGCTACTGGCAGTATAGATGAGTCTTTCTCTTTGATTTCCGCCGCAAATCTTGCCAGATCCTCATATTCCCCATTTGGCGGTTCGACTCCCAGCTTATCGCAAATTGTTTTGTTGTAGAAAATATACCAGAGCCCTGTCACATCAGACGGCATCATCTTTAGTGTCCCGTCTGAGGACACACCGCGCAGGTCATCCAATATGCCGTCATTATATTGGTCCTCCCAGCCATCACCCAGCACATCCTTTGCCAGATCATCCAGTCCCATATAATAATCCTCAAAAGTCGCAATATGGTCTACATCCATCGCAACGATATCCGCAGCATCCCCCGCTGCCGAGTCTATCGTCAGTTTATCCCAGTAATCAAACCATTCCAGTATCTCCACCTGTATCTCGATATCCGGATATTTTTCCTTCACCACAGGAAGCATCTTGTCATTCATCATCTGCAGCTCAGGCTGCCACCCCATAAAGGTCAGTTTGATTTTCCCATCACCGCCTCCATCCTTCTGAGCCTTATCCCCGTCTGATTTTCCACATGCCGCGAGCCCTGTTACCAGCATAGCCGCGCACAATAAAACACTCAAAATCCTACACTTTTTCATAAAATTCTCCTCCTTTACCAGTGCTTATCCAGTCCCATTACCTGAAGATCTGTTACCTTCAGTATTTTGGGCTTATTCTCCTCCGTTATAAGGCAGTATGGCTCCGGGCTGATCGAGAATGCATAAGCCTCTGACTCTTCCAGGTTTTCCGGCAGTATAATTTCAAGCTCATTCCCTTTCTGCCGCCATTCCAGTTCCCGGTTCGCTGCCACACCCCTGATTACCGTATTGTCCTTCGCATACAGATACGGTATACTCAGGTTTCCTGTCGGACGCTCAAGAGCAATCGCATAAACCGTATCCCCCTTTTTGGTATACCTGATGGGGATCTCGTCTTTTGTTGTTGTTCCAAAGTGTACCCAGTGGCGTGTGCCATAGATAGCCTCTCCGTTTTTCTTCAGCCATCTGCCGATTCCAAGCAGCCGGTTCTTTTGTATATCCGGTATTGTTCCGTCTGCTTTCGGTCCGACATTTAATAGCAGGTTGCCGTTCTTACTTACATTATCTACCAGAATGTGCACAAGTTCTTTCACACTGGCATAATCTTCTTCGCCTTCCATCTGGTTATAGCCAAATGACCGTCCGATCCCTCTCGTCGTTTCCCAGTAAAATTCAGGAATCCCATCCATGCTTGCATATTCCGGCGTCATATAGTCTCCAAGAAGCCGCTCATTATCAACCTTTCCCCACCTGTCATTTACAAGTACCTGTGCCGGGTCCTTTGCCTGATTATAAAAGTAGGAAATCATCTCCTCGCTTCTCCATAGCTCTGCCGGAACCCTCTGTCTGGGCACCGCATACTCTGCATCCGGCCAGAACAGGTCCGGATGATATGTATCGATCAGTTCCTTTGCCTGCGCATGGATATAATCCGTATACGGAAAACTCGGATAATGTGAGTAATAGACATTAAAACACCATGTAAAATATAACCCGAGCTTCAGATCACGGCTTCTCATTGCCTCCGCAAATTCCCCGACAAGATCCTTATGTGGTCCCATTTTGAATGCATTCCTGTCCGAATATTCCGTAGGCCACATGGCAAAATCGTCACTGTGTTTTGTAACCATGACTGAATATTTTGCCCCTGCCTCCCTAAACAGGTCTGCCCATTCCTCTGCATGGTAATTTTCAGCCTGAAACATCGGTATAAAGTCATCGTAATGAAAATTGCTCCCATACGTCTCTACGTGGTGTTTCCAGAAAGGACTGTTCCTGAACCTCATACAATACAGGTAAATCTCCGCATACGGGTGAGTCCCATGCAGTTTCGTATACTGGTCGATCTGGCAGTCATTGGTCGGCGCCCATGCCGGCACCGAGTACACACCCCAGTGTACAAAAATACCAAACTTTGAATCCTTAAACCATTCCGAGGGCTCATGCTGCTTTAAAGATTCCCAATTCGCTTCATAACTCGTTTTCTTTTGTTTTTCTTCCATTCCGTTACCTCCTTTTTTATTTTAATATATATAATTTTAGTAAATTTGTCAACACTAATTTTACTAAAATTATCATTCTTTCTGATTCAGTGGAAATATTTACCATTATTGAATTTACTATATTTTACATGTATTATAAACTATTACATTTTTTACTAAAATTTAGATTTCCGAAAGAACCCATTGAAAACCAGAAAATAGTATGTTAATATAGCTTTATAGATTTTAGTAAAATGCTTATCACCTTTGGGTATAAGCAAAAGGATGGTTATAAAATGGCGGTTAAACTAAGTGATGTAGCCGAGAAGGCAGGCGTTTCCCTGACCACGGTTTCGAGAGTTATAAACTATGATAAAACAATGAACGTTTCAAAAGAAACAGAGGAAAAGATCTGGGAAAGTGTACGAGAACTCGGCTATAAGGTAAAAAAACGGAAAACCAAGTCCCAGACTAATTCAAGGACAAAGAATATCGGTTATATCGTAACCAAAGATGAGCATTCCTTTGACGACAGTTATTTTTCCGATATTATCAAGGGAATAGAGTCGGAATTGATTGCGCAGAAATGTAACTTAAGCTTTGCGCTTTCAGCAGAGGAATTTTCTGATTCCGCAGTGCGTGAAAAGGGAGAACCCTCCGCCTGTGACGGTGTTATTTTTATAGGCGATGTCCCCATAGAAATATACGAGTATTTTTATGAAAAACAGATTCCTGCTGTCGAGATGTTCCGGGGATATGGCAGATTCCAGAATGACAAGATATCCCTCAATTTTGAGAGTACTGTATACTCCATTATCCAGCGCCTGATTGATCTGGGACACAGCCAGATTGTTTACATCGGAGATATCAGCGGTTACACACCTGATAAAATACGTATTCTGGAATATGAAGACCGCTTCCGCGGATATGCAATGGCCATGCTGGCCAACAACAGACAATTGAACCCTTCCCTGCTGCTCAATATTAATTGGGATATGGAGAACGCCTACATGGAAATGAAAAAGTTATTAACCTCCACCGCTGATATTACAGCAGTGTTTGCAGCGAATGACAGAATGGCTATCGGCGCCATGAGAGCAATCCAGGAACTCGGATACTCGATTCCTGAAGATATATCGATCATTGGGTGTGATAATATAGAATTTTCACAATATGTGAACCCACCCCTAACAACCATCTCCTACCCCCGTGAGGAACTCGGTCAGGAGGCCGTCCGGATCCTGCTGGATAAACTGCATTTAAAAAGTCCTGTAGATAATCCTTGTATCCGAAACGTCATATTCTCCACACATATCGTTGAACGCAAAACAATTGCACCTCAAACCCAGAGCATCGTTTAGGATTCTCCTCAGTGCAAGGGTTCTCACTACAAGTCGGATGAGCCCAGCCTGCAGGGGAAGGGGGGCGGAGGGCAGCGGGAGTATCTAACCTGTTTGAAATGCATAGAGCAGGCTTAGCAGCAGTTAGTGAAAATACGCAAAACCAGCCGGAGAAAAGTTAATTCCAAATTAACTTTTCAGTACGCCTGAACCGTCTAATCATCAGATTAGGCGGTGAATGCGTACGGTTCCGGCTGATTTTGCGTATTCTCTCTTATTGCTGTTTAGCATAGCGGGCAGTCATTCAAACAGGTCAGATACTCCCGTCATCCTCCGTCCCCTTCCCCGGCAGGCGCCCTCCTCCACTAAATTCCTTCTGTCAGTTCTGCCATTTTTGCCAGTGAAATATTATCATAGTACGGCCACACGGCAAATCTTTTTTCTTCCTGTATATCTGGATATGGAATGGTAACCTCCCCGCAGCACGCCCACTCGCATCCTCGTGCAAATATGGAGACGAATTCCGGTCTGCGTATGGTATCTATTCCGTGGCCGATAAACGGGACGAAAACGCGTCCCTTTCCGTATGTATTTTTCCAGATCACCGGATGATCCTTGTTCAGATTCTCCAGTTTTGAAAAATCGATATTCTGATAGTCTTTCGCCAGATGTTTCTGCATCCGGTTCAGGTCGTAATCCTCCTCACCGTCATAAACAGTAGCAAGGACATCCACCTGATTCCCCTCAAGCCATTTGATATTTACAAATAAGTCATCCTGTGCAGTATACCAGTAATCGGGTACATCCTCACAAATGGGATCGCCCTTTACGGTGTCTACTCTAAATGACAGCTTAGGGTTTTTACGTCCTCCATTGGTAAACTTAAAAGCGCCGCCTATCATCTTCACAAATTCATCAGGGAATTCCTCTTCCTGTGCTATCGCGGATGAATGATAGATAATGATTCCGCCTCCGTCTGCTACAAACTTACATAGAGTTTCTACTGCGGTATCTCCCAACGGGATATACGGAGCCTTTACGTCAGCTTTCCCATCATAATTGAACAGAACAGCGTCATAGCCTTTTAATGTTTCTGCTGTCGCGCCTCTGAATTCTTCTGTAATCTTTACCTGGAATCTGCCTGTTGACTCCAAAGTCCTTTTCAGCATTCTGTTGGTTTTAGGGTCATGCTCCGAGGTTACAATTCCTGTAACAATCAAAATTTGATACATCGTTTTACTCATGGCTGCTCCTTTTTGTTTTCAGAAATTTGTAAGGTCTGCGCAGTAAATACGCAGACCTTCCTGTACTGTTGTTACTGTTACATTATACTTCTGTCCATACGGCGTCATTTTTACTGCTTTTCACACAAGCCTGAATAAACTTAACGCCTTCAATTCCATCATCTATAGACGGGAAATCATAGTCATAACCGCTCAGTTCCTCACCGTTTTTCAACTTCAGGATACTGGAAATCCAGACTCTGTAAATATTAGCAAATGCCACGTACAATCCTTCCGGATGGCCGGACGGAATTCTGCTGACTTCGGCTGTGCGCTCTGTGACATATCCCATACCACGGTTGTAAATCTGTGTCGGCTGTCCTTTCAGGGTCACATAAAGAATATTCGGATTTTCCTGAATCCATTCGATTGCACCCTTTGTCCCGAAAATTCTCACTACAAGGCCGTTCATATGGCCTACGCATACCTGTGATGAACAGAATACACCATGTGCACCATTTTCAAACTCAACAAGAATGTTTGCATTCAGGTCCAGCGGCTGTCCCCAGTAATCCAGTTTTGCCGCAACTCTCTTTAACTTTAATCCGGTCATATAGCTTACTGTATTTTCGATATGTGTTCCAATATCACCCACACAGTTTGAAATACCTGCCACGGCAGGATCTTTTCTCCATGAAGAAAGCTTTACCATCACCTGGTCTCCGGCACCGATATCATCAACCAGATATTCCTGAAGGTATTCTGCGTTTACATTGATCACGTCACCGATGTATCCGCTTGTAATCAATTCTCTCGCTTCCTTCACCATTGCATTGCCTGAGTAAGAATAGTTCACACAGAACAGAAGGTTTTTCTCTTCCGCAATTTTTTTCAGTTCTTCTGCCTGTCCGATCTCAAAACAAAGAGGTTTTTCGCAGAGTACGTGGATTCCATTCTCAAGGAATGCTTTTGCTGCTTCATAATGAACATCATTCGGAGCCGTTATCGTCACGAAGTCGATTCCGTCTTCCCGCGAGCCTTCTTTTTCAGCCATCTCATGAAAATTCTTATAAGTACGTTCATCATCTACCTGATAAAACTCTGCACATTCTTTATTCTTAGCCTCATTCTGGCTGAAGCATCCGGCCTTTAAAAAGGCTCTCCCGTCAAAATCAACACCGACTCTGTGCACGCCCCCTATAAAAGCTGTAAGGCTGCCTCCTACCATTCCATAACTTAATGTTTTCTTCATTCTTAACCTCCTTCACCGCTATTTATTAGCAATCGCTGCATCGAAAGCAACATCTGAAGGTGCAAAATCTACTTTCCGGACAAACTCCGCTGCTTCTGTAGCACCATAAACTCTTTCCATACCTGAGTCTTCCCACTCTACAGAAAGCGGCCCCTGATAGTTATATGCGTTAAGCACACGTATAATATCTTCGAAGTTTACATCTCCATGACCTAAAGAACGGAAATTCCATCCTCTGCGCAGATCGCCGAAGTCGATGTGGGAACCAAGCAGTCCGCTCTTTCCGTCTAATGTAACGGCTGCATCCTTCATATGTACATGATATACACGGTCAATAAAATCATTTAAGAATACATGTGGTGTAACACCCTGCCAGATCAAGTGGCTCGGGTCGAAATTGATTCCGAATTCCGGACAGTCAGCGAATTTCTCCAGTAATCTCTTTGTTGAATAATAATCAAATGCAATTTCTCCCGGATGTACCTCGAGCGCAAACTTCACATCATACTTCTTACACTCATCCATGATAGGTTTCCATAAATCGTAGATTTCCTGATATCCGTCCTCGATCATCTTTTCACTTGTCTGTGGGAAAGAGTAAAGATATTTCCAGATTGGTGATCCCACAAATCCCGTGATAATATGAACGCCCATCATCTTAGCTACTTTCGGTGCATTAAGCATCGTCTTAACTGCCCATGCACGAATCTCATCCGGTTTTCCGGCCAGCTCGGCCGGTGCAAAATTATCAAGTCTCGGATCATCATAATCTCCGACGCACTGTCCTATTGTATGAACAGCGACTGCCTTGCAGATAAGTCCGTTTTCCTTCAATGTGTTTAAAATCCATTCCACATAGTCCGGGTCTTCCACTGCACGGTTAATGTCAATATGACTTCCCCAACATGCAATCTCCAATCCGTCATATCCCATCTTCTTTGCTAACACACACATCTCTTCAAAAGGGATATCCGCCCACTGCGCCGTCATCAACGTAACCGGTCTTGCCATAACATTTTACCTCCATTTTTATAATATTTAATTAATTGCAACATAATACATTTTTTTATATCAAAAACACAATAAAAATCTGATTATCCGCTAAAACACAGTATCTATCAGCATTTTCAAGGAAACAAACACATCAATTTACTACTTATTTACTACCATTGAATGAGCCTTGATACGCAAGTTTTCCTAGATATGCAAAGATATGGTACAGCACATCAGTATTGAAACAAGAAAAATTGAATAACTCATAGACTATGGAACGCCTAAAATGACGTTCCTTTTCTATTTTCAGCCGTTCATTATGGACGGTTATTTTATTACCAAAAATGAAAGGAGCATTAGATTTATGAAAAAGATGTTAAAACGATTGTGTACGGGCTTCTTAGCTCTTGCAACTGTCGTTACTGCTTTGCCGACTACACCCGTTCATGCAGAAAGTAAGCAATACTGGACGGAGTCAAAAGAGCGTGTCGGTATCGTTGAAAAAGTAATGAATGACGGTTCGATTGGTTCTACCTTTAATGAGGGACATTTGACCGTTGAGGGCGAGGACGCTTACTGTATCGACATTAACACAGACTTTAAGAATGGCTACAAGACCAGAGCTGACGCAAGCACCCGTATGAGTGCCGACCAGATAAGCGACGTTGCCTTATCTATCGAATATGTAAAACAGTACACAGACAGCCACAACGGAATAAGCAAAAACCACGCCTACCTTTTAAGACAGCTTGTTGTCTGGCAGAGATTAAGCGTACATCTTGGCTGGCAATGCGATAACGTGCGAGCTTCTTATGATGAAATTCCAAAGGCAACGCAGGACGAAGTTTTCGCTGGTGCAAAAGCCTTTGTCAAAGAGAATAAAGGACGCTATGAATGTGGCGGTTATATCTACTCTGGCGAGGGGCAGGAATTGGGACAATTCTGGGCGAAACTCAATGTTGGAAATGCGAAACTTCAAAAGACTTCCAGTAATACCAGCATTACAGACGGTAACGGGAATTACTCTATCGCTGGTGCGACATACGGTGTCTTTGCTGATAAGGACTGCACGAAACAGCTTGCCACCCTTACGACTGATGAAAACGGAAATACAGATGTCGTAGAGGTAACGGCTGACACAGTCTATATCAAGGAATTATCCGCACCAGCAGGATATAAGGTTGATACAAATATATATTCCTTAAAGGTTGAAGCTGGAAAGACAGCGACCTTGAACGTATCAGATACACCAAAGGTAACAGACACTTTGATTGAACTCTTCAAGATTGATATGGAAACACAGAAAGACAATCCGCAGGGGAACGCTTCTTTAGCAGGTGCGGAATTTACATGGAAGTATTATACTGGCTTCTACAATAAAGACAATCTCCCTGCCGAAGCTACAAGAACATGGGTTACAAAGACAATCGCCGAAACAGACAGCGACGGTACAATCCACTATGTTACAAAATTAGCGGACGCATACAAGGTATCTGGCGACAGTTTCTATATGCAGGACGGCAAAGCCGTTCTTCCACTTGGAACACTAACCGTAGAAGAAACAAAAGCTCCAAACGGTTACTTGCTGGACGGTGCATATATGCAGGCTGGCGATAAGTCCGAACAGATTAAGGGCTTATATGTAACACAGATTACCGAGGACGGCGACCTTGCCGTATTGACTGGAAGTAACCAGTTTTCTGTATCAGACAAGGTTATCCGTGGCGGTGTGAAAATTCAGAAACGAGATTTAGAAACGGGCGATACAAAACCACAAGGAAGTGCCACTTTGAAAGATACTGCCTTTGACATCATTTCCTTAAATGATAATGCGGTACTGGTTGAGGGCAAGCTATACAAGAAAAATGAAGTGGTAAAGACAATCCATACAGACATTGAGGGTGTCGCTTCTACGTCTGCTGACCTTTTACCTTATGGAAAATTCCGTATCGTTGAGAGTGAAGCTCCAAACGGATATTTGACAGACGGTGCAAAACCGATTGATTTTGCAATCACAGAGAATGGAAAAATCGTTGATTTAACCGACGAAGCCCATTCTATCTACAATCAGATTAAGCGTGGAGATATTGAGGGCGTAAAAATCGGAGCAGGCACACACAAGCGTCTTGCTGATGTTCCCTTTAGGATCACAAGCAAGACAACGGGCGAAAGTCATGTTGTGGTAACTGATGATAACGGGCAATTCTCCACTTCTTCTGACTGGGCTTCTCATAAGCATAATACCAACGCAGGAAAGACCAGCGAGGACGGTGTATGGTTTGGAACTTCTAAACCAGACGACAGCAAAGGGGCGTTGCCTTATGATACCTACATCATTGAAGAAATGCGTTGCGATAGTAACAAAGGCTTTGAGCTTATCCCACCTTTTGAAATCGTGGTATCAAGAAATAACCTTGTGATTGATTTAGGTACTTTGACTGATGAATACGAAAAAGAAATCTCTATCCATACCACAGCGACCAGTAAGGACGGCGAAAAGACAATCCTTGCAGGAAAAGAGGTAACAATCGTTGATACCGTCAAATTAGACGGACTTACAAAAGGCACAAAATATCAGCTCAAAGGCTGGCAGATGTTAAAGGAAGAAAACACCGAGCTTCTTATCAATGGAAAGCGTGTAGAAAATGACTATACCTTTATCGCTGATGATGAAGCTATGAAAGTGGAAATTACTTATACATTCAATGCGTCCGAGCTTGGCGGTAAAAATCTGGTAACATTCGAGGAATTATACGATTTGAGCAATCCAGAAGAACCCGTAAAAGTTGCGGAACATAAAGACATTGAGGACGACGGACAGACGGTACTTATCACAGAGCGTATCATCAAAATTCATACGACTGCTACCGATAAGGACGGCAACAAAGAGCTTGAAGCTGGAAAAGAGGTAACAATCATTGATACCATAACCTTAGAGGGCTTAGAAGTCGGCACACAGTACAAACTTGTAGGCTGGCAGATGTTGAAAGAAGAAAATGCAGAGCTTCTTATCAATGGAAAACGTGTGGAAAGTGATTACACCTTTACCGCAGACAGCGAAACTATGAAAGCGGAAGTTGCCTTTACCTTTGACGCTACTTCTCTTGACGGCAAACAGCTTGTAACTTTTGAAGAATTGTACGATTTAAGCAATCCAGACGAGCCGAAGAAAGTTACCGAGCATAAAGACATTGACAACGAGGGACAGACGATTACCTTTAAGGAAAAACCCGAAGTCCCAGAAGAACCAGAGAAACCCAAAACACCACAGACACCAGATACACCGCATAAAACAGACAGTCCAAAAACGGGCGATAACACGAACCTTTACGGACTGCTTGCATTATTACTAACTTCTGGTGCTGGACTGGCAGGTATCTTCTTCTGCAAACGCCGTAAAATGAAGAAATCATAAGGCGGTAACGATATGAGAAAAGAAAAATCACGTTCTCCGCCGATACCGTGTCGGCAGACTTCCGCTTATTCTGGCTTGTCTGCTACTTACCTGCAAGAACACGGATAGTCAAGGGTGCGTAAGCATTTATTTTACCCTTTACTATCTGGGGACTTGCTGGTACTTCCCTAACCGCCAGAATAAGAAATCACTATCAAAAACTTATCAAATATAGAAAGAAACGAGGTAAAACAATATGGAAATGAAATATGTCGTGCCAGATATGGCACAGTCTTTTGGAACACTTGAATTTGCAGGCGAAAGCGAGCCTATCTTTGAAAGAGATAAAAATAACCGCAGGGTCTTAGCCAGACGAAGCTACAACCTTTATTCTGATGTGCAGAAAGGCGAAAATGTTGTCGTGGAAATTCCCGTGCAGGCTGGCGAAAAGCATTTCAAGTATGAACAGAAAGTAAAACTTGTCAATCCGAAATTATACGGCAGAGGTTACGCAATTGGGGATATGGGACATACCGATTATGTGTTACTTGCTGATGATATTGTAGCAGTTGAAGAAAAGTAAAGGAGTGAAAATATTATGAGATTATCAAACGGTTTTGTTATTGACAAAGAGAAAACATTTGGAGAATTAAAATTTACAGCAGTGCGTGATGTATTCTTGCAGAATGAGGACGGGACACCGAGTACCCAGCTTAAAAAGCGTATCTATGATTTGAAGTGCAGTCTGCATGGTGGAATTATCCCCGTGTCTGTACCGCCAGAAGTACCAGTAAGGGAATTTCCGTACAATGCAGTTGTGGAGCTTGTCAATCCAGTAGCCGATACGGTATCACGAAAAACCTATACGGGTGCAGATGTGGACTGGTATGTAAAGGCAGAGGATATTGTGTTGAAGAATAAAGGCAATCAGAACGCAGGCAATCCACAGAACCATGTACCGCAAGGACAGATGAAAAAATAAATGTGAGCCCATATTTTTCTTGTAACTTATATATAGAACCGATATAATTAGTTGAAAAGTTCTGTTTTAAGCCATGTAAAACTATTTTGACAAGGGAAAATGGCAATGTCAAAGGCTTTTGACAGACAAAATAGCTATATTCATATACAATAAAGGAGAAGATTCAAGATGGATATTGGATTACAAATTAAAAAATTTAGGGAACAACAAAAAATTTCTCAAGAAGAACTGGCTCTTAAAATATTTGTTTCAAGACAAACAATTTCTAACTGGGAAACAAATAAAAGTTGTCCAGATGTTAAAAGTTTAATTACTTTATCTAATATCTTCAATGTGTCTTTAGATAATTTTATAAAAGAAGATATAAAGGAGATGAGGGAGATTGTAGAAAAAGCAACTATTAAAAAGTTTAATGTGATAAGTGTAGTTTTCCTAATTGAATTGATAGTCGTAGCCATAAGTGCCTATCCTTTATTTAGTATTAAGGGAAATATAGGAATTATTATTTGGTTATGCTTGTTTGCAATAACGCTCTATACGGCAAGTAAGATTGAAAAATTCAAAAAGAGCCATGACATTCAAACCTATAAAGAAATTTTGGCATTTATTGACGGAAAGCAATTAACGCATGATGAAACACAACAAGAAATAGGAAAAAGAAATTATCAAAAAATCATATTTGCATTCATTGCAGGTGTAATCGCACTTATTATATGTTTTGTTGTAATTTTTATTTGCCAGCATTTAACAAATTAAAAGGGAGGAGAAATCATGGAATTTTGGCTTATTATGATTGGCTTTATAGTTATGGGCGGAAGTTGTTCATTAGCAGGTACTTGGTGGGATAGAAAAAATAAAAAAGATAAAAAAGAAGAAAAGAAACAATAAAATTTACACTTTATTGTTGATTAAGCAGTTAGTCTTAGGATTGACTGCTTTTTTCATACCTAGAAAGGATTGATTTATGCGTATGATTTGGAACAAAGGACACCGTATCAGAGCCAGCGACAAGCACCTTGTCTACCACTTTTCCATAGGGACGCTTCTGTTTGTATTCATGGCGGTTCTTCTGCTACTGAACATCAAACAGCTCATGCGTACCGACTGGGAACATTTCAGCTTGTTAGAAAACGGCTTGACGCTTTCCCCTTACAACTTCATAACTGTGCTGATAGCGACTGGTGTTTGTGCATTGGTCGCTTTTCTGTATTACCGCTTCTGTTACGACAGTTTCAAGAAGCTATTGCACCGTCAAAAGCTGGCACGAATGATACTGGAAAATAAGTGGTATGAAGCCGATACCGTACAAGACAGCGGTTTTTTTACTGACCTGCAAAGCAGATCAAGGGAAAAAATCGTCTGGTTTCCAAAGATTTATTATCAAATGGAAAAGGGATTGCTCCATATCCGCTGTGAAATCACGTTAGGAAAATATCAAGACCAGCTTTTACGGTTAGAGGATAAATTGGAAAGTGGCTTGTATTGCGAGCTGACCGACAAGACCTTACATGACGGCTATATTGAATACACCCTGCTTTATGACATGATAGCAAACCGCATTACCATTGATGAAGTATGGGCAGAAAACGGCTGTCTTAGGCTGATGAAAAATCTTGTGTGGGAATATGACGCACTCCCTCACGCTTTGATTGCTGGTGGGACTGGTGGCGGTAAAACTTATTTTCTGCTGACGCTCATTGAAGCCTTACTGCATACCAACGCTGTCCTTTATATCTTAGACCCAAAGAACAGCGACCTTGCAGACTTGGGAACAGTCATGCCTAATGTCTATCACACCAAAGAAGAAATGATTGATTGCGTCAATGCCTTTTATGAGGGCATGGTACGGCGAAGTGAGGAAATGAAGCAACACCCGAACTATAAGACGGGCGAAAACTACGCCTATCTGGGACTTCCACCCTGCTTTCTTATCTTTGATGAATATGTAGCGTTTTTTGAAATGTTGGGGACAAAAGAAAGCGTGAGCTTACTTAGCCAGTTAAAGAAAATCGTTATGTTAGGGCGACAAGCAGGTTATTTCCTTATTGTTGCCTGCCAGCGTCCAGACGCAAAGTATTTTTCAGATGGTATCAGAGATAACTTCAATTTCCGTGTGGGACTTGGGCGTATCAGCGAATTAGGTTACGGTATGCTGTTTGGTTCAGATGTGAAAAAGCAGTTTTTCCAGAAGCGTATCAAGGGGCGTGGCTATTGTGATGTGGGAACAAGCGTCATAAGTGAGTTTTACACGCCTTTAGTCCCAAAAGGACATGATTTTTTACAGACTATCAGCTCTCTTGCACAAGCAAGGCAGGACGGGACGGCGACGTGCGAAGCGAAAGGCGACGGCACGGACTAGCCGTTGCTGGTGTGGCGTCAGCCACGCCAGCAGGTAAAACCCCTCGGTATCTAACAGAGGGGTACGTTTGCAAATAGACAATAGACAAAAAACATAGGAAACATAAGGCTTCTGGCATGGTTTTCTAGCAAAAATCGGCTGTGAAGTCGCCTTAAAAAACTTCACACTTTACAGATTGGGGGTATGGTTCTGAATGAAGAACAACGGATAAAAGAATTACGGGAGAAACGGATTGCTTACGGTATCTCACAAGGCAGGCTGGCGGTGGCTTCTGGTATCACAAGGGAATATTTCAACAAGATAGAAAGTGGAAAAATGAAGCCGTCAAAGGAACTTCTGGAAACTCTGCATAAGGAACTGGCAAGGTTCAATCCAGAAGTACCGCTTACCATGCTGTTTGATTATGTGAAAATTCGTTTTCCCACGCTGGATATACAGCACATCATCAAAGATATATTAAAACTGAATATCAATTATATGCTCCATGAAGATTACGGACATTACAGTTATACGGAGCATTATTCTTTAGGGGACATCTTTATCTATACGTCGGCTGACGAAGAAAAAGGTGTCCTTTTAGAGTTAAAGGGGCGTGGTTGCCGACAGTTTGAAAGTTACCTGCTGGCACAACAAAGAAGTTGGTATGACTTTCTCATGGACGCACTCATAGACGGTGGCGTGATGAAGCGTATCGACCTTGCTATCAACGACCATACGGGTATTTTGGATATTCCAGAGCTTGCGGAAAAATGCAGGAAACGGGAATATATCGGAAAGTCCAGAAGTTATAAGTTTTATCAGTCGGGCGAGCTTATCAAGCATAGAGAGGACGACAGAGAATATATGGGACGCACCCTTTATCTTGGTTCGCTAAAATCAGATGTGTATTTCTGTATCTATGAAAAGGACTATGAGCAGTACGTCAAGTTAGGGACACCGCTGGAAGAAGCCGACATTATCAACCGTTTTGAGATACGGCTTAGAAATGAACGTGCCTATTATGCAGTACGAGATTTGCTGACCTATTATGACGCAGAGCAGACTGCCTTTTCTATCATCAACCAGTATGTGCGGTTTGTTGATGAAGAAGCAGACAAGCGAAAAAATGACTGGAAACTCAATGACCGCTGGGCGTGGTTTATCGGCGATAACAGACAGAGCTTGAAGCTGACGACAAAGCCAGAGCCTTACACCTTAGACCGTACATTGCGGTGGGTACAACGGCAGGTAGCACCGACCTTGAAAATGCTGAAAAGGATTGATAAGGGAAACGGAACAGACTACATGAAAACTATCGAACAGCAGGCAAAGCTCACAGAAAAGCATGAAATGATAATCAAACAGCAGACGACCCCTGCAAAAGATTTAGTAGAAAGTTAGGAGTGATGAAAAAATGTGGGAATTATTGAAAGACTTCCTGCTGGTATCTGTTGGAACGGGTATCGGCGTAGCCTTGATGTGTATTTTAAGTGTTGGCAAAGGAGCTGACTATGAAATGAAGAAATTAAAAGAAAGCGAGGACAAATAACATGAATTTCGGGCAAAATTTGTATCAATGGTTTTTAAGCAACGCACAGAGCTTAGTGCTTATGTCGATTGTGGTTATCGGTATCTACTTAGGGTTCAAGCGTGAGTTTTCAAAACTTATCGGTTTCTTGGTAGTTGCCTTGATTGCTGTCGGCTTGGTATTCAATGCTGGCGGTGTGAAAGATGTACTGTTAGAGCTGTTCAATAAGATTATCGGTGCATAAAATTTTATTGTGGGGCTGATGTATGGGTGCTATAATGTGAAAAAAGAAGTAATCGAGGTGTTCTATTTTGAATGAGAGAGAAAAAATTATTCGTTTATGGTTTGATATGTGGTTGAAACAGCAAGACTTAGGAATAGATAAAATTTTTACAGAAGATGTTGTTTATACGGAAAGCTGGTGTCCTAAATATGAAAATCTTAAAACAGTAAAACATTGGTTTAATGAATGGAATACTCGTGGTAAAGTCATTATTTGGGATATTAAACAGTTCTTTCATAAAGAAAATCAAACTGTCGTAGAATGGTATTTTAAAAATGAAATGAATACGGGAAGCGTTGAAGAATTTGACGGTATTTCCTTAATTGAATGGACAGAAGATAACAAAATCAAATCATTAAAAGAATATGGTTGCAATCTGAATAACTATAATCCATATCAACACAGCGATAACCCTCAATTTAGAGATGAAAAAACAAACTGGTTTTAAAACTTAATCAAATTATATCCATATACATAAAGCAGTTAGTCTTAGGATTGACTGCTTTTTTCTTACCTAAAATCAGATTGGAGTGATGAAATGAGCGATATTTTTAAGGATATGCAGGCAAACGTCGGCTGTGATTATATTTCTAACCTGCCCTCTTACAAGCGTAAAGTGTGGCATGAAATGAAGCGATTACCGCTTACGAATTATGATATAAAACAGTTAGAAGATTTTTCAAAGTATGTGTTTGGTATGTCGTACCAGAGCTTAAAAGATGTGATGAAGCAACAGAAAGGACGTGAGGAACAATGCAGGAAACAAGGGTGCTGGTGGAAACGAGAGGAACAACTGGCGAAGAAACAATATCATACTGGTTCGACCTGCCGATAGATGTTGCCGAGTTTGAAGAAAAGTTAGGTATCGGTGCAGAAAGTGGGGATTATCGTATTATCGAAAAGGTGTTGCCTTATGCTGATGAAGTCCACGAACACACCAGCGTGTACCAGCTCAACGAATTAGATTTTATGTACCGCCAGCTTTCAAGTGATATGCAGGAAGAATATGTATCACTACTTACGGTGTTTGAAAATTTAGAAGCACTTTATATTTGCAGGAACGTGATTATTGTTTATCCCGACTGTAAAAGCATGATAGATGTTGCAAGGCAAAAGCTGATGAACGACCCGATGTTCAAGCATTTATCCGAGGACTGTCAAGAATACTACTTTGACTTTGAAGCCTACGCTTCTCACTTGCAGGAACACGGGAAATTTTTAGTAACAGAACACGGTATCTTTGAACTGCCAGAGTAGGAAATGAGGTGGTGCTTATGATTGATGATATGGCGGTTTATATTGCTAATCTTGGCAAATACAATGAGGGCTATTTAGTCGGTGCTTGGTTCACGTTCCCCATTGACGAGGAAGATGTGAAAGAAAAAATCGGCTTGAATGAACAGTATGAGGAATACGCTATCCATGATACCGACAACTTTCCCATTGCGATTGGCGAGTATGTTTCCATTGAAGAACTCAATGAGATGTATGAAATGATAGAGGAACTTCCCGACTATATTGTAGAGTGTCTGGACGAATTTATCAGCCACTATGGGACGCTGGAAGAAGTCGTGGAACATAAGGACGATATTTACTATTATCCCGACTGTGAAACCATGACAGATGTTGCCTACTACTACATAGACGAATTGCAGGCACTTGGGGACATTCCACCCAGCTTACAGAATTACATTGACTATGAAGCCTACGGGCGAGATTTGGATATGGGCGGTTGCTTTATTGAAACAAGCCGAGGTATGTGCGAGATACCATATTAACGCTGGAAGATCAGCGACAAGCATTGTTGCTACTGACAGCGTATTTCTCTTTAAGGGACAGTCTGAAAATGGCTGTCCTTTTCTATTTTGAAAGGAGCTGAAAGAACTTGAAAAAGATTAAAAGCTACACGGGTATCTGGAACGTGGAAAAAGTCTTGTATGCAATCAATGACTTTAACTTACCCTTTCCCGTTACTTTTACACAGATTACATGGTTTGTGATTACGGAATTTATCATCATTCTGTTTGGGGATATTCCCCCACTTTCCATGATTGAGGGAGCATTTCTCAAATACTTTGGTATTCCCGTTGCTCTCACTTGGTTCATGTCGCAGAAAACCTTTGACGGAAAGAAGCCGTACAGCTTTTTGAAATCACAGATAACCTATGCCCTGCGACCAAAAATCACTTATGCAGGAAAAGCCGTAAAACTGCATAAGCAGATATTGAATGAAACAATCACGGCAGTAAGGAGTGTGAACTATGTTCCCGATAAAATATATTGACAATAACCTTGTCTGGAACAAGGACAATGAGGTGTTCGCCTACTATGAGCTGATACCATACAACTATTCTTTTCTATCCGCAGAGCAGAAATTTATCGTGCATGACAGTTTCCGACAGCTTATCGCACAGTCCCGTGAGGGTAAAATTCATGCGTTGCAGATTGCCACAGAAAGCTCAATCCGCAGTATGCAGGAACAGTCAAAGAAGCTGGTAACTGGAAAATTAAAGGAAGTTGCCTGCCAGAAGATAGACGAACAGACCGAAGCGTTAGTATCTATGATTGGGGACAATCAAGTGGACTACCGCTTTTTTCTTGGCTTTAAGCTCATGGTTACGGAAGAACAGCTCAATCTGAAGAACATCAAAAAATCGGTGTGGCTGACGTTCACAGAATTTCTCCATGAAGTGAACCACACGCTGATGAATGATTTTGTTTCCATGCCGAATGATGAAATCAACCGTTACATAAAAATGGAAAAGTTACTGGAAAATAAAATCTCCCGTCGCTTTAAGGTGCGTCGCTTGGAAATCCATGATTTTGGGTATCTCATGGAACATCTTTACGGCAGGGACGGTATCGCTTATGAAGATTATGAGTACCAGCTACCAAAGAAAAAATTGAACAAAGAGACGCTGATAAAATACTACGACCTTATCCGTCCGACAAGGTGTGTGATTGAGGAAAGCCAGCGGTATTTACGATTGGAACATGAGGACAAGGAAAGCTATGTGTCCTATTTTACCGTCAATGCGATTGTAGGAGAGCTTGATTTTCCGTCGTCTGAAATCTTCTATTTCCAGCAACAGCAATTCACATTCCCCGTTGATACGAGCATGAATGTAGAAATCGTGGAAAATCGGAAAGCATTAACGACCGTCCGCAACAAGAAAAAGGAACTGAAAGACCTTGATAATCACGCCTATCAAGCAGGAAGTGAAACCAGCTCAAATGTGGTGGACGCTTTAGACAGCGTGGACGAGCTGGAAACTGATTTAGACCAGACAAAAGAAAGTATGTATAAGTTAAGCTACGTCATACGGGTGTCTGCACCCGATCTTGACGAGCTGAAACGCCGTTGTGATGAAGTCAAGGACTTTTACGACGACCTCAATGTAAAGCTGGTGCGTCCTGCTGGGGATATGCTGGGGCTTCATTCTGAATTTTTACCAGCCAGCAAGCGATATATCAATGACTATGTGCAGTATGTAAAATCAGATTTTTTAGCTGGGCTTGGCTTTGGTGCGACACAGCAGTTAGGAGAAACTACGGGTATCTATATGGGCTATTCTGTTGATACGGGAAGAAATGTGTACCTGCAACCGTCCCTTGCCAGTCAAGGTGTAAAAGGTACAGTTACCAACGCTTTAGCGTCTGCTTTTGTCGGTTCGCTTGGCGGTGGGAAATCGTTCTGTAACAATCTTCTGGTATATTATGCGGTGCTGTTTGGCGGTCAAGCACTTCTGTTAGACCCTAAAAGTGAGCGTGGTAACTGGAAAGAAACGCTCCCAGAGATTGCACATGAAATCAATATCGTAAATCTTACCAGCGATAAGGACAATGCAGGGCTTCTTGACCCGTTTGTGATTATGAAGAATGTAAAAGACGCTGAAAGTCTGGCAATCGACATCTTAACATTCCTTACGGGTATTTCTTCAAGGGACGGCGAAAAATTCCCCGTACTTCGTAAGGCAGTACGCTCCGTTACCCAGAGCGACAGTCGGGGCTTGCTCCATGTGATAGACGAGCTACGCCGTGAAGATACGCCCATATCAAGAAATATCGCAGACCATATCGACAGCTTCACGGACTACGACTTTGCACACCTGCTGTTTTCAGACGGTACGGTAGAAAATGCTATCAGTCTGGATAATCAGCTCAATATCATTCAAGTAGCCGACCTTGTACTGCCAGATAAAGATACCACTTTTGAAGAATACACGACCATTGAATTGTTGTCTGTGTCTATGCTGATTGTGATTAGTACCTTTGCCCTTGATTTTATCCATTCGGACAGAAGCATTTTTAAGATTGTCGATTTAGACGAAGCGTGGGCGTTCTTAAATGTGGCACAAGGAGAAACCTTATCAAATAAGCTGGTTCGTGCTGGGCGAGCTATGCAGGCAGGCGTTTATTTCGTTACCCAGTCTGCCTATGACGTGTCAAAGGAAAGTCTGAAAAACAATATCGGCTTAAAGTTTGCATTTAGAAGCACGGATATAAACGAGATAAAGCAGACCTTAGAGTTTTTCGGTATCGACAAGGACGATGAGAACAACCAGAAACGCTTGCGTGATTTGGAGAACGGACAATGCTTATTGCAGGACTTATACGGGCGTGTCGGTGTGGTGCAGATACACCCAGTCTTTGAAGAACTGCTACACGCCTTTGATACCAGACCGCCCGTACAGAGAAATGAGGTGGAGTGATGAAAGAAAGGATAAAAGGTGTGTTCACAAAAAAGAAGATTTTCCACTTTCTCAAAATGGCTCTGTTCGTGGTGGCACTCTCCCTTATCCTGCTTTCACTTTTGGGGACGGTGGCTCATGCGACGGGGCTTGTAGACGATACCATAAACGCAGAAAATCTTTATTCAAAATATCCCCTTTCCAACTACCAGCTTGATTTTTTCGTCGATAATAGCTGGTCGTGGCTTCCGTGGAACTGGCTCGACGGTATCGGAAAATCGGTACAATACGGGCTGTACTGCATTACCAACTTTGTCTGGACTATCAGTTTGTATTTGAGTAATGCAACGGGCTATGTGGTGCAGGAAGCCTATAAGCTGGACTTCATCAATGATATGGCAGACAGTATCGGAAAGAGCATACAGACCCTTGCAGGCGTTACCGAGAACGGCTTTTCTTCTACGGGCTTCTATGTTGGTTTCCTGCTTCTCATTATCTTAGTGGTGGGAATGTACGTTGCTTATACGGGACTGATAAAACGGGAAACCAGCAAAGCACTTCACGCTGTTATCAACTTTGTGGTGGTGTTCGTGCTGTCCGCTTCATTTATTGCTTATGCTCCCGACTATATCAAGAAGATAAATGAATTTTCATCAGACATCAGTACCGCTTCTTTGGATTTGGGAACAAAAATCATGCTCCCTAACTCCGACAGCGAGGGTAAGGACAGCGTGGACTTGATACGGGACAGCCTATTTTCTATTCAAGTGGAACAGCCGTGGCTCTTGCTTCAATTCGGGAACAGCAACGCAGAAGAAATCGGGACAGACCGTGTAGAAGCTCTCGTATCGGCAAGTCCAGAGGACGAGGACGGGAAAACCAGAGAGGAAGTCGTGAAAACAGAAATCGAGGACAACGACAATAACAATCTGACAATACCGCAGGTCGTGAACCGTTTGGGTATGGTGTTCTTCCTCTTGTTCTTTAACTTGGGTATCACGATATTTGTATTCTTGCTTACGGGCATGATGTTGTTCAGCCAGATACTTTTTATTATCTTTGCAATGTTTTTACCTATCAGTTTTTTACTTTCCATGATACCGAGCTATGAAAGCATGGCAAAGCAGGCAATCGTGAGAGTATTTAATACCATAATGACACGGGCAGGAATAACGCTCATTGTAACGGTGGCATTTAGTATTTCCAGTATGTTTTACAACATTTCCACAGACTACCCATTCTTTATGGTGGCGTTCTTGCAGATAGTATGTTTCGCTGGTATCTACATGAAGCTGGGCGACTTAATGAGTATGTTCTCACTTAATGCTGGCGACAGTCAAAGCATGGGACGACGCATATTCCGCAGACCGTATCTGTTTATGCGACATCGGGCTAGGCGTATGGAACACCGTATTGCAAGGGCGGTAAGTGCTGGCGGTATTTCGGGCGGTGTAGCTGGTGCGGTGGCTGGAAGTGCCGTTGCTGGCAAGAGAGCCGAAAGAAAAAATACGGCTTCTAAAGAAAATCGGGGCAATACCACTTCCAGCATGGGACAGCGTGCAGGTTCAAAAGTCGGTGCTGTTTTAGATACGAAAAATAAAGTGAAAGACAAGGCAAACGCTGTCAAAGAGAATATCAAGGATATGCCGACACAGACCGCTTATGCGGTGTATTCCGCAAAGGAAAAGGCAAAGTCCAGCGTGTCCGACTTCAAGCGTGGCATGGTGCAGGAACAGCAGTCCAGACAGACGGGACGCTTGGAAAAGCAGGAACAGCGTAAGAAAAATATCGCTGACAAACGTATGGAGCTTCAAAAGGCACAAGAAGCAAGGCAGGTACAGCGAAAGGCTGACGGATCAGCGACAACGGGAGCTACCCGTCCCCATGAGCGACCAGTCACAGCTTCAACCATTCCAAAGCCGAGTGTTGAAAAAATGCAGGAAGTCAAACGCCCAGCCACAGCTCCAACTCCGAAAGCAAGTGAGCCAGTCAAGACAAATGTTATCAAAGAGCGTCCGTTATCTTCTGGTGCTTCTGATAAGAAAGCACCCCAGCCTACACAGACAGTACATAGGCAGAATGTAGAAAAAGTGGTATCGCAGGAAACACGCCAGAATGACACCAAAGACCGCAGGATAAAGGTTCAGCAGACCCAGAGCGTCCAGAAGAACCAGCAGACCATAGAGAAAACCCGTAACCTTGTAACGAAGAAAGGACAGAAGAAAAAATGAAACTGAAACATATCGCTATCATTGGCAGTCTGTTTCCTATCCTCTTTTCTCTGGTGCTTTTCTTTGGCGTCCTCATTAGTGCGGACAGCGACGACGAGAACAGCAATTTTTCTTCTGGCATTACGGGTATGAACCTATCCGCAGAAGTCTTGAAACATCAGCCTATGGTAGAAAAATACGCCAGAGAAAACGGTATCTCCGAGTATGTCAATGTGTTACTTGCTATCATTCAAGTAGAAAGTGGCGGTACGGCAGAAGATGTTATGCAGAGTTCGGAAAGTCTTGGTTTACCGCCTAATTCCTTAGATACGGAAAGCTCAATCAAGCAGGGGTGTAAGTATTTTGCGTCCCTGCTTTCTTCCTGCAAAAATCAAGGTATCGACGACTTGAATGTAGCGATACAGTCTTATAACTATGGCGGTGGCTATGTGGGATATGTGGCAGGAAAAGGAAAAAAACACACTTTTAATCTTGCAGAGAGCTTCGCCCGTGAGAAATCGGGTGGAAAGAAAGTAACCTACACCAACCCGATAGCCGTTGCTAAGAATGGGGGCTGGCGGTATGGCTATGGAAATATGTTCTATGTGGAAGTAGTCAATCAGTATTTAGCAGTTCCGCAGGTATCGGGAGAACTGGCACAAAAGGTAATGAATGAAGCGTTGAAATATCAAGGCTGGAAGTATGTGTATGGTGGCAGTAACCCGAATACTTCCTTTGATTGTTCGGGATTGACGCAATGGTGCTATGGAAAAGCTGGTATCTCCTTACCGAGAACAGCACAAGCACAGTATGACGCAACCCAACATCTGCCACTCTCGCAGGCAAAAGCAGGCGATTTGGTGTTTTTCCATTCCACCTATAACGCTGGTTCGTATGTAACACACGTCGGTATTCTTGTTTCGCCGACACAGATGTACCACGCAGGCGACCCGATAGGATATGCAGACCTAAGTAGTAGTTACTGGCAACAGCACTTAATCGGTGCAGGACGAGTAAAACAATAGAAAGGACTTGAAAAATATGTTTAAGAAGAATAAGAAACAGACAGAAACTATCAAAGAACCAAAAGAAAAAAAGGTGCGTACTGTCAAGGTAGGCACACATAAGAAAACCGTGATTGCGTTGTGGGTGGTGCTTGTCGCAAGCGTGAGCTTTGGGGTGTATAAGAATTTTACGGCTATCGACCAGCACACCACCCATGAAAAAGAAATCATTGAACTTTGCTTGCAGGACACCAACGGGATAGAAAATTTCGTGAAAAACTTTGCGAAGTCCTATTACACATGGGATAACAGCAAAGAAGCTATCGAAGCAAGGACGCAGGCAATCAGCGGTTATCTGACAAAGGAATTGCAGGACTTAAATGTAGACACCATTAGAACCGATATACCGACCAGCTCCACGGTTACAGATGTGATTGTATGGCATATCGAGCAATCGGGAGCGGACACTTTTTCTGCTACCTACGAAGTAGATCAGCAGATAAAAGAGGGAGAACAGACAAGCAATGTGAAAGCAACCTATACTGTAAAAGTCTATGTGGACGCAGACGGGGATATGGTAATCGTTCAAAACCCTACCCTTGCACCAGCAGTTGAAAAATCAGACTATGAGCCTAAGACACCAGAAGCAGACGCAAGCGTGGACGCTGATACGGTAAATGACGCTACCGCTTTTCTGGAAACATTCTTTAAGCTGTACCCAACAGCGACGGAAAAAGAGCTTGCTTACTATGTATTGGGAAATGTGATTGAACCTATCGGCAGGGACTACCTTTATTCTGAACTGGTAAACCCTATCTTTATAAAGGACGGCGACAATGTGAAAGTCAAGGTTGCGGTAAAATTCATTGATAATCAGACAAAAGCGACGCAGGTATCGCAGTATGAGCTTGTGCTACATAAGGATAGTAACTGGAAGATTGTAGGATAAATGATATAGCGTGCATTTCCTATCAGATTTGCACGCTTTTACAAAACGACAAGAAAACTGTGCAAAAATATTGACTTGTAATGACCGAATGCTATAATATAAATGACAAGTGTACTTGGTATTATTTGAAGGGAGCGTTATATAATGGATAAAGAAAAAATACTATCACAAAACAAAAAAGAGAATCTATATCTTGATGAATACGAAAAACATATTAAACTTCAAGGGAAATCTTTTGGCTTAATGTTTGTTTTATTTATCTGCATTTTAATTCTTTTCATTAAAGCAGTTTGTAAAGAACCTTACTATGACATAATGACAATTATTGGGTCTGTGGCATTTGGCTCTATGGGTTATGAAGCACATATTTCAAAAAATAAATCCAAATTTGTTATTGCTTTATTCTTTTTTCTATTTATGGGGTATTACTTTTATAAATTTTTAATGGTAGGTTTATAGAATGGACGAACATTTAATTTTGCGAAACAGATTAAAAACTGTACGAAAAGAAAAAAAATTATCACAAACAGAATTAGCTGAACTAGTCGGGGTTTCTCGGAATACAGTTAGTTCTATTGAAACTGGACAATTTAATCCAACAGCAAAATTGGCATTAGTGCTTTGTATAGCTTTAGATAAAAAATTTGAAGAATTATTTTATTTTGATTAAAGGAGAGAACGATTATGGAATTAGAGGAATTGATTGTTGAAATAGTTATAGGATTGTTTTTACTTTTTACATCTTATCAAATAGGTATAAAAGAGAATATTACTTTATTACATGGTTATCATTATACACAACTTGACCCTAAAGATAAAAAGGTGTTTACAAAAAAAATAGGAATAGGCACTTTACTGGTTAGTATTGGTATTCTTGTTATGCCGATTATCAATTTAATCTCTCATTCTGAATTAGGCTATTACATAGGTCTTATTTTGATTGTTGTAGGAGTGTTTTATATCATATTCATCATTGTAAAATACAATGGAAAACTTATTAGCTTTAAAAAGTAGAATTGAGGTATGAATATGATAGGACTGAACAAAAGAGATATAAAAAAGGCATTGAAAGCTGGTGCAAAAGCTGGCGGTGTATCATTGGCTGATGTTCGGGCGGATATTGAAGCTACGATTGATGAAGCTATGAATAGCACCGACCCAGAGGTGCAGGCAAATTTCAAAAAGTATTTTGGGAATAAACGCCCTACACCAGAAGAATATATTTATATCATTACGAAAAAGACAAAGGCAAAATTATAATAAAAGGGTCGTGGAAATGCTTCACAAAATTGTGATCTGCATTATCACGGCTCTTTTACTCTCTGTTTACTTTCAAAACTGTAAGTGTAATTGAATACTGCCCTTGCTATAATTTAATTGTATTCCAAAACAAATAAATGTGGCAGGAAGAAAGGAGCGATTTTTAATGGAACACATTTTAAATTTAGAGCAAGTAAAAAAATACTACGGGGGTAACTCTGGAAATATCACAAAGGCAGTAGACGGTATTTCTATGTATGTAGATAAGGGCGAATTTGTCGCAATCATGGGAGCTAGTGGTTCTGGAAAGACTACCCTATTAAACTGTATCTCTACGATTGATACTGTAACCAGCGGACACATTACAGTCAATAATCAAGATATTACCAAAATCAAGGATAAAGATTTTGCTGATTTCAGACGTGAAAATTTAGGGTTCATTTTTCAAGATTTCAACCTTTTAGATACTTTAACGATTGGAGAAAACATTTCTTTATCATTGGTTATCAACAAACAGAACCCTACTGATATTGAGAAAAGAGTTCATGCTATCGCCGATAAATTGGGTATTCGTGATATTTTATCGAAATTTCCTTATGAAGTTTCTGGCGGACAAAAACAGCGTTGTGCTTGTGCTAGAGCCTTAATCAATGAACCGAAACTGATTTTAGCTGATGAACCGACGGGAGCTTTGGACTCAAAAGCTTCCAGATTATTACTGGAAACAATGTCTGAAATCAACAAGAAAATGCAGGCTACTATTTTAATGGTAACACATGACCCGTTTAGTGCGTCTTTCTGTGAACGTATTTTGTTCTTGAAAGACGGTAAAATATTCAATGAAATTTTCAGAGGGGAAAAAAGCAGAAAAGATTTCTTCAATGAAATACTGGATATATTAACCTTGCTCGGAGGTGAAGTGGGAAATGTTAGGTAAGTTAGCGTATAGAAATACAAAAAGAAATATTAAAGATTATTTGATTTATCTGATAACCGTTACTGCATCCTTTTCTCTTATATTTGCTTTTAATTTGGTGGCAAATTCTGATGAAATTGTAAAGTTATGTTCCAGTATGGATGCATTTAAGAATTCATTGTTCGCTGTAAATATTCTTATTATTTTTGTGATATGCTTTTTGATCAACTATACAACGAAATTTATGTTTGAAAAAAGAAGTAAAGAATTAGGAACATATATGCTTCTTGGCATTAAGAAAAAAGAAATTGCCCACTTAGTTGTAATTGAAAATATACTGTTGGGAATTTTAGCATTTGTATTAGCTATTCCTATTGGCTTTTTATTCAGCCAGTTTGTGTCGTTAGTAATTGTAAACTTACTGGGTATTCCAAAAACTCTCTTTATTTCTTTGAATTTCGTTTCTATTGGACTATTGATAATTTATTTTTTAACTATTTATGTTTTGGTTTTGCTTAATCTATTAAGAAGAATAAGTAAAATGACGATACGTGATTTTCTTTATTTTGACAAACAAAATGAAAAGAAAATGTTCCGTGACAGTAAAAAAAGAAATGTCATTTTTGTTTTAAGTATTATTCTTGGTGCGATTTCTCTTTTTCTCTGGAATTCACGTTGTACTATGGATAATTTTAATAAGCAAGAAACACTTACTTATTTGATGGTAAGCGTAATCATGTTGATTATCAGCATTTATGGTATATCTACAACTTGTGCAGATATGTTCTTGACTGTTATCTTAAAATTTTGTATAATAGGAATTGAAGTTAAATTAGATGCTAAAAATTTGTAATTAAGAAGGAGGGATTCGTCATGTTGGTATTCCAAATGCGTAATGTAGATAAAACATCTACTGTTTTGAAACAGACTAAAAACAGTGATTACGCAGATAAATAAATACGTTAGATTAATTCCTACCAGTGACTAATCTTATGACTTTTTAAACAGATAACTAAAATTACAAACAAATCGTTTAACTTCTGTATTTATTTACAGATGTAATCACTTCAGGAGTGATTACATGAACAAAAATATAAAATATTCTCAAAACTTTTTAACGAGTGAAAAAGTACTCAACCAAATAATAAAACAATTGAATTTAAAAGAAACCGATACCGTTTACGAAATTGGAACAGGTAAAGGGCATTTAACGACGAAACTGGCTAAAATAAGTAAACAGGTAACGTCTATTGAATTAGACAGTCATCTATTCAACTTATCGTCAGAAAAATTAAAACTGAATACTCGTGTCACTTTAATTCACCAAGATATTCTACAGTTTCAATTCCCTAACAAACAGAGGTATAAAATTGTTGGGAATATTCCTTACCATTTAAGCACACAAATTATTAAAAAAGTGGTTTTTGAAAGCCGTGCGTCTGACATCTATCTGATTGTTGAAGAAGGATTCTACAAGCGTACCTTGGATATTCACCGAACACTAGGGTTGCTCTTGCACACTCAAGTCTCGATTCAGCAATTGCTTAAGCTGCCAGCGGAATGCTTTCATCCTAAACCAAAAGTAAACAGTGTCTTAATAAAACTTACCCGCCATACCACAGATGTTCCAGATAAATATTGGAAGCTATATACGTACTTTGTTTCAAAATGGGTCAATCGAGAATATCGTCAACTGTTTACTAAAAATCAGTTTCATCAAGCAATGAAACACGCCAAAGTAAACAATTTAAGTACCATTACTTATGAGCAAGTATTGTCTATTTTTAATAGTTATCTATTATTTAACGGGAGGAAATAATTCTATGAGTCGCTTTTTTAAATTTGGAAAGTTACACGTTACTAAAGGGAATGGAGATAAATTATTAGATATACTACTGACAGCTTCCAAGAAGCTAAAGAGGTCCCTAGCGCCTACGGGGAATTTGTATCGATAAGGGGTACAAATTCCCACTAAGCGCTCGGGACCCCTTGTAGGAAAATGTCCTAAGTGTGGCAACAATATTGTATTAAAAAAATCGTTTTATGGTTGTTCAAATTATCCTGAATGTAAGTTTACTTTAGCTGAACATTTTAGAAAGAAAAAACTAACCAAAACGAATGTAAAAGAATTACTGGAGGGAAAAGAAACCCTGGTAAAAGGAATCAAAAACAAAGAGAAAAAGCCCTACAATGCCGTTGTAAAAATTGGGGAAAAGGGATATATTGATTTTATCTCTTTTTCAAAATAAACATAAAAGCCCTTTAAAGAGGGCTTTTATATATTAATCACAAATCACTTATCACAAATCACAAGTGATTAATCACAAATCACTTGTGATTTGTGATTCTTAATGATACAATATTACTATGTTTTAGCTTTAAAGGCTCGTACAGACTATATGTTTTGTGCGGGCTTTTTTCATACCCGAAAAAATTTAAAAAATTTTTCAAAAGAGGTCATTAAATCACACCTAGCTGTCCTTATATGGTGCGGAAAGAGGGATAAACACTTTTCAAATCATAAAGGAAAGGAGGTGAGATTGATGAAACCGTCTGACTTCCAGAAAACAGTTCAATGTCGTTTTGAAAGTTGTTTAAAGAAAGTTGTCCGTAGTGTCGTGAAAGATTATTACAAGGAATTAAACCGTCGTAAGAATAAAGAAATATCTTTCAGCGAATTGCCAGATGTCCTTGTTGATAAAATGGCTGTTTGGGACGACTACGAAACAGATTATACAATCTTTTCAGTATGTGGCATTGATATTCGTGTCCTTGATGATGAATTGGCAGAAGCCTTGAAGAAACTTCCAGAAAGAAAACGCAATACTCTGTTGATGTATTACTTCTTGGAAATGACAGAAAGTGAAATTGCCAACTTGCAGAAAATCACGCAAAGCGGTGTATTTAGAAACCGACATCACGCTTTGGAAACTATGAAAAAAATACTCAAGGAGGAACATTAGAAAATGAAACAGTTATTTAAGAAACCGTCTTATTACTTGATTTCATCAGCTATGGACGGAAACGAAAAAGCGATTGAAAAATTACTGGCATTTTATGACCCTTACATATCAAAGTGCTGTTTGCGTTCACTTTATGATGAATACGGCAATGTTTATATCGTTGTAGATATGGAATTAAAAGGACGTATCAGAGAAGCACTTATCAAAATGATTTTAGGTTTTGATATTGAAGATATGGACTTAGAACCAGAAGAATAAGCAGTTTTTAGCGGAGCATGATTTAATATCCCCCTCTTTCCTGCTCTGCCACCTGCTTTTATATGAAAGCAACACGCTTTCACCACAGCTCTTTGACAACTGAATAAAGCAGACAGATACGTTTGTGAGATGGCGAGCCACGGGGACTGTACGCCACGACCTTTTCAAAAGAAAGCGAGCGACCCACGCAGTGATCCGAGAGCGACTGTTGGAAAAGTTGTTTTGCCACGACCTATCCTCACAGAATAATGATACGTCCGCATGGTGCGGTTCTGCCCACAAGAATGGGAATAGTTGAGATACTAATGGAGCTTTCCAAAGCCGTCTGCCTGCTTGTAAAAAACGACACACAGTAAAGGGGGGTGCATAGATTATGAACAATACTGATGTGCCTATTTGGGAAAAATATACGCTGACGGTTGAAGAAGCGTCCAAATACTTCCGCATTGGCGAAAAGAAATTGCGTAAATTAGCCGAAGAAAATCTTGACGCTGGCTGGGTTATCGTGAACGGCAACCGTATTCAGATTAAGCGAAAACAATTTGAAAAAATCATAGATACATTGGACGAAATCTAATGTCATTGAGCCGTAGATATGGTATAATAAATATAGCGTATCACGGCTCGTTCCATGACGGAAAGGAGCTTTACACTATGTCTAATGTAAAACGAAAAGACAGTAAAAATCGCAATTTGCGTAATGGAGAGAGCCAGCGAAAAGACGGAAGATACGTTTATAAATATACCGATATATACGGAAAGCCACAATTTATCTATTCTTGGAAACTTGTACCGACAGACAAGACACCTGCTGGAAAGCGTGATGATATATCGTTGAGGGAAAAAGAAACACAGATTAAAAAAGACCTTAACGACGGTATCGATACAGCAGGCGGTAAAATGACAGTCTGCCAGCTCTACGACAAGAAGAACAGCCAAAGAAAGAACATCAAGAGGGCTACTGAAAAAGGACGACAGTATCTTATGAACGCTCTGAAAAATGACCCATTGGGTATGAGGGCGATTGATACTGTTAAGCAGTCGGACGCTAAAGAATGGGCTATCAGAATGAGCGAAAAAGGATACGCCTATAAAACGATTGATAACTACAAGCGTTCCTTGAAAGCGTCATTTTACATGGCGATACAAGACGACTGTATCAGAAAGAACCCGTTTGAATTTAAGCTAAGTGATGTTCTGGAAGATGATACGGAGCAGAAAGTTATCCTTACACCAGAGCAGGAAGAACGCCTGCTTGCCTTTATGGAAAAGGATAAGATTTACAGCAAGTATTATGATGAGGTTGTGCTTCTGCTGGAAACGGGACTTCGTATTTCTGAATTTTGCGGACTAACGACGCATATTGATATGCAGAACAGAATACTCAATATAGACCACCAGTTATTGAAAGACAGCGAAATCGGCTACTATATTGAAACGCCAAAGACCAAAAACGGAAAACGAGAACTTCCATTGACAGAACGGGCTTATCAAGCAATCCAAAGAATACTAAAGAACAGAGGAAAGGCACAACCGTTGATTGTAGGTGGTTATAGCAATTTCCTATTCTTGAACCGTGAGGGCTTACCTAAAGTTGCAGGAAACTATGAGGGCATGGTGCGAGGACTAATTAAGAAGTATAACAAGTATCACACGGACAAGTTACCGAACATCACACCACATTCATTCCGACATACTTACTGTACGAATATGGCAAACAGAGGAATGAACCCAAACACCCTGCAATATCTTATGGGACACGCTAACATAACCATGACACTTGGCTATTATGCACACGGTACATTTCAATCTGCAAAAGCAGAACTGGAAAGACTGGCTTGTTAATATCGGAGCTTATATTTACTACTCATTTACTACTTTTGGTTGCATTTTCATGCTGGTAAATGCCAGCTTATGCAAGGTATCTTCCAAAAAGAAAATACCGATAAAGCCCTAAAATACGGGATATATCGGCATTTACCAACTTATGAAAAGATAATCAGAAATTTAGTAAGTTTTTCAAAGAATACATTTTATTAAAATATCATTTAAATAGCCTTCTATACAATCCGCATAGCCAATACACATCCACTGCGCTTGAGCTTAAGGGTTCCTCCAGAGAACAAGACTTTCCTGCTGACTGGAGGAACCAGCCTGCCGTGGAAGTTGACGGGGCGCGTAAGGATGGCATATATCCTATGGCAAATGCTTTTAGTAAGCTTTAGCAGCAGTTAGAGGAAACACGCACAATCTGCCGGACAAAAGTTAATTTCCAAATTAACTTTTGAATACGCCTGAGCCGCCTAATCATCAGATTAGGCGGTGAATGCGTATGGTGCCGGCAGATTGTGCGTGTTTCCTCTTACTGCTGCTTAGCATAACGGTCAGCATTTTCCATAGGATATATGCCGCCCTCACGCACCCCGTCAACTTCCACGGCAGGCGTCCCCATCTTTTCACAAGGCCCCTTGTTCTCTAACCCTCTTCTACTTCGTCCAGTTCAAAAAATACGACTGTCACTCCATCCTTCTCTACAAAAAGCGGATGTACCGGCAAAGGCAGCAGCGGTCTTAATTTCTTTGCTTTTTTCTTGCTTATGCCGAAAACCGTAGCATTAAACATAACCCCTTCTTCCAATTCGATAAGTCCATACCCATATGTACCAAGGCTGGCATTCCAGGGGTCTGCATTTAGAGTGGACGGTAAAATCATACTGTGGAGTTTTCCCTTCCCGGATAGTTCCACCCATTCCGTTTCATGATATCCACATGTATTACATGCATATCTCGGCGGATACTCGATTGCACCGCACTCTTTGCATTTACGTCCGTAAAGCTTATGTTCCGCTAAACCCTGATAGAATTTTTCTACAATTTTTTCTATTTTCAACGTCTTTCCCCCCTAATCCACTGTTCTAAGAATAGGAATACGACAATTCTGTCCGCCGCCGAAGCCACGGAGCATTGCCGTCTTTGGCTGATTCTTGACCTGATGTGAGCCTGCCTGGCCGCGGAGCTGAAGAACTGCCTCGTAAACATCTGCCATTCCGGATGCGCCATAAGCATGTCCATAGGATGTGCGTCCTCCATGCGGATTAATCGGGCGGTCCCCGTCAAATGCAGTACGCCCTTCCATTACCCATTTCCAGCCTTCTCCTTTCGGCAGGTAACCTACTTCCTCGGCTGCTAAGAGCTGTGAACAAAGTACAAAATCGTTCACAAGAAGAAGATCTATATCTTCCGGTGTCAATCCAGTTGTCTCATATACCTGGCGTGCTGCCTCTTTGGTAATCTCCATCTCATTATGCGGCTGCATTAATTCCAGACAGGACGCGCCAATGCCCAGGACTTCTACCGGTTTCTGCTTAAACTTCGATGCCATCTCTGTCGGGCATACAATGACACACGCAGCGCCGTCCGCACTTGGTGCGTTTCCTGTAACTCTGAGGTACTGTGTTGTCTTAGGATTAAAAGGTGACCGCAGATATTCCATAGGATCATCAAAACCATACTGTTTTGCGATTTCCTCGAACGGAGTGCGGAGCATTGCCAATGGATTCAGCGCAGCCGCCCTTCTTCCATGATAGGACATCGTATTGAGGACGTCATCAATCTGCGTCTCTGTCAGGCCATATTCATCCCGATACAGATCCATCCAGTCATCCTGGCCGATATGCCCGCCGCCTAACGCACGCGTATATGCACGGTCCATAATGGCTTCCAGATCCGGGATTACATCCTCTGTCGTTATCGTTCTGCGTATATGGGCAGGCTTACCCATTACAGGCAGACCGCATGCCATTTCAACACAGCCGGTTAACACAATATCATGTGCACCGCTCGCCACATCTTTCACGGCTTCTTCCAGCCCTACATAACCTGAACAGCATGCTTCAGAATGATGAACAGATCCTTTCCCCCGCATCCCGAACCACTCTGCAACCTGCATATTTGGCGTTGCTGCGAAATTAAAGAACTTAGGATTTGCTGATCCGTGATAAAAATAATCAACATCTCTCGGCTCTAATCCGGCGTCTTCCATCGCCATCAGTGCAGCATGACCGAAAAACTCTCCTTCTGTCAGCCCTTTCATGTCCGGGTCTTCATCAATATTACAGAATGGGGTTGCACCAATCCCAATAATGGAAACACTGCGGGCATACTTGCCAAGTTTTCCCTCTACCATATCTACTGCTCCTTCCTGATTACTGTTTACCCTCACGGTATACGCAGTAACCCTTCCTTCACTTCTGATGAATAACATTCTATATTCTATTTTTTTACGCTCTTTCTTTTTCCATCTTTTTTCCGGGCAGGCACCGCGGCTACTGAGTTCTTAAATAATTCCGGAAGCATTTTATGCAGGCAGAGTGACCTTGTTTCCAATGCCGCGCCGTATGCATCATCATAATCCCCGTATATACTGCAGTGGATTCTGATTGTCTGGCCGCTCTCGGGTGACAGGGCACTGATAAAATCGTTTAACTTCTCTGTGTATGGTTCAATATACTTTGCCATTTCCCCGCCGATTACAATATCCACTTTAAAAATAGCATAGATATTATATATTGCTATCGCCAGATGGTGCAGATAAGAATCCCAGAGCTTTTCATATACAAGGCTGCCTTTATCAATTTCTTCAAACAATTCCTCGTAGCTGCTGATCGGAAAATTTTTCTTAAGTATTTCAATGATCGTACTTGCGGAGCATAACCCTAAAAGACTGCCTGACGACTCATATGTCAGCTTCTTCTTATCCGGTTCTATAATCATGGAACCGATATCCAGACTTGAAACTTTCAAATTAAAAATACTTCTGTCGTGAATCAAAATCCCGCTTACACGCCTGCTTAGCAGGATAAAAAAATTGTCCTCAACGTTCGTATTCGCAAACACCTGTGCCATCGCTGCCAGTCTGCAGGAATCCCCTATTGCCACATGCTCCCCAAGAATCCGGAATATACTCTCGAGGGATACCTCAGGCACCCCCAGAGTATAGGTATCGGAAATAACTTTTTGTTCATAATCCACAAAACCGGGTAACGCAAGTCCCACTCCACATGGGATCGGCGCCCTTTCCTGCATCCCTTTAATCAGACTGTCAATCTGGCGCCAGTATTCCTCGTTTTCTACAAACTGGATATAATGCTTTTCCTTTTCATGGATATGGCCTTCAAAATCAATCAACAACACGTATACCGTATGCCTTGCGATGCTTACTCCGATGGAATACTGGTATTCGGGGTTCAAAGACAGCTGAACAGGTCTTCTTCCTCCGGAAGATTCTCCTGTCCCTGTTGTCATTACGATATCACTGCCCTTTAGGATGTTCATGATATTTGATATCGTTGGTACACTTAATCCTCTTTTTTGAGCAATCTCCGTATTCGTGATCCCCGGGTTACATTCAATTTCATTGATGATATAAAACGCATTCTGTAAACGTATTTCCATAGTATTAGCAACTTTCATATTTCATCTACCGTCTTTCTTTTATAGTTTTTTTAAGTGTTACTAAATACTATTTTAACACAGGCCCTGCTTATTTTCTATCATCTGTCTTAAGCTCAAGGTAAAGAACCTCTGAAGGAGTCAGCTTCACATCTAAAGCACCGAGTGAAGACTCAATCTCGCTTCTGTTTGCAGCCCCGATGATCGGGAACGCATTGAGCGGGCTGTCGAGTACGTAAGCCATCGCTACCTGTGGAATGGAGCATCCCTTTTCTTCCGCAATTTCCTTGCAGCGGTCAAGTCTTACAAAGTTCTCTTCATAGCAGTATCCGATTCGGCAGAACATATCAATGCTCTCCGGATCGTTTGCAAGCAGTTCTCTTGTAATTCTTCCTGAGAATAAACCTCTTGCCAGTGAAGAATATGCCAGTACCGGCATCTGATTCTTTGTATACCACTCCTGTGCGTCTGCATTTTTATTGCCTGCGATAGTAACACATCCCGGTGCGAACGGGTTCTTCACCTGCTCAGCCAGGCTGAAGTTTGGAGAGGAGACTGACATCGGCGTGAGATTGTGTGCATAAGCATATTCATTTGCCTCTTCCAGACGCTCATGGGTCCAGTTAGATCCCCCGAAAATTTTGATCCTGCCTGCTGCTTTATGTTCGTTGAGCTTCTCCACGATCGGTCCGACCGGAAGCTTTGTGTTATCTCTGTGAAGCAGATAAATATCAAGATAATCTGTCTGAAGCTCTGCCAGTGTTTCCGCAAGGTCAGAGTCAATATCGTACGGTGTCACTCTTTCACGGTAGTCAGTAGGATGTGCTCCCTTTGAAAGAAGCACAATATTCTCACGTACTCCGCGGGACTTGATCCATTCCCCGACTGTCGGCTCAGAATCATATGCCCTGGCAGTATCGATTGCCGTGATTCCAAGATCATATGCCGCATCTAATGTCTGAAAATGTTTTTCTTTATTATCCGGGAACATTCCGAATGTTCCCATAAAAAACTTACTTACCTTTTTTTCTATTCCGTCAAACTTTACATATTCCATTTTCTCATTTCCTCCCTTATCACGTTTTATTCTTCCGGCAGTTTAAAATAGAGTTTCGCTTGCGAAACTCGCGCCTGCGGCGGTCGCTCCGCGACATCTGCCTTATACGCCGCAGTGCGCATCCCGCCGGGAGGGCTCTTTATTTCATAGGACGTACTTTCCTATGGAATGAAGTTAGCGTCGAGGCCGCCCTTCTTGTCCTCATTGTATACTTCGAGGTATAATCCCAATTCCTTGTGGAGGTCAAGATATGCAAATTCCATTCCGATCTGAGGATCTTTACATAAAAGCCAAGGATCTCTTCCTGTAAGTTTCTTGTGCTGCTCAATCACTTCGCCGAAGCTGTCTCTCGTAATCAGTGCAATGTGGTGCATCCCCGGGCCATGCTCGTCTAACCATGTTTTATATGGGCTTTCGCTGATCGGCTGGATCAATTCGATTTCGAATCCCCAGCAGTCACAGAATGCCATAATTGTCTGAAGTCTGTCCTTTGTTCCGTTCATAGAGAAATCCGGGAACTCATTGGAATCTAACGGGCTGACTCTCCACGGACCTACGCCGTATTCCTCATAGTGTTTGATTGTTTCCTCCACATTCTCAACGATAATTCCAATCTGTAAAAATTTTGCGAACTGTGTATCCATTTTTTCTTCCTCCTGAAAATCATTTATTTTATATTTCTGTTCAAAATAATGAACAGGTGTTTCTTTTTTTGTTTGCTTTAATTTTATTTGTATATCGGATCAAGGACTGTGTCGATATAATTCTTTGTCAGCAGGATGGTTGCCAACGGGTCCGGTGTTCCATCTGACTCGATTCCAATCCAGCCTTTGTGATTATGCTTTTTCATAAGTTCCCACAATCCCCTGAAATCAAGCACACCACCGCCCGGCTCCCAGAACCATCTGGCTCCCTGCTCATCGAATTCTGCTCCTGCCCCAAAACGTTTCTCATCCGGGGCATTTACATAGGTTGTATCTTTGATATGGAAATACTGAACCCTGTCATGATATGTATCATAAAAATGCAGGATGTCCTTGCCCATAATCGCTACCTGGGCTGTATCGAGGCAGTAGTAAACATAATTAGGATCTGTCATTTCCAGAAACTTCTCATGGTCGTATTTGTTGACTGCACACCAGAATTCATTGTGAATGGAAACAGCCAGCCCCTTCTCGGCACACATGCGTCCCACTGTGTTCATACACTCTGCAACGTTCTTTAACCCTTCCTCATCAAGAGGTCCTGTTCCGTAATACTGTCCTGCCGGCTGTACAATGAGATTAATACCGCCGCACTCTGCGAGTGCATCAATCGCCTGCTGTTCGTATGCAAAGATATCTGGGTGATTTCTCTTATCCTGAGAACCTACGTGATGGGAAAACATACCTGTAATTCTCTCGATTCCCCTCTCCAAAGCAAATTCTTTGAAGTTCTTCATCGACCCGAATGCATTCACAATGCTTGGGACCGAGAATACCATGATTTCAATTCCTTTGAAGCCTGCCCCGGCAAAATACCGAAGGATCTTATCCCAATCCTGATAATAATAGGCTGAACCAAAATCTCCCATATACCATTCATTGAAATTATTAATCTGTTTGTAATTGATATTGCCCCAGAGATTAGTCATGTATGTATAGTTGATGTTTCTGTTTTCCATTACTGAACCTCCTTCGCAGCGTAATTTTTTTCAAGATTGTTCCAGAATGTTCTCATCCTGAGTATTCCTTTTGGAATATCCAGAGAATATTTAGAATCCAGAATGACCGGACCGTCAAAATCTGCTTCTTTGAGAATTGCGTAAAGCTTCTCGAAATCCATGTCCCCAAATCCCAGATCATAATACACCCTCTGCAGGCGTCCGTCCTGCGGGAATTCCGGTGAAATCGTCTTATATACATCTGACTCATCCACGAATTTTGTATCTGTAAAGCAGACTGCCTTTGCCTGCCCGGCATACTTCTTAAAGTAAGCATCAGGGTCTGCACCGGCAATGTGCAGATGTGCAGGGTCCGGAGCATAGGATACAAGGTCCTTGTCAACTATTTTCATAAACGCATCAATTCCGGTGCCCCTCATCAACGTCCAATACTCATTGCGAATGGCAAGATTAATTTGGTTCTTCCGGCAGTTTGCGCCGATCCGGTTCATACATTGGGCAGCATCAGCAAGGAACTTCTCTATCTGATTCTCATCACCGTTAAATGTCTGATTCAAAAAGCCAATCCCCGGTGTCGGTGAAACAAGAAGCGTGCTCCCTTTCAATTCCTGCAGGGCTTCTACCGTGTCCGCCGCATGGTCGTAAAACTCGTCAAAAAACTTCTCAATGGGGAGCCCTGTCTCAAAAAGACTATTAAACTGGCTCTGGGCAGAAATGGTAATGGCTTCCACATTTTCTACACCTTTGTCATTTAAGTAACTCAGATACCCCTTTGGCGAACCAAAGCGTGTCCTGATTGATGCTGTACATATCGGTGCACCATTTCTTGACACGTTCTCTGTATTAGGAACCATAGGAATCATGATAGATGAAAAACCTGCGGCCGGAAACATATCCGTTATCTCATCCCAATACCATTTCGCAGCTCTTAAAAAGGCGCCTGGTCCGCTTGTGTCGGCATTTACGATGCCAAAACTTGCAACAGCTTTCATTTTTTACCTCCTTTGAATGAATCTTTCTATCTGTAGAATACTGCATGTTTTTCGTTGTGTCAACACTAAAATAAAGACTTTTTTTAATATTTAAAATAAGTGCTAAATATAAGGGATTAATTATGCTTTATGTTATAAATGCAAAGGAACAGAGAGCAAAAATCATAGTGGGATTTTTGCTCTCTGAAGTCAATTTACGGAACAGCTTTCTGGAAAGTTTTATTATCCTCGTTATCCCATAGTTATCCAACAGATATCCACATGTTACGAACAAAATTTTGATGCCAATGCAAAGAAAATGTATTGTAATCTAATCTACAGTATGCTATTCTAAATCTGCTCATGGAAGGTCTATCCATGAAACAAAAGGATCCGTTTATTCAAATGGTCAGGAAACAGACCATCTAAAAGGGAATATTCCCCCGTTTTTACCAAACAGTTCACACTAAAATACGTTCCGTTTATAAAAAGAAGGGGCTTGATTATACCTGCTGTATTTCTTATACTCTATGTATAAGGAAACTGTGGCTGTTCAAAATCTACAGGCAGTTACCCAAAAACGAGCCTCTCCTGTGAATGGAACAAAGCACAAAGGAGGGTGCTTATGACAGTAAAAGAAAACAGAGAATACAAGAACAGCATGTTTGTAGACCTATTCTTCGAAGACGCACTGGCGGAAGAGAATGATATCTCGCTATATAATGCACTTCATGATGAACCGCTGCCCGAAGGA